>JAFPVA010000235.1 GCA_017413105.1 Butyrivibrio sp. | reverse complement strand
GGATATAAAATCCAAGAATGTATCAACCAAGCCATTTGAAGGCGACTAACGTCGCAGGGCTTGGTTGACTCTTGAATCATGTTCTCACGAAACCCGCAGCAAGTGCGGATTTCTGTAATTTTATCCAAGAACTCATACATTCTTGAATCAGAGATTCAAGAATGCCGCAAATAGGCCATTAAAAGTCGACTTCGTCGAAGGGCCTATTTGCCTCTCGTATCATGTTCTCACGAAATCCGCAGCTAGTGCGGATTTCTGTAATTTCATCTAAGAAGTCATACAAATTAGTTTTTAAATGAGGAGAACTTATGGCAGGTAAAAAAATCAAGGATCTTATCACAAAGCAGGAGCAGATGTCAGATGCTCTTTTTCTCAATCTTGTTCTGGTATTCAGCGGTGGCTTTCAGGACGCATATACATACATTGTCAGAAATAAAGTATTCGCCAATGCCCAGACCGGAAATATCGTGCTGATGAGTACATATTTCATTGGGGGCCAGTGGCAGAAAGGAATTATGTACCTGTTCCCGATTTTTGCTTTTATGCTTGGTATATTCTTTGCTGACGGTATTCAGTTCAGGTTCAAGAATTCAAGGATCATCCACTGGAGGCAGGGCATTGTTCTGGCGGAAGCCATAATAATGGTCGTGGTAGGTTTTCTTCCTCAGACTTTAAATATGCTTGCCAACTGTATGATATCTTTTTCCTGTGCTCTGCAGTTACAGGCCTTTAGAAAAGTTCATGGTACTTTCTATGCCAGCACTATGTGTATCGGTAACTTAAAGAGCGGAGTTACAGCCTTTTCAGCGTACATCAGGACCAAAAGCAAAAGTGAACTAAGAAAAGCCGTTGATTATATGCTTGTGATCATAATATTTGCTCTGGGGGCAGGCTTAGGCGGCAATTTTTCTATGATCTACAACGAGAGGACTATATGGGCATCCGGAGTCCTTCTGATAATCAGCTGCCTTCTGATGGGGCTTAAGGATTAACCCCTCCAGATAAGTCCCAGCATTGTAATATCATCAAACTGAGGTGCCTGTCCTACAAACTCATCGATGGAATTCTTTACATTTTCAAGATATTCTTTTGGCTCTGCTTCGGGATTACTGTTCAGGGCTTCTAAGAGTCTGTCTTCACCGAACAGATTATTTCCGGAATCCGTGGCCTCTGTTACGCCGTCAGTGTAGACGTAAAGTCTGTCTCCGGGGTGAATCTCAAATTCATGCTCCTTAAAAGGTAATCCTTCCATGACTGCAACAGCGGAGGAGTGCTTGTACTTGATAAGTTCCCACTCGCCGTCTGCTCTGCGGATGGCAGGGTGTTCATGTCCGGCATTCGCCGCAAGGCCCTTTCCTGTGGCTATGTCTATGATAGCAAGCCAAACGGTTACAAAGAGTCCTTCATCATTTCCTTCACACAGCTGCTCATTGGCATAGGAGAGTACTTCTGATGGAGTTCCTCCAAGCTGGGCCCTGTTCTTTATCAAGGTCTTTGCGATGACCATGAAGAGGGCAGCAGGTACGCCTTTTCCGGATACATCAGCCATAACAAGGGCAAGGTGAGTGTCATCCACCATAAAGAAGTCGTAGAAGTCTCCACCGACTTCTTTGGCCGGTGTCATTGTCGCATAAAGACTGAACTCCTTGTGACAGGCAAGAGAATCGAAATCTCTTGGAAGCATGCTGGCCTGGATGTTGGTCGCAATTGCCAGCTCGCCGGCAATACGCTCTTCCTTGGCTGTTGCTTCCGTCAGATCTGCAATATACTTCTGAAGGGAATCAGCCATGTTGTTAAAAGATCTGGCAAGGCTGCCGATCTCATCATTGGTATTGACTTCCGTTCTGCTTTCCAGATTGCCGCCGCTTATGTTGCGCACGTCTTTTTCCAGCTTCTTGAGAGGATCGGAGATCCTTCTTGAAATTGTTCCGACTACTGAAGTTACGACTATCAAAATGAATGCAATAAGTACAAGACAGCTCTGGATAACCGTGAGAATTCCCTTTACTACAGAGTCGACCACATTGCTGGTGTTTTCATCGATACTGTCGTGAATAATCTGTGCAGGCTTTATTACTGAAGAAACGGGACTTATGATACACAGCTTCCAGCCTGTGGATTCGATGGTCGAAAAGGCGATGTACTTTTCGTTTTCACCTTCTCCGGCACTTACAACTGCGCTCGGTCTTGAGAGAATCTCATTTCCTGCAATTCGCAGGGCTTCGTTCTTATCCTCGTCAAAGATGCTTCCCATGTCCTCAAGGGAAGGATCTATTTCTTTTCCTGCAATATATTCGCCTTCTGAATCTATAAGGATAGCTTCGCTTGGAATAACGATTCCATCATTTACCATGGACTCATTGAGTTCGCTCATGAGAACGTCCATAGCGACGCAGCCGGCAAAGTTTCCGTGCTCATCGGTAAAGGGTGCAACGCAGGTAATGGTAAGGCCTCTGCCATAGCTGTCCTGATAGGTGTCGGTAAATTTGGCGCCCTCACTGTTTTTGGCCGTTTCATACCAGCCGGCGTTCCTGTACTCGAAATAACCTTCTCCTACAGAATCTCCTGTATCAGAGTAGGTGTCATAGCTTATGAGCAGACCGTTGCTCGTTGCCATATAGATAGTAACCAGGTTAGGAATGGTATTCTTGATTGGCTCAAAGATTTTTTCCATATTTCCCAGGAGCATACTCTCTTCGATGAGACTGTCATAGGAAATATCGGGACTTGCGAGGGTCCTCTGCATAACCCATTTCCCGGCATTTTTCTTAAGAGGCCTCTGAACCTCAATCTGAGGAAAGTCTTCCTTGTCCGTGTATAGCATGTGAGCATAGGATGCGGCAGTAAGCACAGCATCCGAATAGACATTAAGCTTTTGCTCAGCCAAAAGAGTCTTGTCCCTTGCCTGATTTGATATCTTTTCTTCCAGCTGCTCCATCATGGCTTTACTACTTGTCTCGGAAGCGTTAAGTCCAAGCTCTTTTGACCCGGACACAGCGGACTGTCTGATAAAGTGAATCGCTGAAAGACAGATGATTGTCGAAAGAATCAGCGTTACCAATGAAAAGGTAAGGGTTGTGAGTATGATCTTTTTGGCAACTGAAACCTTTTTGCCCTCAGGAGAATCCGGGTCTTCTTCGGCGCTATCCATAAGGTCCTCATAGCCGATCTTTGCCATGATGGACTCATCAACCATAAGAGTTGCAATGATCAAAAGGAACGCACCAACTACCTGGAAAAGAGTAGCCTGAGTGTATTCTACTCCAAAGAGCTTGCACATTATCGGGTTAGTGACCAGGGTGATGATGATCTCTGCTGAAAAGATCAGGGATGCCTTTAAGGCTGAGACGTATTTCTGACATTTGATCTGTAAAAGGCCATAGACCGCACGGATAAAGATTCCCATAAACAGTGCGCTTACCCAGAAACTGGTCTGCTTTGGGATTGAAAAGCTCGTCTGACCCATAAAACTCTGGATTGCCCAACCTGCCAGGGCAAATATTGCCGAGAACAGCATCTGGGCGAAGGTCAGCTGTGAGGACTCCTCGTTTTCGCCAAGGATAGATACGCTGACAACGTAGGCAGCAAAAAACATGTCTGCAATGATAAGATATACAACCTCTCTTGAGGAAAAGAGTGCATCCGTATCGGCACCAAACATAAGGAGAAGAGCTATTACAGCAATGACCGAAGCAATTGCCGAGAAGAAACTGACTTTTTTCCTAAGCAGAAGTAAAAGAGGTGTGATAAAGATAAAGTAAAGGCTGACTACGCTTGATACAACGACAACATCAAGGTTTTTTGAGCCAAGTAAAACAAAGTAGTTAAAACCGGTGAGTTCAACCGCAAAAATAATACCTTTTGCCAGGGTCCTGCCTTTTATGTTAACTACTTTTTTTATCTGCACGAGACCAAGAATGATTAAACCTATCAGGTTCGTGATACATACGAACGCAAAGGTTGAAACATCATCCGGCACATTTTGAAGGAAAATATACTGGATAGCTGCCAGAAATGTGATAAATATAAGACCAAGTGTTGCTAAACCTTCTTTTTTATAGCTCAAAATAAGTCACCCCTTTTTTGATGCAATATACTTATGCAATAAGAATTCCGGTTTATACGCATATTTCACGGCACGAAGGCCTTCAATTCCAAGATCTTCTTCCATATTTACATAGACGCAATCCATGGCACACTGCTTTACGGATTCCTGACGCAAAACCTTGTAAATATGAGGGATATCATGATTTCCCTTTTCAACTATTGCGTCGTAGTAGGTATCGCTGAGCTTCCTGCCGTAGCCAAAACCCTGAACGACGCCGTCTATCCTTAGGACTATTCCTGACAGGTTAAGGGTGTCATACTCCTTAAGCTGCTTCTGAATCATCCTGTATTCCCTGAGCAGGGCAAGGTCATCTTTTTTTCCGCAGTTGTTTACAAGCCATAACCTCTCGAACTGGAGGACATCATCGAGATCTTTGTCATCTATGATCTTAACTTTTGCTCTGTCACCAAAGATGTTCCAGAAAGTATTGACCTCGGATCTGCGCTTTTTTAGCTTGTTTCCGGAAAAGGTGGACATTCTTTGGGTGGTGTAGATATATTCGTTGAGGTTTATGTCCTCTTCTATATCAAATTCCCCGGGAAAAGAAGCATCGAGAGCCTTGGCATAGCTCTCTGTAAGGGATATGAATTTTACTTTCTTTTCATAAGCCCTGGCATCCTCCAGGATCATTTCAAATTGATTCTTCTTGTCACCTTCTCCAAGGGGAGCCAGATAAACCCTGAACTCGTCGTCACAAAGATTACTTCGAAGGATGTATAAAACATCATCCTTAATGCAGAATTCATCTCCGTATTTTTCCGAAAGGGACCACATGCTTACAGGTGAATGCTGGCATGAGCCCTCTCCGAAAGCAGCTGTATATTCATATATATGGCTTAAATCCTCAAGTTTAACCTGAGAAAATTCAATTCTATCCATACAAAAACCTTCCTGAATGTATAGCTATATATTACCATATTGCGTAAATTAATATTGTTAAATATGTATAAAGAAGGGCGCTTTTACTAGGCTTACATGTCTTTTATCACAGTTATTGCATCTACCTGCATCACTTTTGTCATCGCTGTTTTCCTGTTCATATTTGCATCAACTGCAATCAGGATGTTCTCATCGGATCCGACTGTAATAGAGTACGGAAGCCTGTTTATGCGCGCCAATGTATTCTTTCTTCTGACTAACTGCGTAAATCACACACTGGCAGGAGCCCTGCGAGGCCGCGGAGATTCGCAGGGACCGATGATCATAATGATAATGAACTTTGTTGTTATCAGGCAGATATATCTCTTTGTGCTCACAAACTTTTTTGTCAACGAACCTATGTGGGTTGGTCTTGGCTATCCTGTTGGTTGGGTATGCTGCTGTATCACAGAGCTTATATACTACAATCTTAAACACAAAAGGTCGGCTGCGAGTTTGTGTGAGCAATCCGCGATGGCATGACATAAAAAGAGGTCTTCTCAGATCATATATCTGAGAAGGCCTCTTTTATATAGGAGAGTAATTTGGTTTATAAGCAGTTTTGTTAGCGAAGCTGTTCTACTTCGTAGGCTGTAATATCTGTAACGGAGTAGATATCTCCATCATCTGTAAGGATGAAGCTTCCATCACCGATCTCACAGTAAGTGAAGGAAACTTCACCAATAGTAAAGCGCTGAGCGTTTGTGGCTCCTTTTACGAATGCGGGAGCTATGGTGTAAGTTCTGTAAATAGATACATTTCCATTAGAAACGTAGGCGATGTCCTGTTTTCCGTTGTTATATAAAGCAACTAAGATTTCTTCACCGTCATTATTTGTTCCCCAGATTCCTACCTGAAAATCAGACTGTTTTACTGACTGTGCTGTTGGCTCTGCTGCGAATGCCACGTCAGAAGTCATTGACCCCTGGAAGAAAACGATGATTGCTAAAGTAATTCCGCTAAGTATTGTAAGTAGTTTTTTCATAATGTCACCTCTCGTGTTTGAAATATTTTTTAATTGATAAACTCATTTTATGCTCTCCTTTGTCACAGAAGTATCACACCACAGGTGAAGTTGTTTTTTATAAAGAAATTCTAGTTATTATTAAACAATTATAAAATTAGCGAAATGTTGAATATTTCTTTCGTCAGGTAGTGTACTATTAATTCTGTACGATAACGTTTTTATTAGTTAACGGAAAGGAATGGCAATATGGAGAAAAAAAGTGGTTCTTTAATGTTACCTATCGTCGGCTCTATCATTCTAGCGGTGGTTATCACGGCAGTTTCCATTGCAAGCTTTAACTTGTACAGCACCATTAAGGCAAATGCTACAGAAACAGAGACTTATGAGAACAGGATCAGGGAAGATATTATGAATGAGCTGAAGAATGAGACTCAGGAGGCTATGAGTGTCTGCCAGATAATGTACAACAGGTATCTTGCCGGCGAAATGACAATGGAAGAAGCACAGAAAGAGTCTGCTGATATCATTAGAGAGCTAAAGTACAATGATGGGTCAGGATATTTTTGGGTTGATACCTCCAAGGGAATCAATGTAGTTCTTTTGGGCAGAGACACAGAAGGACAGTCCAGGTGGGACAGCGTAGACCCTAACGGTACATACTATATTCAGGAGATGATAAATAATGGTCTTAAAGAGGGCGGCGGATATACAAGTCTTATGTTCGCAAAGCCGAACGAGACAGAGCCTCTTCCAAAGATCAATTACACAGCATATTTTGAGCCTTTCGACTGGGTTATGGGTACAGGCGTATGGGTTGACTATATAGATTCACTGAAAAGTGAATATGTAAAAGAGGCTGAAAAGGCGCTCTCCACTGCCATTACAAGCTGCATTATCGTGTTGATCATTCTTTTGATCATTGGTATCGTCATTGCTGTATATATGGGAAAAAGAATCACTTCTCCCATTATTCTTGCTACAAATCAGATGGTGCGCATGTCCAATAATGACTTCACGGATAATGAAGAGATGGACAAAGTTCGAAAACTTCCGGCTAAGGAGAATAATGAGATTGGACAGATTGCAACTGCACTTAATCTCATGCATACCAATATCAGAGATCTTATGATGAAAATCTCCGATACTACTGCTTATGTAGCATCTGCTTCGGAAGAGCTTTCTGCCAGCGCATCCCAGTCTGCTAAAGCAAGTGAGATGGTGGCTACTTCCTGTACATCAGTTGCGGAATCCTGCTCAGGACAGATTAATGCTGTGGCAAGTGCCAGCAATGAGACAAAGACCTTCGTCAATAACATGCAGGAATTCCAGGATGCTATCGGCAAGACTACTGAGATGATAAAGACCACCAATGAAGCTGCCAAGAAGGGGGCTTCAGACATGACCAATGCCACAAACATGATGGGGGTCATAAAGGAATCAGTAGAAGGCACTGCAAGCGTAGTTGAGGCTTTAGGTGAACAGCTTAAGAATATCGATACATTCGTTGATACTATAGCTGAGATTGCTAGTCAGACTAACCTCCTTTCGCTAAATGCCAGCATTGAGGCTGCAAGAGCCGGTGAAATGGGAAAAGGCTTTGCAGTTGTAGCCAGTGAGATCAGCAAACTGGCTGACCAGTCCAATGAGGCTGCATCCAAGATCACAGAGCTCATTGCAGAGATCATGAAGAATTCTGATGAGGCGGTTACTGCCATGCGTCAGGGGGCTCAGAGCGTTGTGGATGGTACAGAGACCGTCAATGAGGCGGGTAATACCTTCAGCAACATTGTAGATATGGTTTACTCTATTTCAGAGCAGTCAGAAAGAATGAGCGAGATTGTGAGTCAGCTTTCTAACGGAACCGATACAATCGCTGATAACATCAGTAAGATTGAAGATATGAGTTCCAATGTTGCAGATGAAACTCAGAATGTTTCAGCTGCTTCTCAGGAACAGACAGCTTCATCTCATGAAGTTGCCGAAGCTTCAGATAAGCTGGCTAATAATGCTCAGGATCTGCAGGATTTTGTTTCAAAGTTTGCACTATAAATCCAAGAAAAACATTATTTGCCATATTATCAAAAAGAGTAAGCATACTGATCTGAAAAGAAACTTTTAGTGTCTGAACCACTTACTTACATATTCAAGGAAAAGCCTCTGGTCATCGGACAGGGGCTTATCTTTTTTTCGGGCGATGACAAGGCTTCTTGCGGGGTGTGATGTAAGGGGGACAAGGGATACGTGACTTGTTTTTTTTCAGGGACCAGGATATTTCCGGCACAAGGGATATGGCAACCTTCAGCTCATAATGTAGTACAATAGAAAGAAACTATGAAAAAAGGATGGGGTTAAATATGGCAAATTTTACAATTCGTTTCTTTTCTAATAGTCTTAGAAGACCGACGACTTTCAAGATGTACATTCCAAATGACATCAGAAATGATTTTCCGGGGGAAGAAAATCCTTACGCAAAGCGTCCAATAAAGACATTGTTTCTGCTCCACGGTTACACCGGAGATGCGGAGAACTGGGTTCCCGAGGAACTATCAGCCAAGTACAATTTCGCAGTGGTTGTACCAAACGGTGAGAATTCATTTTGGCTCGACGGTCGTGCTACAGGCCACCAATTCTGCACATTCCTAGGGGAGGAGCTGATCAACTATGTAAGAAAGACCTTTAACCTTGCGTTGACAAAGGAAGATACCTACATAATGGGCCTCTCAATGGGTGGCTTTG
The DNA here is from genome assembly GCA_017413105.1 of Butyrivibrio sp. GTDB lineage: Bacteria > Bacillota > Clostridia > Lachnospirales > Lachnospiraceae > Butyrivibrio. Next base: position 61,832 of record JAFPVA010000235.1, on the reverse strand, counting down.
GTGCTCTGCACACCGCTTTTGCGTATCCTGAGACCTTTGGCAAAGTTACTGCTCTTTCTTCTGCCCTCATCACACATGAAGTGACAGGCATGAAAGAGGGCCAGGGGAATGAAGTTGCTAACTACGATTATTACAGGGAATGCTTTGGCGAACCCAAGGAGCTTCTTGAAAGCAAGAACAATCCAGAGACTCTGGTAAAAGATCTTTTGGCAGAGGGAAAAGAACTTCCTGAAATATTCATGGCTGTTGGCACAGAGGACTTCCTTCTTGAAAACAACAGGGCATTCCATAAGTTCCTTGAGGAAAATAGCGTAGAACATACTTATGTCGAAGATAAAGGTCAGCATGACATGGCCTTCTGGAGTAAATACGTTCAGGAATTTGTACCCAAAATGTTCGGCTAAACTTTTTATTACTGGAAACTACACTTTAAAGTACCGGAGGCAAATCTGCTTTCGGTACTTTTTTTGCCCAAAATCAATTTGTGAATTTTCTTTGTATTGTATTGATTTTTATCATAAATCCTGATCTGTATTTTGGAAAGGTTTTTAACTTTATCGATTCCCTATAATTAACATACATATTTCCCTAAAAAATCGGTCACTGCTTTAGTTTGATAGCAGTGACCGGTTTTTCTACTTCCACAGTTTTCCCCATACTTTGTTACACAAATCAATTACATATTTTCTGGAAAAAGACGGATCTTGTGCAGTTATCTCATTAGTTAGACTTTGTTCATCGGTGTACTGTGAAAGAGGAAAAACAGTAACACCTTTAGGACCGCTTTGCAGATGACAAACCAGAGCTTTGATGCCGTGGTTCTTGATAACTGTTTCTCCGTTTTTGTCCTTTTTTATAGTAACCGTCGCCATTCCTCCCAGACAGCGGTTTGCTATGCCTTTTCCTGAGGAGGAGGTCCAGTTTACGAAATTACCAAGGGAATAGTAAACAAGCATATCGCCGTTGCCATGGTTGTTGGTAATCCCGGGAGCTTCGTCCTGCAAAAACTCTACAGGTTCTATGACATGGGGATGGGTGCCGATGACAAGGTCAGCTCCATTTTCCCTGAAAATCTTTGTCCATTTTTCCTGACTTTTGTCTATCTCAAGCTTATATTCTGTTCCCCAATGAGGGCAGACTATAGTAAAGTCGGCATTCTCTTCAGCATACTTAAGGTCAGAGATGACTTTCTTTTCCTCCAGCATATCCACTGCATGCGGCATATCTTTTGGCTGGGAAATTCCGTTTGTGCCATAGGTGTAGTTGAGAATGGCAATCCGGATTCCATTTTTCTCAAGAATATCAATATTGGTGTAATCAGCATCCGTGCCGTTTATTCCAACAACCTTTATCTCGGGATGGGTGTTTTTCCAATAGTTGTAGCAGTTTACGACTCCTTTTTTACCCTTGTCCAAAGCATGATTGGTTCCATGGCACACTACGTCAAAGCCTGCGGTTACCAGAGCATCGCCTATTGGGTAAGGTGCGTTAAATGCGGGATATCCGCTGACTCCAAGCTCCTGGCCGCCTATTATGACTTCCTGATTTACGATGGCAATGTCTGCTGCGCTGATTTCTTTTTTTACATTTTGGAAGATGAAATCATAGTTGTAGCTTCCGTCCGCATTCTTTGCAGCCTCCTCCACCGGTGTGTGTAGAAGGATATCACCAACCATGACGATGGAGACTTCCTGAGAGAGGTCGGTAGTTTTTTTACCTGTCACGGAAAGGAGACTGCCAACTTGTGCGGTGGTAGGTATTGGGGCAGATGCTGGCGTTACAGTGGTGGTGAGCCCAAGGAACAAAGTACATAATGCAGTTGTTAATAGAAAGCCTTGTTTTATCATAATTAAATTATACATGGTTTTTGAGATGATCTGGGATGCCATAAATGATCTTTTGATGCTTTAGTTCACTTTAGTGATTAAAAAAATGAGTGACAGTTTATAGTTATTTAAGATTCTAGCCACAAATTGGAAACAAGACCGAGGTATCATAAGAACATCATAATGAATCAAGGGGTAATAACTTATGGGAAGACTTGAATCAAAGATAGCTGAATATGTAGGTAATTACACAAGACGTCGTGGGTATCCGCCGACAATGGAAGAGCTTATAAATGCTTTTGGAATTATAACAATCCTTGGTGCGATGTTTTATGTATTAAACCTCTACCGCATCGGAATGCTCAGGAACAGCCTGGTGCTTATTCCTGTAAAAAGCAGATAAAAACTGAATATAGTATCTTATAAACGTAGTACGGAGAGCTAAGTCAAGAACTTGACCGCTCTCCGTTTTCTTATGAATGCAGGAGCCACGGCGACTCCTACATGAAGGTGATATAATCATAACATTGTTTCATTGAAATATCTATAAAAAATAAGTAAATTATCGCATTAACGTGAAAAAGAACAATAAAAAGGCCGGTACATTGGCAAGATGTACCGGCTTTTAGGTAGGAGATTTTTTATGACTAGTATGTCATCATGTAAACACCTTGGCAGGGCATTTACTTACTTGTTAGCTCTTGCTAACAAGATGATGTTACCATAGGCTAACAAATAATGCAAGCATATTTTTCGAAATGATTTATTTTTTTTTAATAATCATGGTGCAAAAAACAAGGTAACATAGAATTGGAATTTAATTTTATGAGGAGGATAAAATTATGAAAAAAAGATTCGCAGTACTGGCGGCAGTTTTATCATTGTCACTGGGAGTGGTTACAGGTTGCAGCAGCACTCAGGCTGAACCTGCTACAACCGGACAGACTGAAACTGTAGAAGAAGTTACGGAAAAGGCAGCTGAGGAGACTTCCGAGGAGACAAAAGAAGGAATGGTCGGAATGGCAAATCCCTGGGTTGAGATAACCGAGGAGGAAGCTAATACACTTTGCACCAGATTGTTCAAGGCTCCAGAAGGGGCTGAGGTTCAGGCTTGGCTTAAATGTGAAGACCTTGGGCATCCCGATAAGGGAGTAGGGCCAATGGTTCAGCTCAGCTTCTCAATGGACGAGACCAATTTTACAGCCAGAGCACAACAGGGGGTATCAGAAGATACAGATATTTCAGGTAACTACGTTCAGTGGACTGTAGGCCCTGAAGATGTAACACTTGCAAACTGGGGCGGTGGTAATATGACAGGTAAGACCTATCGTTCCATCAATGACACCGGGTACGTCGATATGATAACCTGGTATGATATGGAGATTGGAATTTCCTATAGTCTTACAGCTACAGCCAAGGATCTTGAAGGATTTGATATTCAGGCGATTGCAGAGCAGATGTACGAGGAAGGTAATGAGCCATATGCCAACATGCCTGATGATTTCCTCCAGGAACAGTCAGGAAAGACAAGCTTTGACTCTTACGAGGACGTAATTGCAGCGCTCACCCCCGGACAGGGATATGCATACATCAAGCTTACAGGAAGTGAAGAGGAAATCCTTGCGGTTACGGATCTTGTGTTTGAGGCAGATCATTCTGCTTTCTTTGCTTCTTTATACGGAAAGTATGAGGGAAAAGTAAAGCAGCTTGGAATGGCAGAAGGAAATGGGTCAGCATATCCTTTAAGAGCAGCGGACGGAATCCTTTATGGCGGTGACAATCACAACTACTCTACCTACTTCATAGCTGATGGAATCGGCTCTATTATGATGAAGGACTATATCACAGATGGTGTGAATTCAGGAAATAACGAGTTTACAGGCTTCACAAGAGAAAAGAATTCTTTTGAAGACAGCACAGATTTTACCGGGGGACAGGAAGAATTCGATAAACTTTTAGCTGAGAGGGAAAAGAAGCCGATAATCGAGTTTACAGCAGTTGAGTAATAAATCATATTTGGGGCAGCTTCGGCTGCCTCTTTTTGAGTTAAAATAGGATTATGAATTATAAATTTAGAAGAGAACGAGACAGAAAACAAAAATATCTGGCAGAAAAGGCCTTTCCGCGAAAAGAGTTCGACGAGTACTGGAAAAAGCACTCAGAGGATGTCTGCAGGGCTGTTTATACTGCTTTTTTGGATGAACTTGCAACCGGAAAGATGTTTATGCAGGTGACGGGGCCTTACGGGCGTACCCAGAGGCAGGAAGTTTTTAAAGGCAATGTAGGTAAATTCTGCGAATTTGTTCCGGAAAAGTTCAACGGAAACATGTTAAGAGACATGTTGCCTGATCTTTCAAGGGTGGTTCACGGAGTTGTGCTGGAATGCGACAATATGCAGCTGGTAGAATATGTCATGTCCTACAGCGACAAGATATCGACCAGGCTTATCATGGGTTTCCTTCATGACACTAAGAAGGACAAGGTTATCGTGGAATATATAAAGACCCGTCTCAACGAGATGGTGGTCTATGAGCAGCTTTCACATAACCCAAGATACAGCCAGGCTACAGAGAGACTGAAAAAGACCATGGAAGCCAAGCAGCTTCTTTACAGGAGCATTGAGACATCAACTCCTGATGACTACACCAAGCTTTTCCCTCTTGCAAGGCAGATGAAAAGACATTTTGTCCTGCATATAGGCCCGACCAATTCAGGAAAGACCTATAATGCAATACAGGAGCTTATGGAGGCGGACAGCGGAATCTATCTTGCGCCCTTAAGACTCCTTGCCTATGAGCAGTATGAGAACATGAACAGCAACGGCTGTCCCTGCTCAATGATCACGGGAGAAGAGAGAATCCTGGTTCCCGGCTCTTTTCATCAGTCCTCCACCATTGAGATGATGAGTCTTAGGGAAGAGTGGGACATGGCGATAATTGATGAAGCCCAGATGGTCGCTGACAGGCAGCGTGGAGGCTCCTGGACCGCTGCAATTCTCGGACTTCGGGCAAAGAAGATCCATATCTGTGCTTCACCGGATGCAGAAAAGCTCCTTGTCAAAATGATAAAGAGCTGCGGCGACACAATGGAAATCATGCATCATGAGAGAATGACGCCGCTTGAAATGGATGAAGAAGCGGAAAACTTCAGATTTCCGGAGGATGTAAAGAAGGGGGACGCCCTAATTGTCTTTTCCCGTAAGGATGTGCACAGTGTGGCAGCAGAACTGCAGGACAGTGGTGTAAAGTGCAGTATTATCTACGGATCCCTGCCTTATGACGTAAGGCACAGGGAAGCCGGAAAGTTTGCCGAGGGTGTAACAGATGTTGTGGTGGCCACCGATGCCATCGGAATGGGCATGAACCTTCCTATCAGGCGAGTTGTCTTTTTGGAGACTGTTAAGTATGACGGGGTAAAACAAAGACCCCTCACCATTTCGGAGATAAAGCAGATTGCGGGACGCGCGGGCCGATATGGCAGGTATGATGTGGGCTACGTGGGTGCTTACTATGACTATGACATCATTTCGAGACTCTTGTATTACAAGGCACTTCCAATCAACAGGGCAATGATAAGTATCCCTGAGGAATTCCTTGAAAAGGACGGAAAAGTGTCCACAATCCTTGAGCTGTGGAATCAGATTCCTGCGGCGGACTACTACGACAAGGGCGATATTACTGAGAAGATAAGGGTGGCCCACGCTCTTGAAGATATCCTGGATGACCGTGAGCTCATTAGACAATTCATCCGTATCCCTGTAAATCCTGATAACAGAGAGGTTTTTGAAATATATACGGACTATTACAAGCGCCTGGCAAACGGGATTCCGATTGACCTTCGTGAGTCCATGGAGATACATAATGCCTCCGGCGTAAATCCTCAATACGCCCGTGCCCTGCAGATCCTTGAAGTCAGCAGCGCTGTCTATGATTTTCTTTACTCTTTTACCAGAATGTTTGGCGAGGAGGAAGATCTTGCAGATATCCTTGAGATCAAGCGACAGATCTCGGAAAAGATATTCATTATCCTGGATATGCAGAAACTCAGCATGAAGTCCTGCAAAATCTGCGGAAAGAAGCTTAAGTGGTCATATCAGTATGCATTATGTCAGGACTGCATAAGAAAAGGTAGAGATGCAAGAAGATGAAATATCGGGTAAACATAAACGGAATAGATGTAGATGCAGACTACAGCGATGAGACTATAAAAAATATACTGGAACCTCTTTTACTAAGGCTCGCAGATATGAGAAAGGAAAAGGGAAGGCGAATTCTTGTGATGCTGGCTGCGCCGCCCGGTGCGGGAAAGAGCACTCTGGCAAGCTTTTTGGAGCATTATTCAAAAGAGTTTCTTGAGAATACTAAAGTGCAGGCCATCGGAATGGACGGCTTCCACAGAAGACAGGAATATCTGACGAGTCATGAAACTGAGGTTGACGGAGTGAAGATGCCTATGGTCCGCATAAAAGGGGCGCCTGTGACCTTTGATCTTGAGGGACTTAATTCAAAGATAAAGCAGGTGGCAGCCGGGGAAAACTGCGGATGGCCCTCCTATGACAGACATCTCCACAATCCGGTAGAGGATGCCATACAGGTCGAGGGAGACATAGTTATCCTCGAAGGCAACTATCTGCTGCTTGATGAGGTTCTTTGGAGAGACCTTAAAGAGATGGCGGACTATACCATTTTTATCAGAGGAGATGCTACTGATTTAAGGAGCCGTCTCATCGACAGAAAAGAAGCCAGCGGCAACCCCAGAAAAAAAGCTGAGGAATTCGTGGATTTTAGCGACATGAGAAATGTCCGGTTGTGCCTTGAGCATTCACTAAAGGCTGATCTTGAGCTTAAGCTTCCTTTATGAATAGGAGAAAACGATGATAGATATATTGACAGAAAACCGTAATAAACATAAAATATCAAGGCTAGATTAAATATGTAACGAGGTAGATTATGGAATACGTAAAACAGCCAAAAATGCGTCCCAAATTTCCTAAACGTGCAGTTGTGACCGCAGGTATGCCCTACGGCAACAAGGAACTGCATTTCGGTCATATTGGCGGCGTTTTTGTTCATGCAGATACTTTTGCCAGATTCTTAAGAGACAGAATCGGCGAAGAGAACGTTGTGTTTGTTTCAGGTACTGACTGCTATGGTTCTCCTATCTTAGAGGGATATCGTAAAGCGAAGGAAGCCGGAAGCTTTTCAGGTACTATAGAAGATTATGTTCGCAAGAACCACGAGTCACAGAAGGAGACTCTTGATAGATATGGCATCAGCCTCAATCTCTTTGGAGCATCAGCGCTTGGAAGAGCAGGCGAGATCCACAAGGAAGTATCAAAGGAAATCTTTGAGGGACTTTATGAGAAGGGAACTCTTGAGAAGCTGAGTTCTCCTCAGTTCTATGACCCTAAGTTCAAATGTCTTTTGAACGGACGCCAGGTTATCGGTAAGTGCCCTATTCAGGGCTGCCAGTCAGAGAAGGCTTATGCGGATGAGTGCGATCTTGGCCACCAGTATATGCCTACTGAGCTCATCGATCCTCACAGCACACTTTCAGGCCTTACACCTGAGCTGGTTGATGTGACAAACTGGTACTACAAGCTTGAGGACTGCATTCCTATGATGCAGGCATATGTGGATGACCTCCGCAAGAATTCCAATGCCCGTAAGTACATGCTTACTACTATTGAAGAATTCCTTAAGCCTCCTTATATATATGTTCAGAAAAAATTTGTGGAGGACCTTGATGCTTTAAGAGCTAAGTTCCCAAACCACGATATTCTTGATGATAATAAGAATTCTTACACCTTTGTGTTTAAGAATCTTGGTGACAGAGATGCTGCAAGAAAAGTTCTTGATGGCATGGAGATCAACTACCGTACTGGTAAGACTCTGGTTCCTTTCAGACTTTCCGGCAACATTGAGTGGGGCGTTCCTTTCCCTGAAAAAGAGGGCCTTAAGGACCTTACTTTCTGGGTATGGCCTGAATCTCTCTGGGCTCCAATCTCTTTCACAAGAGCATATCTTGAGAGCAAGGGCTGTGATGAAAATGAGTGGAAGAAGTTCTGGAACGACGAGGACGCTACTGTATTCCAGTTCATCGGGCAGGACAATATCTCCTTCTACGGTATTGCACAGCAGGCTATGTGGGAGACACTGGGACTTAAGAAGACTTTCCTTGTTCCCAACAACCACATTCTGTTCATGAACAAGAAGGCATCAAGTTCCGGTTCCATCAAGCCTCCTATGGCAAAAGACCTGCTGGATTTCTATACCGCAGAGCAGATGCGTATGCATTTCTTAAGCCTTGGACTTGCCAACAAGAGCGTAAGCTTTGATCCACAGGCATACCTTCCTGAGGAGGAGAGAAATGGCGCAGATCCTGTACTTAAGGACGGAAACCTTCTTACCAACGTATTTAATAAGATAATCAGAACATGTTTCTATACAATTCAGAAGGATTTTGACGGCAAGCTTCCTGTTCGTGAGGTTTCCGAGAAGATTCGTGAAGAGGCAAAGGATGCAATCCTTACCTATGAGCAGAATATGTATGACCATCAGTTCCACAAGATCACTTATGTTCTTGATACACTTATCCGCAACATGAACAAGTATCTTGTTAACAACATCCGCACCGCAGATGCCAATAACGATCTTGAGCTTAAGGCTCAGGTCATCGCAGATTCTTTCTACGGCATCAGAGTTGCAACAGCTCTTTTGCATCCTATCGCTCCGGATGGTTGCGAGAAGGTTCGTGAATATCTGAATGTGGATGAGAGAATTTATAACTGGGATTACATTTTCTCTACTCTGACTGAGTTAATGGAAGATCCTGAGAACCATGAGTTTAAATTCCTCGAGCCAAGGGTGGATTTCTTCAAGCTTCATGAAACCCAGTTGGCAGCAAAAGAACAGTAAAGAGGGAAATTGGGTTTGAAAAATGATAATCGTGGATCTTTCTCAGGAAAGATCGGTTTTGTGCTTTCCGCAGCGGGGGCGTCGGTAGGCCTTGGAAACATCTGGAGGTTTCCTTATCTTTGTGCCAAGTACGGCGGCGGAATCTTTTTGCTGGTTTATATAGTACTGGCATTGACCTTTGGTTATACCATGATAGTGGCAGAGACTGCTATCGGCAGATCAACAAAAAAGAGCCCTGTTGGAGCTTTCAACGCTATAAGCGGCAGTAAGGTTATGGGAATCGGCGGATGGATAAATGCAGTCATCCCGATACTTATTGTTCCGTACTACTCAGTTATCGGTGGATGGGTATGCAAATACCTGTTTGAGTACCTTAGGAGTGATGCAGAGGTTGTGGCATCAGACTGCTTCTTTGTAGATTTTATCACCAACGGTGCTGATTCTGAGCTTTGGTTTATCATATTTGCAATTCTGGTTCTCGCCGTAATCTTCATGGGTGTGGAGAACGGAATTGAAAGAGTTTCAAAATTTGTAATGCCTATCCTGGTGGTTCTGGCAATCATAATTTGTATTTATTCTGTTACCAGACCGGGAGCTATCGAGGGCGTTAAGTATCTCTTTATCCCAAATGTGACAAACTTTTCCGTTATGACTGTTGTTACCGCCATGGGACAGATGTTTTATTCCCTGTCCATAGCAATGGGAATCCTGATCACTTTTGGTTCCTATGTAAAAAAAGAAGTCAGCATTGACGAGTCCACTAGACAGGTGGAGTTCTTTGATACAGCGATAGCTATATTGGCGAGCCTTATGATCATCCCTGCAGTATTCTCTTTTTACAACGGGGATCAGAGTATGTTAAAAGCGGGACCTTCTCTTATGTTCATCACCATGCCCAAGATATTTGCCAGCATGGGATTTGGAAGGATAATCGGTATCCTGTTCTTTGCGCTTGTGCTTTTTGCAGCTGTTACAAGTGCCATTGCGCTGACAGAGAGCGCCGTATCTACTTTTTCAGATGAGTTTGGCTGGAGCAGAAAAAGAGGCACCATCATAATGGCTGTCATTATGGTTGGCCTCGGAAGCCTTTCCTCTCTTGGAAACGGACCGCTTTCAAATGTGACTATCATTGGAATGCAGTTTTTGGATTTCTTTGATTTCATTACAAATTCGATCATGATGCCTATTGCAGCCCTTGCAACCTGCATTCTTATCACAAAATATATGACTGTTGAGAAACTTTCCCAGGAGGTCGAGGAAGGTGGACATCCTTTCGGAAGAAAGCACATCTTTTCCTTCATGATCAGATTCCTGTGTCCTGTATTTGTAGTGATAATTCTTGTGAGTGCAGTGCTCAATGTATTTGGCATAATCAGCATGTAAATTTGATACAAAAAATAAACTGGACTTTGAAAGAAAAGTTCAGTTTTTTTTTATATTCGATAAACGCAATATAGATTATAATTATATGTGCAGCAGTTTGCGTTTCTATCATGTCGAATTTCATATCCTACATGATGTGTTGTTATGTGAGGAGATAGAAATATATGAATAAATGGAAGAACTGGCAGATCATTCTATTTGTAGCCATGTGTGTGTGCTTAAATGTTGGCGGGAAAATATTTTCTGTTCATTTTCAACTGCCGCTGTGGACGGATTCCTTTGGTACGGCCCTATGTGCTTATGTGGGAGGCCCTGTGTGCGGCGCAATGGTAGGCTTTGCCAGTAATATAGCATACTGCGTAGTAAATCATCTGTCGGCGGCATACTCAATTACCAGCATAGCGCTTGGTATCATTGTAGGCTATGCAGCCCAGAAAAGATGGTTCGATCATTTCTACGGCTTTATGAAGGCCGCTTCTTTAGCAATGCTCACGGCACTGGTTGTGTCTGTGCCCGTGAATCTGCTGTTTTCCGAAGGTTATACAGGTAATATATGGGGCGATGGCGTCATTGACTATCTTCTTGATGGTGAATGGCCTCCGTTTTTATGCTATGTGCTGGGACAGCTTGCTATAGAGTTTGCGGATAAGGTGCTCACAATTGCTGCGGTTTATCTGGTAATTTTGGTAAAGCGCTTAAAGAGTATAAAGGAAGATGAAGATGCAATGAACATGGGAAAAACAGTCGGGACAGGTCTTGTCCTGTGGCTGTCCCTCAGCCTTGCGTTTGCGACACCTGTAAAGGCAGATGAAGGGACAGGAGTTGAAACGCGGGATTATAACGATTATGTCCAGAGCATCTATAGTAGTAATAATGGTCTGCCCTGCGGCGAAGCTAATGATATTGCCCAGACTAATGACGGTGTATTGTGGATTGGAACCTACGCCGGCCTATATCGCTACAATGGCCGCGAATTTAGATGGATTGATGATTATGAATCAGTAAAAAACGTAAACTGTCTATATGTGGACGAAGAGGGACGACTTTGGATAGGAACCAATGACAATGGTCTTTCTATTGTGATCAGGGAAAAGGTGGTAAATGTTCTGGATCAGTCCAGTGATCTGCCTTCAGATTCTGTTCGCTGTATCATCAGGGCATCGGACGGATATTATTATGTGGGAACTACAGGAAGTATGCAGATCCTAATGATGAATAATGGTCTTAAGGCTGCTGAAACTCTTGATGAAGTTAATTATGCCAACAGTATAACTGCTGATGAAAAGGGACATGTTGCAACGGTTACTAATGATGGAAGACTGTTTCTTTTGAGCAGGGGAAATGTTATGTGCTCCCTTGAGGCAACGGATGAGGAGGGTGCATTTAATTGCTGCAGCTTTGCACCCGATGGAACACTTATGGTAGGAACTACTACCAACCATATTTTTAACTACGAGATTGTCGATAAAAAGTTCAAGCTCCGTCGGACGATCAAGTGCGATGATGTTTCCTACATCAATAGTCTGGATTATCTGAGTGATGGAACACTTTTCATCTCCACCGACAGCGGAGTGGCCTATATAGATGACAATGGGTATCATAACCTTAATACCAATGAATTTAATAACTCCATTGATAATATGCTCTGTGATTATCAGGGAAATCTGTGGTTTACATCCTCGAGGCTTGGCCTTCTTAGACTTTCCAAATCTCCCTTCAGGGACATTTATGGTGCAATAGGCATGGATCGTAAGGTTGTAAATGCCATTGTGAAATGGCGGGATTGCTATTACATTGGTACCGACACGGGACTGGATGTAGTTGATAAAGCCTGCCACAAGCAGATGGAAAATGAACTGACTGCCGAACTTGATGGTAAGCGCATTCGCTGTATGTATGTTGATGATAAGGGACATTTGTGGGTTTGTACCTATGGAAGTGGCCTTCTGGAGTATTCGGCAAACGGCGAATTGTGGTCCTATAACGAGGATAACAGAAGCTTCGGAAACAGGGCTAGGATAGTCACAGGACTTTCGGATGGAACAATTATTGCAGCCGGTGATACCGGCATCAGTTATATAAAGGATCATAAGGTAATAAAAACCATACAGAACAAGGATGGTTTGTCTAACGCCATGATCCTTACCATGACCGAGAAAAATGATGGTACTATTCTGGCAGGCACTGACGGCGATGGTATCGCTGTGCTTAAGGATGGTAAGATTACGGACATTCTGACAAGAGAGAATGGGCTTAGCAGCGAAGTAATACTTAGAACCGTAAAAGACCCTAAATCTGACGGAGTATTTATCGTAACCAGTAACAGCCTGTGTTATTTGGAAGCTGACGGAACTATTCGGGTTTTGGATAAGTTCCCTTATTTCAACAACTATGATATCTGGGTAAAGGATGCAGATACCCTCTTTGTAATGTCCAGTGCCGGAATCTATGTGGTTGAACGTGATGAACTGGTGGCAGGCGGCGAGATTGCCTGGGAACTTTTGGATGCCAGAAGAGGCCTTGGTACTTCACTTACAGCCAATTCCTGGAACTATTATAACGGATACGGCGAATTGTTCCTTCCCTGCGATACCGGAGTTTATATTATTGACGTTGATAAATATAACAGTGATGTCAGGTCCTATAGAATGCAACTGGCATCTATTCGCTTTGACGGAGTCCTGCAGCCAAGAAACAGAGTTGGGGCTATTACGGTCGGTCAGGGAGTAGATAGAATAGAGCTTGGCCCCGAGATCCTAAATTACACAATTCAGGAACCCAATGTGGGATATTTCCTTGACGGCTATGACACCCAGTGGACAATAGTTCCACAGAATAGCCTGAACAATATTATTTATTCCAAACTTCCTTCAGGCAATTATATCTTCCATCTTGCAATCATTGACAGTGCGGGGGAGAAGGTCCTTGAAGAGCACAAGTTTGAACTTGTAAAAGAGGGTAAGTTCTACGAACAGCCTGGATTTACCGCCTATATGCTGATCATTCTGTCTCTGTTCCTTATCTGGTTTACCTGGCTTGTAGTACAAAGACAGCTGAACCAGCAGCAGATAAAGCTGAATATGGCTAATGAAACAGTCATGGCCATAGCAAAATCAGTCGATGCCAAGGATGTACGCACCCATCAGCATTCAATGAGAGTTGCGGAGTATTCTGTACTGATAGCCAAAGAGATGGGATGCTTTAAGTGGTGGCAGAGGAACAAAGTTCTCTCAAATCTTCGTAAGGCTGCCCAGATGCATGATATCGGTAAGATTGGTGTTCCGGACAGCGTACTTAACAAGGTGGGACGTCTTGATGATCAGGAATATGCCAAGATGAAATCCCATGTTGTAGGCGGAGCAGAGATCTTAAAGGACTTTACGCTGGTAGAGCACGTTGTGGATGGAACCAGGTACCACCATGAGAGATATGATGGAAAGGGCTATCCTGATGGCCTGAAGGGAGAAGAAATCCCGCTCTTTGGAAGAATCATTGCTGTGGCAGATGCCTTTGATGCCATGACTTCAAACCGTGTCTACAGAAATCACATGGACACAGATTACGTCATGAACGAGATGAAGCGCGGCCGTGGAACGCAGTTTGATCCTGAGGCGCTGGATGCATTCCTTCGCCTGGTGGATAAGGGAGTCATCAATCTGGATGAGCTCTACACTCAGAAGCAGGCAGAACTTAAGCAGATGGATCATGAGGCCGATGCAGAGCTTAAGCGCCGCGTCGAGGAAGATAAGAAGATCCAGGCTGCCGAGATGCATAAAGATGGAGACAATGCTTCCACTAATGAGAAAGGAGGCAGTGTATGAAGCGCGAATATTTCTTAACTGCACTTACTTCTCTGATTGTAATGGCTCTTATCATCTGTGGTTTCAGAATCATGAATCCTGCTCATGTAAAAGAGAACCTGACGATTGGTTTCATTTATGATAATGACGAAAGCACGCCCTATACCTATAACTTTTCTCTGGCTAAGGATGCCCTGGAAAAGAAATATGGTGAGAAGGTAAAAATCCTCTCCTGCAGCAATGTACTTGATGACAGGATGGAAGAACCATTGAGGAGTCTTGCTGCAGAGGGCTGTGATATCATCTTTTTCAATGGTTACAGCACTCTGGAAAAAGAACTTGCTCTGGAGTATCCGGACATACAGTTTTGCCAGACCTCATATATGGATATGAGTAAAAAGATTGTTCCTGAGAATTACCATACCTTCAAAGGTGAGGCATATCAGGGGCGTTATGTAAGCGGAATTGTTGCCGGAATGAAAATCCAGCAGATGATTGATGAGGGGGTTATTACAGCGGACCAGGCTATAGTAGGCTTCGTGGCAGCATTTCCTACTTCGGAGGTTATCTCCGGATATACTGCATTCCTTTTGGGAGTCCGTTCAGTGGTTCCTACCGCAGTGATGCGTGTGGCGTATACTAACAGCTGGAGCAGCTATGCCTTTGAGGAGAGTGCAGCAAAGAAGCTTGTAAAGGATGGCTGCGTTGTTCTGACTCAGCATACGGACACCATAGGACCGGCTGTTGTCTGTGAGGAGGCAATGCAGAACAACAAACAGGTTTATTTCGTGGGGTTCAATCAGAGTATGTCAGAGGTTGCACCGGTATCATCACTGGTAACCTCAAGAATCTGCTGGGAGCCTTATGTGCTATCTGCTGTAGAGGCGGTCATGCTCGACAAGAAGATAGAGTCTGAGGTTACAGGGCGGATCCATGGTTCGGACGTATCTGCCGGATTTGAGAAGGGATGGGTCGAGATGATGGACCTGAATCTTCAGGTGGTAGCTCCGGGAACCCAGGAAGCTATGGATAGTGCCATAGAGCAGTTTAATCGCGGAAATGTAGACTTTGTATTTAAGGGGGATTACACCGGAGTAAATCCGGATAATCCTGCTGATACCTGTAATCTTAAGGATGGCTATATAGAGAACGAAAATACATCATATCCCACGTTCAACTATATCCTCTCAGATATCATAACTATAGTGGAATAAAGAAAAGGTCAGAAAGCCAGCCGCCATTTGGTGCTGTTCTTGGGATCGTAGTAGAGACGAATGACTCTTTTCATATCCATAACGACAACCATGCACTCATATATGCAGGTGGAATCCGCAGCGTAGATTCCATCTGCAGTTGTATGAGTGCCTTTTTTATCTGATTTCCTAAAGCTCCGGATATTGTAGGTTTCGTATTCACCGTCGCTATTCATAAAACGAAGGCGCATGGGAATGATACTCCCGTCTGCCTTGTGCTCACAGATAACATCAACTTCATTAACGACCTTACTCATTGCATAAACCTCCTTCCCGGCTGCAGATATCTTTCTCTGAAGGTAGCATCACGCTTGTTACTGTTCACTCGCTTGCAGCTCGCTCCAGTAACTCACTCTCAGTATAATCACACCAATAATCGAATATACGTTCCGAACATACGTTGGGGTAAATATTATAATACAACTAGTGAACGTATGTTTCAAGCGAACAATTTATTAAATTTTTGAGTCTTGCATAAGACAGACTTTAGCCGTAAACTTTAATATAAGTTTGTTGTAACAGATTAAAGTGAGAAAGTGATAAAAAAATGAGTGTAAGCAAGAAGAGGATTGTTGTAAAGGTTGGAACTTCCACCATTACAAATGAGAGTGGAAACATTGATATAAGGGCAATAGATCACCTGTGCCGTGCAGTGGCAGGTGTTGAGAATCTCGGGTATGACCTGGTGCTGGTATCTTCAGGAGCCATAGCTGTTGGCGCCAATAAGATGAGACTTCCCCAGAAGCCAAAAGAGATCAGGATGAAGCAGGCAGCAGCTGCAGTGGGACAGACTGAGCTCATGCATCTGTATGACAAGCTTTTCGGAGAGTATAACAGGATGGTGGGACAGATCCTTCTGGATAATCAGGACTTTTCAGATCCTGTCAGAAGCGAGAACCTTCGCAATACCTTCGATGCTCTTTTGGAGAATCATATCATTCCTATCGTCAATGAGAATGACTCCGTCAGCCATACGGAGATTGAGTCAGATAAGAAGCTCTTTTCTGACAACGATATGCTTTCAGCCCTGGTGGCAACTTTCTGTAATGCAAGCAAACTCATTATCTTTTCCGATATAGAGGGATTATATGACGGCAATCCTCAGGAGAATCCGGATGCCAGACTTATCAGCAGG
This sequence comes from Butyrivibrio sp., assembly GCA_017413105.1. Lineage (GTDB taxonomy): Bacteria > Bacillota > Clostridia > Lachnospirales > Lachnospiraceae > Butyrivibrio. Next base: position 45,518 of record JAFPVA010000235.1, on the reverse strand, counting down.
GTTGAGGAGATAACCGATGAGCTTAAAAAAGTGGCATCAGGCTCCGGCTCTAATCGCGGAACCGGCGGAATGATCACAAAGCTTGAGGCAGCAGAGCTGGCAACTTTCCACGGTATTGACGTTCTTATCACAAACGGCAAGAACCCCGAGAGACTATATGACATCATCGAGAAGAAGAAGGTTGGAACTCTTTTCGTAGCTCAGAAATAGTTACTGTTCAGACAGAAATGCGCACTTTGCTGCGCATTTCGTGAGAAAATGAATCAGGAGTGAGCGCATTCCTTCGACGAAGTCGAATTGGAATGAATGCGCGAATTTGTTACTGGAGCGAGCTGTAAGCGAGTGAACAGTAACCAGAAATAAGATAAAAGGCCATTTCCTTATCGCATAGGAATGGCCTTTTTAGATATGCTAGCATACAAATTCATTTGTTGGTGCGCAGTTAGCAGTGGTTAAGTAAAGCTTATAGCAGGATGTAAATAATACTTATCGTAAAACATATTGACATAGTAGGTAAATACATTGTACTATCATTTCAAGATAAATGAAGCACAGAAAACAAGCAGATAAAAATAAAATAAAGAAGAGGAGACAAAGGTATGAGCGATTACAGATTTGAGACACTTCAGTTACACGTAGGACAGGAACAGCCGGATCCGGCAACAGATGCCAGAGCAGTTCCGATTTATCAGACAACATCTTATGTATTTAGAAACTCACAGCACGCAGCCGACAGATTCGGACTTGCTGATGCAGGTAATATCTACGGAAGACTTACAAATTCAACTCAGGATGTTCTCGAGAAGAGAATAGCAGCTCTTGAAGGCGGAAGCGCAGCTCTTGCAGTTGCATCCGGCGCAGCAGCTATCACATATACAATTGAAGCTCTTGCAGCAGGTGGCGGACACATCGTGGCTCAGAAGACTATCTACGGCGGAAGCTACAATCTTTTAGCACACACACTTCCCCAGTATGGTGTTACAACTACATTTGTAGATGCTCATAACCTTGCAGAGGTTGAGGGAGCAATTAAGGAGAATACAAGAGCCATCTATCTTGAGACCCTTGGAAATCCTAACAGTGATATTCCTGATATCGATGCAATCGCAGAAATCGCCCATAAGCATGGACTTCCTCTTGTAATTGATAATACATTCGGAACACCATACCTCATCAGACCTATTGAGCACGGCGCAGATATCGTAGTTCATTCAGCTACAAAGTTCATCGGCGGACATGGGACAACCCTCGGTGGAATCATCGTAGAGGCAGGTAAGTTCAACTGGAAGGAAAGCGGCAACTATCCACAGATTGCAGCTCCAAACCCAAGCTATCACGGAGTATCTTTCTATGACGTAGTAGGACCTGCAGCATTTGTAACATATATCAGAGCAATCCTTCTTAGAGATACAGGAGCAACAATTTCTCCATTCAACGCATTCCTTCTCCTTCAGGGCGTTGAGACATTGTCACTTCGTCTTGACAGACATGCAGAGAACACCAGGAAGGTTGTAGAGTTTTTGGCAAATCATCCACAGGTTGAGAAGGTTAACCATCCTTCTCTTAAGGATCATCCTGACCACGCACTCTATGAGAAGTACTTCCCTAATGGCGGGGCTTCAATCTTCACCTTCGAGATCAAGGGCGGAAAAGAGGCAGCCTGGAAGTTTATTGATAATCTTGAGATCTTCTCACTGCTTGCAAACGTAGCAGATGTAAAGAGCCTTGTTATTCACCCTGCTACAACAACTCACTCACAGCTTAACGATGAGGAGCTTGCTGATCAGGGAATCACACAGAGCACAATCAGACTTTCCATCGGTACAGAGCACATCGACGACATTATTGCAGACCTTGAAAAAGGCTTTGCAGCTGCAAAGTAATTTGGCAGATATGATCTAGCTTTTGCGGCGATCAATATAGGACTTTACAAGGGATACCGGTTTTTCCTGACAGAAACTGTTAAGGCGGCTGAGTATCCCTTTTTTATCGAGAAATTTACCGATAAAAACGCACTGGTTCCCTGCTTCCGGAGATACGGCGATGGAATAGAGCCTGTCTGCCAGATCAAAGCGAAGAGTTTCTTTGCCGACAGGGATGGTTCCCTTGGCCCTTGCCACCAGACCAAATTCGCCTCGAAGGCAGTCTTCAAGAAGCTGTATAAGCTGGGCAGGATTTTCAAGACCGGCGTCATTAATTGTGATCTGAGAAATTCCGGTTGTATCCGAAGATGAACCGCTGCCTTCGCTTAGTTCTGCGCTTGAACCTGGAAATGATTCAGACAAAACCTTGGCAAGTTTTTGGTTTATAACACTATCAAGGGTAGGATATGAAGAAAGAGATTTATATTCTGCACTTTCAAGCCCCATAAGTGAGCGCCACCACTCCTCGCTTTGCCCACTGTAGTGGCTGCAGATTATATCAGCCTCCGGGTTTATCTTTCTGATGGCGTCCCCGGTTTCCGAGAGAATATCAGATGATTCGTACTCGCACTTGGAAAAGACCACGGTTTTGGCATTTGCCACCTGGTCCCGGTAAAGTTCTCCCCATTCATTCATATTCTGCCTGTAACTGCAGGGAGCGGTTACCACGATTGGAGGCAGGAGTCTTATGCTGCCATGAAGAATAGGCTTTAGATTGTTTACGATATTACTGAGCTTACCAACTCCTGTGGGTTCGATCACAAGGTACTCGGGGTTAAGGCTGGAGAAAACAGTAAGGACTGAGTTTATGAAGCTGTCCTTCATGGTGCAGCAGACGCAGCCCTCCATGAATTCCAGGACTTCGAGTTTTTTTTCTGACGGTGAATTATTTCTTAGTTCATTGGCATCTATGCTGTTATCGCCGTATTCATTTTCCAGAATAACCGGGTTTGTGCCGGTGCGGCGGATGAGTTCTTTTATAAAGGTGGTTTTTCCGGCGCCCAAAAAGCCGGAGACGATAAGAATGTTCATATTACCTCAAATAAGGAGCGGCGCTAGAGCCGCTCCTTTTATGCGTTATACATATTTATGGGTTGTTATCAAGAATAACAACCGGCTTGATGAGATCAGCAGGCTTGTCCTTCATAAGCTGCAGAGCCTCCGGAATATGCTCCCATCCATGGAAAACGTGAGTAGCAAGAGGAGAAACATCGAGCTTACCTGAAGATACCAGGGAGCCAAGCTTCTCCATACGGAGACGTCCGCCTGGCATAAGACCACCGTTGATCTGCTTGTGACCCATACCAACACCCCATTCAACACGAGGAATTGTAATGAAGTCGCCGCTTCCAAGGTAGTTTACGTTACCGATTGTTCCGCCCGGCTTAAGAGATTTAACAGCAGACTCGAAGGTTTCTACTGTACCACCGGCGATGACAACACGGTCAACGCCCTGACCGTTTGTAAGCTTCATAACCTGATCTTCGATGGTGCCATTCTTGTAGCTGATGAACTCGTCAGCACCGTAAAACTTTGCAATCTCAACGCACTTAGGACGCGTACCAACGCAAAGAATACGGGAAGCGCCACGCATACGTGCTCCGGCTGTAGACATAAGACCAACAGGGCCGATACCTATAACAAGAACAGTGTCACCAAACTGAACGTCAGCCAGCTCTACACCGTGGAAACCGGTAGGAACCATATCGGAAAGCATACATGCATCTTCGAGGCTCATGCCCTCAGGCATGTGAGCAAGGTTGCCGTCAGCATCGTTAACATGGAAAAACTCGGAATCAAGACCATCCTTGAAGTTGGAGAATTTCCAACCTGCAAGCATTCCACCGGAGTGCATTGAATAGCCCTTCTGGGCTTCGAGAGAGTTCCAGTCAGGTGTGATAGCAGGTACAAGAACCTTATCGCCCGGCTTGAAATCCTTAACCATAGAACCAACTTCTACGACTTCAGCGCATCCCTCATGTCCAAGGATCATATTGTGTCTGTCTCCTACAGCACCTTCCCAGACAGTGTGGACATCTGATGTACAGATGGCGATGGCAAGTGGCTTACAGATGGCGTCCATAGGTCCGCAGACAGGGCGCTCTTTCTCAATCCAGCCAACTTCGCCGATTTTGAGCATTGCAAAACCTTTCATACTTCTTCTCCTATAAATTTATTTACATCCCCCGCAGGGTTTGCATTCGTAATTTGCTATATATATCCCCAATATAGAAACTGAATAGATTTTGTACTATTAAATGATATAGAAGTGGTTCCTGTGCTGTCAAGGAAATTGGGGATAAATGCGATACTTTCGCTGTTTTGCACAGATTTTGGTTTGCGCTATAGGCTATATTGCTAGAGTTAGGTATTGACAGTTCCTGCTAAAAATATGTATAGTAAACTCAAGGTTAACCGTTTTACCTAAACGATTAGTATTACCCGAGGAGTTTACGAACATGAATATCAGAGAAATTGCACAGAGGGCAGGCGTCAGTACGGCTACCGTTTCAAACGTAATAAATGGAAAACTTGCCAAGGTTTCGGATGAGACCAGGGAAAAGATTGAAGAGATAATCAGGGAGACAGGCTATAAACCAAGCGTTATGGCAAGGTCTCTGGTAAAAAAAGAGAGCAGGCTTATAGGGCTTGTGGTTCCGTATCTTGGTAAGGATGAAGACTTTTTTGCCAATCCCTACAATGCCCATATAATCGCTGCACTGGAGCGCTACATAAGGGGGAATGACTACTACCTGATGTTGAGGTGCGTGGGTGATCCAAGAGAGATTGTGCCGCTTTTATCCTCCTGGAATGTAGACGGAGCCTTTTTCCTCGGAATATATAAGGATGAAGTGCCTGAGATCAAGAGCCAGATAGATATTCCCATAGTGTTCCTGGATACCTATGCTCCCGGTGAAGAAATAGTTAACATAGGTATTGAGGACTACAGAGGTGGTTATCTTTCAGCCAGATATCTCATCGGTAAAGGTCATGAGAAGATTGCCCTGGTAACCCCGGATATCTCTTCGGAGGGCGTTATCAAGGAAAGGTACAGGGGCTTTTCGGATGCCTGCAGGGAAGCGGGAGTTGCCTTCAAAAAGGGCAATATCTACTACACTGAATCCACCTATCAGAGCGGCGTTCTAGTGGGACAGGACATTGCCTTCGGAGGCGGAGATTATACAGCTATAGCCTGTATGTCTGACATTGTGGCTTTTGGAGTGGTGGAAGGTCTTAAGCAGTGCGGGTTAAGAGTTCCCTATGACATGTCGGTCATAGGTTTTGATAACCTGCCGGATTGTGAATTCATGTCACCAAAGCTCACTTCGATAGCACAGGATTTTGAGTGGAAGGCCAGAAAAGCCAGCAAATACCTCTTTAAAATGATCGCGGACAAGAGCACTCTTGTGGCGGATGAGAGGCAGCCCATAAGGGTCATTGAGAGACAATCAGTTAAAAATCTATATGAATGATAAGGATAACCTCGTGGAGTAAAATTCACGAGGTTATCTGTTTACTAAAATCTATATCAAAATATCCTAAAATTTCTTTACTAATCAGCAGCCAAATTCCAAATATTTATTGAAAAAATGGAAAATCCTCCCGATGGGTTGACCGGTTAACCTTGACCCTTTATAGTCTTGGTAAACCGATTAACCAACAAAGGAGGATTACAAAATGAAAATGCAAAAAATTGGTGCCTTAGCTATGACAGCTATGCTGGGAGTTTCCGCGCTTACCGGATGCGGCGGGGAAAACGCATCCGCAAGTGAAGCACAGGGAAATGATACAACCACTTCTGCAAAGAGCGAGGCAGATACATCTGCTCCTGCAGCTGTTGAAGCAGCCGAGGCGCAGAAGGTTGAACTTAAGATCTGGGTTCCTGAGGAAGAGGTAGCCATTACAGATGAAATGGTTAAGAAATTCGACGCTGCTCATGATGAGTTTGATATCACTTATGAGATCGCTGTTGTGGGAATTGATGAAGCACCACAGGCTCTTGAGACAGACGCAGATACAGCAGCTGATATCTTCTACACACCAAGCGGCGGTGTGGGCGATCTTGCAGGAAAGGGACTTCTTCTTCCAATCACAAAGGATTTTGATACCCTGACAGCTGACCTTCCTGAGAGTGCTATCAACGCAGTAACAATTGACGGCCTTACCTATGCGGTTCCATTCTCACCTAATACCTTCTTCATGTACTACAACAAAGATTTCTTCACAGAGGAAGAGGTAAAGAGTCTTGACACAATGATGGCAAAGGACCTTGGCGATGGCATGTGGAACTTCAGTACACAGCTTACTAATTCCTGGTACGCAGAGATGTTCTTCCTTGGAAACGGCTGCACACTCTTTGGCGAAGACGGAAGCAATGCTGATGACTGCACCTTCAATAATGAAAAGGGTGTTGAGGCAGGTAAGTACATGATAGAGCTTGCAGCAAATGCAAAGTATCTTGAGGATGCAGACGGTGTCGGCGGTAATGCTTTCAAAGAGGGAAAACTTGGCGCAGTAACAAGCGGAGCATGGAGCGCTCCTGATTTCAGGCAGGCGCTTGGAGATAAGGTTGGAGCAGTTGCTCTTCCTGTAGCAAATATCGGTGGAAAAGACGTACAGCTTTCCAATTTCGTTGATTTCAAGACCATCACAGTTAAGTCGAATACTCAGTATCCACTCTGCGCTCAGCAGCTTGCTGTATATCTTGCAAGTCCTGAGAGCTGCCTTACAAGATACAACGAGCAGGGTGATGTTCCGGTTCTTAAGTCTCTTTCAGAGAGCGACGAGATTAAGAATGATATCGTAGCCAGCGCACTTAACGATCAGGCAGCATTTGCTACAAACCAGCCAAGCATCCCTAAGATGGGCGATTACTGGGATCCAATGAAGGCTTTTGGTGTAGCCGTATATAACGGTGAAGTAACGGAGGCTAATCTTCAGAGCCAGCTTGATGCTCTCGTAGACAGCATTACCAGCACGCTTACAAATTAATAAATTCTAAAGAAACGGGGCTGCTGCTTTCCAAAAGAAAGCAAATGCCGTGAAAGCAGCCCTGTTTCCCATATATGAGGTAGTTACAATGAAGGTAGTTAACAAACAAAGGAATATAATAACGACGTTTACCAAAGGCGATATTTTTTCCAAGCTTTCCTATGTGGTATTTGGTCTTTCAAATATTAAAAACGGACAGGTACTAAAGGGACTGATCTTCCTTGTTCTGGAGATAGCATATATTGCTTTCATGATCCTGACAGGAAGTCATAACCTTCACATGATGAGAACTCTTGGAGTAAACACCCAGGGTATGACTTATAACGAAAGTCTTGGTATTTATGAGATCACCAAGGGAGACAACTCCATGCTTATACTTCTTGCCGGAGTTGTAACACTTGTTATCACAGGCTTTTTTATAGCATTGGGACTCTTTTCCATATATTCAGGTGAAAGAGCAAGACAGCTAAGAGCAAACGGCAAAAGACCTGCAACCTTCCTTGAGGATGTAAAGAGTCTTGCCAATGAGAACGTGCACTTTTTGTTTCTCTCAGTGCCGGTCATCGGACTTTCAACTTTTACGGTAATGCCGCTTATCTACATGATCCTGATGGCATTTACCAACTACGATCAGGATCATCAGCCACCGGGAAATCTGTTTACCTGGGTTGGCGTAAAAAACTTTTTTACCCTGCTGTCTACAGGTGACAGGCTCTCAAACACTTTCTGGCCTGTTCTTGGATGGACCCTTATCTGGGGCTTTGCAGCAACCTTCACCTGCTACTTTGGCGGGATGATACTGGCTATGATAATTAATTCCAAGGGAATTGAATATAAAAAATTCTGGAGAACGGTTTTTGTAATAACCATGGCAATTCCTGCATTTATCTCACTTCGTGTTGTATCGACAATGCTTGGTGAGAGGGGAATCCTAAATGTTCTTCTTCAGCAGTGGGGCTTCACCGCATCGGCGCTGCCGTTTTTATCAAACGTGACCTGGGCAAGAGTTTCGGTCATCGTTGTTAACTTCTGGATCGGAGTTCCGGTAACCATGCTGATGGTGAGCGGTATTCTCATGAATATTCCTGGAGAACTCTATGAGAGTGCAAAGATTGATGGCGCAGGTCCTGTGGTTACCTTTTTGAAGATAACCTTCCCATACATGTGGTTTGTGACCACACCTTACCTGATCTCTAATCTTATAGGTAACTTCAACAACTTTAACACCATCTATTTCCTTACAGCAGGAGAGCCTCTGACTCTGGACTACTTTAAGGGAGCGGGAAAGACGGACCTTCTGGTTACCTGGCTATATAAGCTGACCAAGGACAGCAACGACTATAACCTAGCTGCTACCATCGGCATTATCATCTTTGTGATCTCAGCAACCTTTACACTGATTTCTTTCTCAAGATCCGGTGCCATGAAAAATGAGGAGGGATTCCAATAATGGGTAACTTTAATAAAACAGTAATAGGATTAAACTTAAAGCATCATTTTAAGGCAGTGGTGGCATCGCTCCTTTCCTTCATAGCTCTTTTCCTGCCATATATGAAACTCGAAGACGGCAGCAGATCCGTGGCGGGTGTGGCAGCTACGCTTTTGGGAAAAGAATTTTCCGGGTCATATATCTTTGTCTACGGAGCCTTTGCTTTTACACTGCTGGCAGTGGTTCTGGCGGCCATCTCCATAAAAAAGACAAATGAAAAGATCATGAAAGCATGGCAGTGGATTCAGGCGCTTGCAACAGTATTTGCCGGGCTGCTCATGTTTTCCACAAGGGCCATGGGTAAGGCGTCAGGCCTTGCCGGAAACTTCCTGAACAAGGAGCTTTCTTTTGGCTACTGGATATTGTTTGTGGCTTCTCTTGTAGCCCTTATCTTTATCATGAATGTAACAAAGACAAATGTTGGTTATATTGCTCTTTCTGTTCTTGGCGTTATATGGCTTTTCCCGATTCTGTGGATCGTGCTTACAGCCTTCAGAGCAGAGCAGGGCTACTACGTTGGATACTTTATCCCAAGGGGGTTTACCTTTGATAACTTTATCAATCTATTCACTAATAATAGTGTACTTCCTTTTGCTAAATGGTGGCTGAACACCCTGATAGTTGCAGCCTGCAGCTGTGTCATCAATACGCTTATCATCCTGATGACATCCTATGTCCTTAGCAGGACCAGATTTGCAGGGAGAAAAGGTTTTATGAACATTCTTATGATAATCGGAATGTTCCCCGGTTTCATGTCACTGATTGCGGTTTATAATATTCTTAAGGGTATTGGACTGAATCAGTCCCTTATGGCTCTTATCGTAGTTGGTGCAGCCGGAGCGGCCATGGGCTATCACGTCAGCAAGGGATTTTTTGACACGATTCCAAAGGCAATCGATGAGGCAGCCATCATAGACGGCGCCTCAAGACTTCAAATCTTTTTGCATGTGACACTGCCTCTGTCCAAATCCATAATCGTATATACTGTTTTGGGAAGTTTTTTGGGCGCCTGGTCAGACTATATTTTCCCAAGTATGCTCTTTGGAGACAAGCAGAGTTCATACACTGTAGCAGTAGGTCTTTACTGGCTCACAGACTTTAAGAGAATTGATACATATTACACGCAGTTTGCAGCCGGTGCTGTGATCGTAGCATTGCCGATAGTAATTTTATTTGTCTGGCTCCAGAGGTTCTATGTTGAGGGGCTTTCAGGATCGGTAAAGGGATAAAAAATGAGTAATTGGTTAGAGAGTATCTACAGTGACGGCACAAGGGGCTTTGTCAGCACCCCTGTGCCAAAGCTGAAGGAAAAAGTTAAGATTTCCATAAGGCTCCTTGAGGGGGCTCCTGTGGAAAAGATATTTATAAGGCGCATTTCTAACGGCGCAGAAGAATATATCGAGATGAGAAAAGAGAAGTCCTTTGCGGGGCTATTTTACTACAGCGCCGAGACGGTGATGAATGAGCCAAGGCTCTCCTATTATTTTGTCATTGCCTGCAGAGATGTTATCTACTTTTACACCCAGGCGGGGGTGACCACCTACGTGCCGGATGATAAGCATAACTTCACGCTTCTTGCTCTTTACGAGCAGCCGGACTGGGTAAAGGGCGCTGTATATTACCAGATTTTTCCCACCAGCTTTAAGGATCATTCCCTCTATGGTGTCATAGAAAAGATACCTTACTTAAAAGAGCTGGGTGTAACTGCAGTTTACTTAAACCCGATATTTTCCGCTCCCAGCGAGCACAAGTACGACTGCGCAGATTATTTTCACGTGGACGAATCCCTGGGCGGAGACAAGGCTCTGGAGGAGCTTTCAAAGGCTCTTCACGAAAACGGCTTAAAGCTTATTCTTGATATCTCCATCAATCACACGGGTCTTAAGTACTCCTGGGTAAAAGAGAAGAGAGAATATTATCTGGAGGATGAGAAGGGCGAGCTTAAGGGCTGGGCAGGCTATAAGGGTCTTCCTGTCCTTGATTACAGAAACGAAGAAGTAAGGGAACTTATCTACAGAGGTAAAGACTCAGTCATAAGGAAGTGGCTTAGACCTCCCTACAGTATTGATGGCTGGCGCTTTGACGTGGCTGACGTCTGGGGAAGAAACGACGATGTTCAGCTTGCGGATGAGCTCTGGAAAGAGCTCTGCTCGGTCATAAGGGAAGAGAAAAGTGATGCCATGATAATCGGCGAGCACTGGGGTGAGTGCACGGAGTTTTTGCAGGGAGATCTGTGGAATGCTACCATGAACTACTTCGGCTTTGGCAGGATAATCAGGCAGTTTGCGGGGCTGAAGGATCTTTTCCTTGAGAGAAATGAGACCTTCAGGGCTATACCCTATAAGATGACTTCTGAGGATGTGGTCAAAAGAACTGAGGAGTTTTACAGTCTCATCCCTCAGGCAGTTGCTGACTGCTCCATGAATCTCTTTGATTCCCATGATGTCTCTAGGGCTCATAACAATCCGGAGATTGATGATAAGAGATGGCAGAGCATGGTAATTGCTCAGCTTTTCTGGACAGGAATACCATGCATATACTACGGGGATGAACTGGAGATTGACGGCTATATAGAGCATGACAGCGGCTTCAGATATCAGATGCCCTGGGATGAGGAAGCAGAGAGAAAGAGCAGGAAGAACTTTAGGACGTATCAAAAGCTCTTTTGGCTAAGAAACAACGAGCCGGCCTTTGCCGAAGGCGGAAGAAAGGTTCTTTATTCCAAGGAGCACACTCTGGTAGTTTCCAGGTTTATGGATGATAATATATATCTGGGCGTGATCTCCATGGAGGATGAGGAAAAGAGAATCCGTATTCCTGTTGATTATGTGGGAGCTCTTGAGCCACAGGAGAACGTGGACGAGCTGGGCACGCCTTTTTCCGGGAAAAAACTTGATGGCGGCGAGTATGAACTTGTGATTCCCGCCGGAAGTTCTTATATCATAAAAATGAGGACAAGATAATGGAGTTTAATGGAGAAAAATACCGCATCTCAGTTCTTGCAGACAGGCTGATCAGACTTGAATACAGCGGTGCCGGGAAGTTCGAGGACAGGCCATCCTTTGCGGTGACAAATCGCAATTTATCGGATGATGATTTATATGCGCATCAGAACTTTAATGTGAGGGAATCAGAGGATGAACTGGAGATAGAGACAGAGTATCTGGTTCTTTCCTATGACAAAAAAGAGTTTTCTTCGCTGGGACTGAAGATCAGGCTTAAGGAGACAGACTGCACCTGGAACTACGGTGAGGCCTATGATGACTGGTCCAATCTTGGAGGAACCGCAAGGACCCTTGATGATGCAGACGGAAAAGTAAGGCTGGAAAAGGGTATATTTGGCAGGAACGGCTATGCAGTTATTGACGACAGCAAAAGCCCTGTGCTTGAAGACGGAGAGTTTGTAAAAAGAGCGGATGACAATATCGACATCTACTTTTTCGGATACGGAAGGGATTATTACGCAGGTCTAAAAGACTTCTGCAGATTATGCGGAAGGATGCCCATGATTCCAAGGTATGCTCTTGGAAACTGGTGGAGCAGATACTATAAGTATACCGAAGAGTCCTACATGGAGGTCATGGATAACTTCGCCAAAGAGGGCATTCCTCTTTCTGTGGCGGTTATTGACATGGACTGGCATCTTACTGAAGTTGATGCAAAGTATGGCTCAGGATGGACAGGATATACCTGGAATGAGGAGCTTTTCCCGGATTATAAGAGGTTTCTTAAAAAGCTCCACGACAGGAAGCTGGCGGTGACACTAAACCTTCATCCTGCAGATGGCATAAGACCTTTTGAAGCCATGTTTGATGACATGAAAAAAGCTCTGGGAGACAAGTCAGAAGAGCCTCTTACAATAGATTTTGACTTTGGAGATAAGGACTTCAGAGAGGCATATTTTGAGACAGTAATGCATCCCTATGAGAGTGACGGCGTGGACTTCTGGTGGATAGACTGGCAGCAGGGAACCGGGAAAAAAGAGGGCGACGTGGACCCGCTTCTTCTTTTGAATCATTATCACTACGAGGATCAGGAAAAGAGAAATCTAAGACCCATGATCTTCTCAAGATATGCCGGCGTTGGAAGCCACAGATATCCTGTGGGATTTTCCGGAGATACTCATGTGACCTGGAAGTCCCTTGAGTTTCAGCCTTATTTTACCAGCACAGCCAGCAACATTGGATATGGTATGTGGAGCCATGATATCGGCGGACATATGCTGGGAGATAAGAACTTAGACCGCCTTATCAGGTGGATAGAGTATGGAGTTTTTTCTCCGATAATGAGGATCCACAGCAGCAACAGTCCCTTCTTTAACAAGGAGCCCTGGCTTTTAGAGGAGCCCTACAGGAGCATTGTTAAGAAGTTCATGAAGCTGAGGCACGGGCTGATTCCATATCTTTATACTGAAAATCACAGAGCCTATGAGGAGTCGAAGCCTCTTGTAAGGCCCATGTATTATGACTATTCGGAAAACGATGACAGCTATGATGTGCCTGATCAGTACAAGTTTGGCGAAAGCCTTCTGGTAAGTGCCATTACAAGTCCCGATGATGAACAGCTCAGGCTCGGCTGCACGAGAGCGCTTATTCCGCAGGGAAGATGGTATGATGTTTTCAACGGCCGTATCTATAAGGGAAAGAGTACCAAAAAACTCTACAGAAAGTTGTCGGAGCTGCCGGTTCTTTTGGCATGGGGAGGAATTGTTCCCCTGGCAGTTGGTGACCCTGAAAATATAAACGGTACAGGCAATCCAAAGAGCCTTCATATCCTTGTGGGTGGAGGTAACAGTGGAAATTACACTCTTTACGAGGATGATGGCATAAGCATGGAGTACAAAAACGGTGCTTTTGCAAGAACCCTGTACGAAGTTTCTTTTGACGAGGAAAAAAAGATCACAGTATTTATCGTACATCGTGCTGCAGGAGATACTTCTCTTTTACCTGAGAAAAGAAGCTATGAGCTGGAGTTTTATGGCATCGATGTAAAGGCAGCAAAGGTAAATGGAAAAGACCTTGAAGTCCTTAGCACAACCGGATATTCAGCTATCGTAAGACTTCCGGAAACAGACGTTAAGGAAGAACTTGTTGTGGAACTTTCGGGCGTGGAACTTCTTGAAAACGACTACAGAAAGCTGGTTTTTGAGATCCTGGACAGAGCCTGGATAAAGACCACGGACAAGGATGCTATTTATAATAAACTCATGAACCTTGAGAGAGATGCTTTTGCCAAGTGGCTTTCCTGTGCAGACATATCGGAGAATTTAAAGAGTGCAATAAAGGAAATATTATAGTATCATCTATGGTGTCGGAAAATTACGACAAAGCTTTTTCGCAAGGAGGAAGATACCATGGGAGTTAATTCCATTGATGCAGAGGACGATCAGTTTGCATACCGCTATGATACACAGCTTCTCATAGACCGCAGAGACAAGGACCTTGACGAGGATGAGATAGCAGATTATATCACAGAGCATTTTGAGGGCAATTCCCTCATTGCAGCCGGTGACGAAGATCTTATAAAGATCCATTTCCATACAAATGAGCCTTGGAAGGTTCTGGAGTACTGCAACACTGTGGGAGAAATCTATGACATCGTTGTAGAGGATATGATCCGTCAGGCAAACGGCCTTCAGGGATAAAAAATTTAATACAATATTTGAAATCAGACCGATATAAGCGTTATCGGTCTGATTTTTTATTAAAGGTTTTCAGTGAATTTTATAAAAAATTAACTCCAAGTTTATATGTAATCCTGCAAGAAATATTATCATTATAATGTATATGCTAATGACGATAATGGGATAAATATATGCTTGGAGTCTTTTTATGAAAGATAGAATGTATTCTAGAACCAGTGTGCATATAGTTCTGATGATTCTTATAACTGTATCCAGCACTGGTTTGGTAATAGAAAGCATATCAGAGGGGTGGGAATTCTGGGTTCCGCCACTCTTAATAGCAGGCCTTTTAGCATCCTGGGGCATGCATTTATTTCAATATTCTACAGAGGATTTTCGCGAAAATTTCTATTTAGTCTTTGCCGCATTTGCGACGCTTTTTCATGGTGTCCATGGAACAAGTTTCTTTGACCTGGTAGTGGCTTCTTCACTTATGATGGTCGCATTTTCAATGATCAATAAGATTTTATTCCTCAATTGTATATTGCTGGAATTCTTTGCCCTGATAATTCTTAACATTATCATGGCAGTCAGAGGGAATACTATAGAGTTCAGTTCGCTTGTAATCTCAAGGATTATTCTGCATGTTGTCGCAGAGCTTTGTATTTACTATGTCTGCATTCAGGCTATAAGGCAGAGAGAAAGCTATGAAGCAGTCATAGGGGAAAGAGACGAAGAAAGGAAAAATGCTGATAAAGAGACTGATGATTTTTTGGTAAATATATCTCATGAGCTAAGAACTCCTGTAAATGTGGTTAATGGTCTGGCTACTTTGCTACTGCAAAAGGAAGAAAGTGAGGAAGTAGCATCTATTCGTGATGCAGGGCTACGACTTGCTCATCAGATTGAAGATATTCAGGATTATACAGATATTCAGAGAAAAGAGATACCGCTTGAAGAAGAGAAGTACATGATCACTTCTCTTGTCAATGATATCCTCGTGGGAATATCGGGGTATGTAAATCAGAATAATCTGGAGTTCATAATCGATCTTAATCCGAATGTTCCCACAATGATGAAGGGGGATATAAAAAAGCTCCATAAGATAATAAGACATCTTCTTGATAATGCCCTGAGATTTACGAGGCATGGCGGCGTTTATCTTAAGATAGATGCCACCAGGAGGGATTATGGCGTAAATCTGAATATTGAAGTTTCCGATACCGGAATCGGCATGACAAGAAAAGAGGTGGGCAGTGCTTCGAAGGGACTTTATCAGGCGAACAGGACAAGAAATAGGAGCACCGGCGGAATAGGCATTGGTCTTAATATTGTCTACGGTTTCGTTCGAAGAATGGGCGGCTTTGTCCAGATACAGAGCGAAAAAGGCAGGGGGACCACAGTCAGTGTCAGTGTTCCGCAGGAGGTTTTAAACCCCGGTCAGTGTATTTACGTTGATCAGAAGATTACGAGAAACATCGTATTTTACGTCAGGGGAGAGAAGTTTAAGGTACCACAGCTTCGAGAGTTTTATGATGCCATGGCGCTCAATCTTGCTGCAGCACTTAAGCAGAATCTCTATTCTGTTAATGGCATCAAGGAACTTAAGAAACTTCTGGAAAGGAAGGATATTACTCATATTTTTACCGGATCTGAGGAGTATTCGGAGATACCATTCTTTTTTGACAAGTTAAATGATGATGGAATAGTAGTTACAGTTGCTGCCAACCCGGGATTTAAGGTCAATACGGGAAGCAGAGTTATTGTTATGCAAAAACCACTGTATGGATATCCTGTTGCAAAGGTGCTTAACGGGGAGATCACCAGTGGCGTTGTTGGAACAAGTCTGCTCATTGATAAGCCTGAATTCAAGGGCCTTAGGGCTCTGGTAGTAGATGATGAGCCCATGAATCTTGTTGTTGCCACAGGAATCATGAAGAATTACAAGATGATAACCGATACAGCGGGTAGTGGTAAAGAATCAATACAAAAGATTTCCGAAAACCATTATGACGTTGTATTTATGGATCACATGATGCCTGAAATGGATGGCGTTGAGGCTATGAAGGCAATTAAGCAGATAGCCGGAGACAGCGGAAAAGATATTAAGGTTATCGCACTTACAGCAAATGCTGTGGCGGGTGCGCGGGAAATGTTTATCAGAGAAGGCTTTGACGGTTTCGTCAGCAAGCCGATAAATATTGGTGATTTTGAAAAAGTCATGATGAAAGTACTTCCGAACTTCATCTCAAATGATAAGAGAGGAGGTATGTCATGAACCTTCTTTTGGAAAAAAACCGCAAATTGTCCCAAAAACTGTATAGTCCGGAGATAAGCTTTGAGGAGCGCACGATCAGCTTCATGGCGATCATGGGAGGCGTGACGGCTGCCCTGGCATTTGTTATAGATCTTTTTATAAAAGAGCATCCTGCGGAAGTGATCGTTCTGGGTATCGTGATTATAGCTTGTCCTGTTGTGACATGCTTCAGCGTTCATTATAAAAAGATTACAGCCGGTGCGCTTATACAGGTTGCAACTCTGATTTTTGTTATTGTGCCCGTCACATTCTTCTTTGGAGGAGGACCGAAAGGCGGCGGGATAATCTGGGTTCCGTTTATTTACATGTATATAGGATTTACTCTGTCGGGAGTACTGCGCACTGTGACAACGGCAGTTCTCAGCATTATCACGTTAGTTGATTATGTGGTGTATTTTCTGCACCCGGAATATGTCTACGAGCATACGGACATGCAATTTTGCGTTGATTCCATTGCTTCAGTTCTTTTGGTGGGCATTGGTATCTATGCCATGGTCCGTTTTCAGAAGGAAATGTTCAGGCAGGAAAACAAGCGTGCTCAGGAAGAGACCAAGAAAGCAGAAGCAGCAAACAGGCAGCAGAGCCAGTTCTTTTCCAGTATGAGCCATGAGATCAGAACACCGATCAACTCTATCCTTGGTCTGAACGAGATTATTCTGAGACAGGAAAATGCTTCCGAAGAGATTGTAAAAGATGCAAGAAACATACAGGGTGCCGGAAAGATGCTGCTTGCGCTGGTAAATGACATACTTGATATCAGCAAGATAGAAGCGGGTAAAATGGATATCATACCGGTCAATTACAGCGTTGCATCTTTGGTATCTGAGATCGTTAACATGGTTTGGCTTAATGCAGTGCAGAAGGGGCTTCAGCTGGAAGTTGATGTAGATCCTTCAATCCCCACTGAGCTGTACGGAGATGAGGTTCGCATAAAGCAGATACTGGTTAATATCCTGAATAATGCCGTTAAATATACCAACGAGGGGCAGATAAGTCTGTACATGGAACGAGAGCAGATAGAAGGAGACCAGGTTCTTCTTGTATTCAGCATTTCAGACACCGGAATGGGAATAAAGCAGGAGGCATTGCCTCATCTTTTTGATGCGTTCCACAGAGAAGATGAAGAAAAGAACCGTTTTATAGAGGGAACAGGACTGGGGTTATCCATTGTAAAGCAGCTTGTAGAGCTTATGGATGGAAAAATATCCGTTAACAGCGTGTATACCCAGGGCTCAACATTTACAGTTTCGCTGTGGCAAAAGATCAGTGACAGCCAACATGTCGGGGAGATCAACATTGCGAATTTCGGTTCCACAAGAGCTCAGAATGCTTATGAATCGAGCTTCGAAGCGCCTGAAGCCAGAATACTTATTGTTGATGACAATGAGATGAACCTGGAAGTTGAAAAGAAGCTTCTGGAGTCAACCAAAATCACTATTGAAGTGGCACTTACCGGGCAGCAGGCTTTGGAAAAGACACTTAGCAGATCATACGACGTGATTCTGATGGATCATCTCATGCCGGAAATGGATGGAATCGAATGCCTGGAGAGGCTTAGAAGTCAGACGGGTGGTCTGAATAATAATGTTCCTGTGATCATTCTTACCGCAAATGCCGGAAGTGAAAACAGAGAACTGTATAATAACAGCGGATTTGACGATTATCTTGTAAAGCCTGTATCCGGGCAGCAACTGGAAGACATGCTTATAAAGTATCTGCCGGAGTACAAGATAAATGGTGAAGGCTATGCTGAAAAGGCCGGAAAAGAGATGACTACGGCGAAAGGATATAGTCGTAAGATTCCTGTGCTCATTACAACAAGCACTATGTGCGATCTTCCGAACAGTGTAGTCAGAAACCTGATTCAGCTTGAAACAATACCATTTAATGTCCATGGTGATGGAAAGACTTTCTGGGATACCGTGGAGGCCGGTGCTGATGAGCTGATCTCTTACATGAATAAGGATGGCAAGGTATTTGAATCTGAGCCGCCAACAGCAGAAGAATTCGAAAAGTTTTTTGGCAAAAACATTAAAAAGGCACATCACATTATACATATTGCGTTTGCTTCGGGGATGAGCGATGAATACTTAAGAGCCTGCAAAGCAGCTAAAGTTTTTGATAATGTGACGGTTGTGGACTCTGGGTGTATCTCAAGCTCCATGGGCCTTATGGTGCTTATAGCATACAGAATGGCTCAGCAGAATCATCCGGTAGAAAAAATAGTCGAAGAACTTGAAGCTGTCAAGAACAGAATCCATTGCAGCTTCATTGTTTCCGATCCTGAATTCATGATGAGACAGGGCTTTATGAGCCATGCGGTATACAGCATAATTAAGAATCTTGCACTTAAGCCTTCGCTTAAAGTCAGGAATAATAAATTCAGGCTGTACAAGATGTTTACCGGTGATAAGAGGGAATGTTTTGAGAAATATATAAACACTGTCTTTCCACCGGGTATCGCACCTGACCTTGATGTGGTCTTTGTGACCTATGCTGATCTTAAGGAAAAAGATCTGGTGTGGATTGAAGAGCAGATCAGGAAAAAATATGATTTTGCAAATATCATTTTACAAAAGGCGTGCGCAGCTTCTTCACTGAACTGCGGTCCGGGAACCTTTGGCGTGACATTCATTTACAAAGATGAACAGTTCTACAATCTTGGAATCCTCCTTCCTAAGGAGAAAATCATAAGTGATGAGGAATATGATTATCTGGAGGAAGATGATCAGGAGTTTTATCCGGAATACAACAATTGGGCCGGTGAAGTAAATGAGGAAAGTGAAGAAAGTGAGCAGAAAACCGGCGCAAAGTGGTATGAAGGCATTTCAGGAATAGATGTGGAGGAAGGTCTTAGGAACAGCGGATCAGAGGAGTCATTTAAGACTGTACTAAAGATATTCTATGATTCAATCGAAGCCAAGCAGGCTGAGATTGAAGAATATTATGAGAATGAGGACTGGGTTAATTACACCACAAAAGTTCATGCACTAAAGAGTTCCGCCAAGCTGGCAGGTGCCATGGAATTGTCTGATGATGCGAAAGATCTGGAATTTGCAGGAAAAGAAGGAGATATATCTTTTATCAGATCAAATCATGACAGAGTGATGGCGGAATACAGAGAATATCGGTCCTTCCTCGCAGTATACTTCGAAGAAAGTGATTCGGAAGCGGAAGATGATTCCAAACCTCTAGCCAATAAGTTCCTCCTTAAAACAGTTTATCAGGAGCTTAGGGACGGAGCAGAGTCAATGAATCTTGATATGATCGATGGCGCCTTTGGTAAACTGGACGATTGCATACTTTCTGAGGAAGAAGCGGATAAAGTGACCAGACTTAAGGAATGTTATGACAGCTTTGATTATGACGGAATGATACAAATACTGGATTCATAGGCCGGTAGCTGAAAGGGAACTCAAAGAAGGAGAAAGCAGATGATCAATAAAAAGATTAGAGGAAAATTCGTAAAAGTTATCGCTTTTCAGCATAATACTCAGGTAAGGGGTGTCGAGAAAACAGTAAAGGATCTGGGACATCACGTTGAAACTTTGCTTGTCGATATCGACAAGATAATCAAGACGCTGGACAAAACGAACATGTATATAATAGTTATCCCCGAAGAGATCATGAGTGATTCAGTGGCCCAGGGTGTTCTTGAGGAAACTATCGACTGTATTCTGAATAAGAATAAATATCTTATTCTGATCGGCAATAAGTCTTATCACAATAGCTTGTTGCAGCTTATACCTGAGATAAAGCTCACGCAGTGGATCAACAGACCACTAAAGCTGGAAGAGGTTGCTGACAGGGTCAACAGGATCTTTACTCTTGAGGCTAAAATGAAGGAGACAAAGAAGATCCTTCTTGTTGATGATGACCCCTCCTATGCCAAGATAGTAAGGGAATGGCTTAAGGATACTTATTCATTAAGCATTGCCACGGCAGGCATGCAGGCCATAACTTTTCTTATGAAGAACCAGATCGATCTGATACTGCTTGATTATGATATGCCGGTTGTGGATGGACCGCAGATTCTTGAAATGTTAAGGAGTGATACTTTAACTGCGAATATTCCGGTGGTTTTCCTGACCGGTGTAGGTACAAAAGACAGCATAGCAAGAGCTATGAGCCTGAAACCGCAAGGGTATATTCTAAAAAGTGCGACAAAAGAGGAACTGTTAAAATCCCTGGAAACCATATTTGAAAAGATGTATAAATAAGAAAATTTTATAAAATATTGGAAATCAGACCGATAACGCTTATATCGGTCTGATTTTTTATGCTAATTAGTGTATAATATAATGGTATATTGTCTCCGTTTTAGACAGTGAGGGCGTATTATGGACCAAAGCACAGAATTGCTAGCGAAATTTGGTGTATCGGATGTTATTCATACCCTTAATTATATCATTATTTCTATTGGATACTGGCATATTTTCAAGAAGTGCGGTGTTAAGAAGATATGGTCGTTTATACCTATTGCAAGAGAGTACCATATCAGTATCTGCGCAGATCGCGAAAAAGAAGGCCGGGCCTATACAATAATTTCGGGAATTTACTATGCTATCCGTGTGGCGTCTTTGATTTTTCAGAAAAATACCATTATACTTCTGATCCTTATTATTCCTTTTGTAGGTATCTATATCACCATTATAATCACCGAAATTAAGATCTATCTTGGACTGATCAGGGTTTTTGAGAGGAAAAGTCGCTGGGTATGGCTGTTTATCTTTTTAGAAGCTCCTACGGCTTTGCTGTGGGGACTGTCGTCTAAATTTGTTCCCACAAAAGTATTTGTAGACTATAACAAAAACGAGGCTGCAAAGGGTCTTGGGAAAGAGATTGCAGCTATTGATGATGGTCTTACCGTCAATATAAACAAGAGAACTGCAATTGACTTTTTTAAGAAAAAGACTCTCCTTAAGGATATTCACATGTGCATTCCAAAGGGGCATATGGTGCTGCTCCTCGGAGGGTCGGGCGCCGGAAAGACCACCTATCTGAATGCGGTGACAGGCTACGAGAAGGCAGATGCCACAATTAAGCTTGATAAATTTGATGTATACCGTGATTATGCCAAAATGAAATATGACATAGGATTCGTTCCACAGCAGGATCTTATGAGAGGAACGGACACTGTTTTCATGACCTTGTCGGATGCAGCGTACATGCGCCTTTCAGCAGATGTTTCGGTCATGGAAAGAGAAAACAGGATAGCAAGAATGCTTGACCAGTTTGGACTTATGGCGGTTAAGAACAATCTGGTGGATAAGCTCTCCGGCGGTCAGAGGAAGAGGCTTTCCATCGCCATGGAGTTTATTTCAAATCCAGATCTTTTTATCCTGGATGAGCCGGACTCCGGCCTTGACGGCGTTGTGGCAAGAAATCTTTTTGAGAGTCTTCGTGAGATTGCTGATGAAGGCAAGATTGTTGTGGTCATAACCCATACTCCTGACAGAGTAATCGATCTGTTCGATGATGTCATAGTCCTTGCTAAGGACGCTACAAGAACCGGAAGACTTGCCTGGTACGGTCCTGTAAATGAGGCCTATGAGTTTTTTGGAAAGAATTCCATGGAAGAGATTCTTCTTACCATCAATCAGAAGGATGAAGGCGGAGAGGGAAGAGCCGACGAATTTGTTGAAAAATATGCTGAACGTATGAAAGAAAAAGTGGGGTGAGGTGCTATGGATGAATATACAGTAAGGCACAGAGGCCGCGGCTTTCAGACTATCATATATCTGGGAAAACTCTTCAGGATGTTTCTGTTTCAGAATGACTGGAAAGTTCTTCCCATGGCAGCAGTTATCGCAGGACTTGTCTCTTTTGCGGTAGGCTCGAATCTGTATAAGACCATGGAGGGGACCCTCATGGGAACCTTTGCCCTTGCCTGCATCTGCGTGTGGAACGGGTTCTTCAATTCCATTCAGGTTATCTGCCGTGAAAGGGCGATAATAAAAAGAGAGCACAGGTCAGGTCTTCATATCAGCTCCTACGTGGCTGCCCACATGATCTACCAGGCACTTTTATGCATCCTGCAGGTCATCATAACGATCGTTGTGTGCTCTTTCATGCAGGTTAAGCTGCCGGAAAAGAGCCTTATAACTCCCTGGCCTTTGGTGGATTTTGGAATTACACTATTCTTTATTACTTATTGTGCAGACATGCTGGCGCTGCTGATTTCGGCCCTGTCCAGGACCACAACCACCGCCATGACGATAATGCCATTCCTTCTGATCATTCAGCTTTTGTTCTCAGGAGGCTTCTTTTCGCTGCCGCAGGAGGCTATGCCACTTACAAACCTTACAGCTACAAAATGGGGGCTGACAGCGCTTTGCGCCCAGGGAGACTATAACTCCCTGCCCATGGTCTCTGTGTGGAACAATGCCCTTAAGATGAAGGATATTGATGTTGATGGAGAAAAACCGCTATTAGATGCGTTCAGAATGATAGAAGAGAATAACTACAGGGATGAGCTTCTTATGAAATCCGCAGAGCTGAACCAGAAGCCGGAGTACAATTTTGACAGTGGTATTGTAATAAAGTGCTGGATATGGCTCATTGCCTGGACATTTGTTTACGTAGCTATTGCGGTTGGACTTTTGGAACTGATTGACAAAGACAAAAGGTAGTACAATTGGGGATTAGATTATGGTTGTTTATCTGACCAGCAGTTTCATAAAGTATCAGGATTTGGACTCTTACAAGAAGGAAGAACCCATAGATCCGTATGGTTTTTTTGCTGACCTTAGAAAAGAGTGGCCTGCTGACGCGAAAATTCTTTATGTGCCCTGTGATCCTGATGCCAAAAAAGAGAATGAGAATCAGAAACAGCGGATTCTGGATGCTTTTGAATTTGAAGAGCTTTCTGTGGGCGAAGTAAAGATGCTTGGAAGAGAAAAGGGTCAGGCTCTTAAGAAGCTCATTTCCTGGGCAAATGTGATCTATCTTGCAGGTGGACATGCCCCGACCCAGCTGGCTTATATGAAGACGATAGGGCTAAAGGAAGCTCTTTTGAACTATGAAGGGGTTATAATAGGCCTCAGCGCGGGCTCGGTCAATTCTGCTTATAGCGTTTATCTTATGCCTGAACTTGAAGGAGAAGCGGCGGATCCTAATTTTGTCAGATTCTCAGAAGGACTGGATCTTACAAATATTCAGATGATACCCCATGCTGAAGCGATGAAAGGGGCTAGGATAGACAATCTGGATTTTATAGAGGATGTGGTTCTGCCCGACAGTTTTGGAAGGCGTTTTTATCTTGTAACAGATGGCAGTTATTTTAAGGTAAAAAATGGCAAGACCAAGTTTAAGGGCAGCGGAGAGATTATTGAAGACGGACAGATAAAGCCCCTCAGGCAGGGAACCATTGTACCTTACATGGGGTATTTTGAGCAGCCTGTTATCAAGACTCTTTTGGATGACGGCTACGACATGGTGGTTTCGGTAAATAAGAAGACGGAAGTCTGCGAGGTATATTACCTCTGCGAAAAACTATGGGATATATTTGAGAGCAGCAGACTAAAGTATACTGACATCTGTTTTAAGCTCTCACAGTCTGTGGTGGAAGAGGAACAGGAGGCTTTTCTTGACCAGATAAGGATTCCTGTTATCCTGGAAGAATTAAAGGACAGAGGTAATTACGTCAGGACTGTCCATGTAAATAATCAGGGACAAAGACGTGCCAAGAATATAAGAGTCAGGGAGGTTCCGGGATATCCTGACTGGTTCCTTATTGTCTATTTTGACATAACCACAGCTCTTGATCACGACTGGATGACAGACGAATATGCAAGAACAGGATTCCTGGAGAGGGCAAGTCTCTTTATTTCAGAACTTAAGGAAGACGACCACTATTCTCTGGTCTATACAAATATCAAGGGATTTAAAGCGGTAAATGAGCTTTTTGGCGATCGCAACGGTGATATTGTTGTGTTCCAGACAAGGGATGCCGTTAGGAAATATTTGAAACCTGTCATTGTGGGCAGGCTGGAAAGTGACCATTTTGTCCTTATCACTTCAGATGATAACCTTAAAGAAAAGAATCTGAAGGCTATGTGCCGTCAGGTCTTTAAGATAGAATCCAAGGAATTCAGCTACGAGATACGCTGCGGTATTTATTCCATACGAAATTCAGGAATGGAGATAACACAGCTTATTGCGGGGGCAAAGCTTGCTGAGAAGTCCATCGGAAACGGCGGAGGAAAGGGAAACCGTCTCTACGCCTATTACGATGATGTAATGAAGGAAAACTATGTCAGACAGAGATTCCTTTTGTCTGATTTTGAAAGAGGAATCGCGGACAATGAGTTTGAACCCTACTATCAGCCCATTGTCGATACAAAGACCGGTGATATAGCCAGCGCAGAGATGCTCATAAGGTGGCGCCACAAGGACTTCGGAATGGTTCCGCCCTATGATTTTGTAACCGCCATCGAGTCTGAAGGCAAGATCTCAATTCTCGATAAGTTCATGATTGAGAGGGGACTGGATTTTATAGCCGACCGTGTTTCAAGGGGGCTTAAGGCAGTACCCTGTGCCATCAATCTTTCCAGGGTTGATTTCTATGACTCCTCGTTTATGGATGATATTTTTGCTATGATAAAGGAGAGGAAAATTGACACCGCCATGATCAGATTTGAGGTGACGGAGTCGGCTTATGCCGATCTTGAGGCCAAGGCCATGGATTTCCTTAGCAAGATTAAAAAGCAGGGAATCCAGATACTCCTTGATGACTTTGGAAGCGGCATGAGTTCTTTGTCTATGCTTGAGAGCTTCGATTTTGATATAATCAAGCTGGATATTGGATTTATAAGAAAGATAGGAATTAACAGCAAGGCAGAAGCTATAATAGAATCAACTATAAAGCTTGCCCATTCCATAGGGGTCAAGGTCACGGCGGAAGGCGTTGAGACTGAGAAACAGTTCAAGTTCCTTCAGGAAGCGGAATGTGATTACATACAGGGATATTTGTTCTACAAGCCTATGCCGGAAAAAGAATTTGCTGAGATAATTGTGGGATAATAATATGACTTTAAAAGAGGCGTGCAGAGAGTTGTCAATTTCAGTAGCAACAGGTAAAAACTGGGTGCGGCTTGGCAAACTCATACCAACGGAAAACCGGGGTGGCATACCTCTTTTTTCTGTGGATTATATTGAGCAGATAAAAAAAGCTATAACCTCCGGTGAAAACACTGCATTAAAGAGCAGGCGTAACAAGAAATACGTATCCGGAATAGGCCTTTATAACTCCTATGTTTCCGACAGCTGCAGATTACAGAAAAAGAGTCTTTTGGAACTTATTGAAGTGCTTGCGGAAAAAGAACTGGAGCTTACGCAGCAGGAAGTTTCCTATCTTGTGGCAGACTGCGCTGTTAGTCTTTTTGCGGATAAGTTTGGGATTACCTGGGATGAAGGCCTTTATAAGAGATATCTGAGAAAAGAGGTCTCTTTCGGGGAGCGTGATCAGCTTCTGGATGACCTTATCGGTGACAGGAAAAGAGCTCTTTTGTTTTACGAAAAAGAGCCGGAGCTTTTCGGGCGTCAATACGCCTATGAGGAAAAAGAGGACATTCCGGGACTTATCTACATATCCTGCAAAAACCTTGGAAACAGAAAGGCAAAGGGCTCCTACTATACGCCGAACCTGGTGGTAAAAAAGCTTATGGAGCAGCTGGGGGAAGTGGGAGATAAAAAAGTTTTTGACCCTTGTTGCGGTACGGGGAATTTTCTTTTGCAGCTCCCTAAAGAAGTTGGAATTCAGAAAATTTTCGGGAATGATATTGACGAAGTCAGCATAAGGATTGCCAGGATAAACATGGCCCTTAAGTTTGACAGAGCTTCTGCGGAGGTCATAAAGAAACATTTCACAAGCGTGGATTATCTTTCGGAAAGCTTTGACAAAAAGTTTGATCTGGTAATCGGGAATCCGCCCTGGGGCTACGACTTTTCCGATGAAGAAAGGGCTTCTTTAAAGGGAAGATATAGAGTTACTGAGAAAAAGAGCTTTGAATCCTACGATGTGTTTGTGGAAAAAGCCCTGAGAGAACTTCCTGTGGGAGGACTTCTGTCCTTTGTCCTTCCGGAGGCTATTCTTGGAGTCAAAGGACACAGACCCATAAGAGAGTTTATTCTGGAAGAAAGCACTCTTGACAGGATAGTGTATCTGGGGGATGCCTTCGACAAAGTAAACTGCCCCAGCGTGATATTAAGGATATGTAAGACCGGTAAAAAAATGTCTGTTAAGGGGCTTAAGGTGAGTGATGAGGATAGGGAATTCACCATTGAGACTGACAGGGAAGCAGATGCGGACAGCTTTAATTTCCTTGCTACAGATGAGGAATACCGGATTCTCAAAAAGCTGGAGATGACAGATAATATCAGGTATCTGCGAGAGAATGCGGATTTTGCCCTGGGAATAGTTACGGGAAATAACAGGGACTATATTTTTAGCAAAAAGAACAGTGAAAATGAAGTCATCTTAAAGGGTTCCGACATTTCAAGGTACAGAGCAGGCTCCGGAGAAAACTACATTGTTTTTAAACCGGAAAACTTCCAGCAGGTTGCCAGGGAGGAATATTACAGGGCAAAGGAAAAGCTCTTTTACAAATTCATAAGCAGCTATCCGGTGTTTGCCTATGACGATAAGGGCAGGCTCTCCTTAAACAGCTGTAATATTGTTATCCCAAGGATAGAAGGGCTCACCGTAAAATATGTGCTGGCGGTATTAAACTCAACGGTATCCCGATTTATCTTTTTGCGGAGGTTTAATTCTGTTAAAATACTGAGGGCCCACATAGAGGCTATTCCGATCCCTTATGCGGATGAAAAGACACAGAAGGTAGTATCGGAGCTGGCAGACAGGCTCATATATGCAGATGGCAGGAAGGCTTCAAATGACTGGAATCTGCAAGATGAAGAAATATATGAAAAAATAGATGATATCATCATGGATCTTTTTGATCTTGATCCTAAGGAACGGACTATCATAAGTAATAATACAAGAGGATGAAGGAGAGATTTTTTAATGGATAAAGAGACCGGCAAGAGTGTAGTTGCTATATGCTATGATTTTGATAAGACCTTATCTCCTGACGATATGCAGGCCCAGGGGTATATCCAGTCGGTGGGTTTTGATGTGCCAAAGTTCTGGGAGGAATGCTCAAAGCTGGCAAAAGAGAACGATATGGACCAGAATCTGGCATACATGTACAAGATGCTGAATGAATCAAAGGGAAAGCTTGTTTTTAACAAAAAGACTCTCTCTGAGTACGGCTCAAAGGTCAAGCTGTTTCCCGGTGTTGAGGAATGGTTTGACAGGATAAAGGAATATGGCAATAGCAAGGGGATAATCGTTGAGCACTATATCATATCTTCCGGACTTAAGGAGATGATAGAGGGCACCAGTGTTGCCAGAAAAGGAGCCTTTAGAAAAATATATGCCAGCAGCTTTTACTTTGATTCTGAGGGAGTAGCGAAGTGGCCTGCCCAGGTGGTCAACTACACCAACAAGACCCAGTTCCTTTTCAGGATTGAGAAGGGGGTTCTGGATGTGAACGATCCGGCGGTCAACGATAACTCACCAATTGAGGAGAGAAGGGTTCCCTTCAGGAATTTTGTCTATATAGGTGACAGCGATACGGATGTGCCCTGCATGCGACTGGTAAATGCCTATGGCGGCCATTCTATCGGAGTTTACGATGCGGGAACCAAGGATATGACCAAGGTCCGCAAGATGATGGATGAGAACAGGATAAGGTATTTTGCTCCGGCAAATTATGAAGAAGGCAGTGAACTGGATGAACTTGTAAAGTGTATAATTGACAGGACTGTCGCAAATGAGAAACTTGAAAAAATTCATTTAAAAAACAAGGAAAAGACAACTGAATAGAGTGGAAACGAAGCCCCTTTTTTCATAAAATCTCATCAAAAAGTATATGAAAAATGGGGCTTTTATTGTACAATGAAGGCGGCAAAAAACTAAGTTTTTTCTAAGTAATATTTATAAAGGGGAAGGATTTTTTATGGCTACAAACTTAAAAGAATGGAAGCTCGGAGATCCTATGATCAACGAGCGGGATTATTGGCAAGATCCTGATTATGTTGCCAAGGATCCGGAGAAGGAGAAGCTGGTTCTTGAGCTTGCTAAGCTGATAACTGACCGTTATGTCAAAAAGCTTACAAACAAGATCAACAACAGAGATCCTGAATACTGGATGCTTGATATGATACTGGACAAGGAACAGGTTAAGTTCCTTTTAAGCTTCAAGAAGACTCGTGTGCCGTATTCCATCGAAGAACTTGCTGAGATGAACAAAATGGGGATTGAGCATACTCAGAGGATGGTTGACAGGCTTGTATGGATAGGTATTATCGAACAGAACCGTGCCAAGACACCGGACAAACACAAGCAGTATGAGCTCCCTATTTTTGTACCGGGCTCCGCTGAGTTTATGATGATGCAGGACAAGCTGACCGATGAATTCCCACAGCTTGCTACATTCTTTAATCTTATGACACAGCTGCCACTTGCAGGTATTACCCAGATGGTTCCTCAGGGAGGAGCCGGCATCGGTATGCACGTAATCCCTGTTGAGAAGGCTATTTCACTGGAGAATCAGTCAGTTCCCGTTGAGCATCTTTCACGCTGGATCGACATGTATGACAAGTATGGCATTTCCGAGTGTTCATGCCGTAAGCAGCAGGCGATGAGAGGTGAGGGAAGCGGCGAGATTCGCGGTGATTATTGTATCGGAATGGGTGATATGGCTGAGTACATGGATGATCGTGGAATCGGTCACTATATCACCAAGGAAGAAGTTTACGAGATATTAGAGAGAGCAGAGCGCCATGGCTATGTTCACCAGATCACAAATATAGACGGCGAGGGCAAGATCGTTGCTATCTGTAACTGTGCTCCCGGCGTATGTAATGCCCTTCGTACTTCACAGCTCTTTAACACTCCTAACATGTCTGCTTCAGCTTACAGAGCACATGTTGAGAAGGATAAGTGCGTAGCCTGCGGTAAGTGCGTAGAGGTTTGCCCTGTTGGTGCAGCCAAGCTTGGTCAGAAGCTTTGCAAGAAGGACAAGACAGAAGTTACTTATCCTAAGGCTGAGCTTCCTAATGTAAAGAACTGGGGCCCTGAGAAGTGGAATTACAACTATCGTGATGATGCTAAGATCAACTGCTATGAGACAGGTACAGCTCCTTGTAAGACAGCATGTCCTGTACATCTTTCAGTTCAGGGATATATTAAGATGGCTGCTGAGGGAAGATATGAAGATGCTCTTAAGCTCATCAAGCAGGACAATCCGCTTCCTATGATCTGCGGTGCTGTATGTAACAGAAGATGTGAAGATGCCTGCACAAGAGGCACGATCGATCAGCCTCTTGCTATTGACGAGATCAAGAAGTTTATTGCTTCACTGGATCTTAAGGCAGACAAGCGCTATGTTCCTCTTTGCGAGAAGCACGACGGCGGAATGTGGGGCGATGAGTACAAGGTAGCCGTTATCGGAGGCGGCCCTGCAGGACTTTCTGCAGCTTATTTCCTTAGAAGAGACGGATATCCAGTAACAGTATTTGAAAAAGAAAAACGTGCCGGCGGTATGCTCGTGAACGGCATCCCAAGCTATAGACTTGAGAAGGACATCATCGAGGCTGAGATTGATGTCATGAAGCAGATGGGTGTTGAGTTTAAGTGCGGCGTTGAGGTTGGTAAGGACATCACTATCCAGAAGCTCCGTGAGGAAGGCTACAAGGCATTCTTCATCGCTATCGGTATGCAGGGCGGAAGACTTGCAGGAGTTCCCGGAGAGGATGCAAAGGGTGTTCAGACCGGTGTTGATTTCCTTAGAACAATCAATCAGGATCACAGCATTAAGCTTAATGGTGATACTGTTGTCATCGGTGGTGGTAATGTTGCCATAGACGTAGCCAGAACTGCTGTAAGAGCAGGTGCTTCAAAGGTTACAATGCTCTGCCTTGAGGGCGAGAAGGAAATGCCTGCAGCTAAGGACGAAGTTGAAGAGGCTAAAGAGGAAGGCATCGAAGTTAAGAACGGCTGGGGACCTAAGGAAGTTGTTACCGAGAATGGCCATGTTAAGGCTGTTATCTTCAAGAGATGCGTAAGCGTATTTGATGAGCAGCATCGCTTCTCGCCAAAATATGATGAGAACGATACAATTGAGATCCCATGTGAGAATCTGCTTCTTTCAATCGGACAGTCAGTTCAGTGGGGAAGCCTTCTTGAGGGCACAAAGGTTGAACTTAACAGAAACGGCACAGTAGTAGCTGATCCTCTTACAAGACAGACTGCAGAGCCTGATATCTTTGTAGGCGGTGATGTATTTACAGGAGCTAGATTTGCAATTGATGCCATCGCCGGCGGACGTGAGGGTATGGTTTCCATCAACCGTTTCGTTCATAAGGGTAACAGACTTGATCTTGCAAGAGACAGAAGAGAATTCATCGAGCTGGATAAGGACGATATCTTTGTAGAGAGCTTTGATAATGCAAAGAGACAGATCCCGGGCAAGAAGGCCGGAGTTGCCAAGGATACCTTCGATGATCTTCGCCTTGTATTCACAGAGGACCAGGTTAAGACCGAGGCTTCAAGATGCCTCTCCTGCGGTGCTACAACTGTTGACGAGAATAAATGTATCGGCTGCGGACTCTGCACCACAAAGTGTGAATTCGATGCTATCCATCTTACCCGCGATATGCCTGAGGCAAGCAAGATGTACAAGGCCGAGGACAAGCTTAAAGCTGTAGGACCTTACGCAGCAAAGCGCGCCGGAAAGATCCTTGTGAACAAGATCATCAAAAAAGATAAGTGAGATTGACCGGCAAGAGACCGGCAGAGATGAAATAAGTATATTTACTCACTATTCTCTCGTTGTGAAACACTAAATTGAATCTACTCGTCATAATGCTTCGTAAATATACTTATTCTTCATCTCTGCCGGTCTCTTTTGCCGGAAATTTACGTTATGAATTTAAAAAAGAACATGGAATAAATTGTAGGGAATAAGAAACGCTCCGGGGATTGTCCTCGGAGCGTTGTTCTGTATTTGAGCTATATATTAGCTTATATGGCTTTGGGTTAGTGTTTACGACGAAGGAGTTCGGTGTAGGCGAGGATAAGAGGAGCGACGCCTTTTGCTTCGTTCTCTACGACAGGTTCTGAGAAATAGTACTCAAGGGAACCATCGCGATGCTGTTCACCACCAAGACCTGCTACAAGACAGATGCCGCCAAGCTTTGGTGAGCCATCTTCGTTGCGGGAGAGGTATTTTTCTGTGATGCCATCGAAGGCTCTTTCAGCAACCTCCTCAAAGCGCTTTGGAAGGTAGCCGAGGCGAACACCCTTAAGAAGTCCGTAGGCAATAAGTGCAGTGCCGGAGGTCTCAAGGTAATTTCTCTCATCATCTTTTTTATCTACAACCTGATAGAACATTCCGCTTTCATCCTGGAATGGGATAAGGGAATTTGCAAGGTTAAGAAGCATTGTCTGAAGGTACCTGTACTCGTAGTACATTGACTCATCCATGGCCTCTGCTGTGTCTACAAGAGCAACAGTAAACCATCCAAGGGCTCTGAGCCAGAAGTTAGGGCTGCAGCCGGTTTCCTTATCAGCCCAGTACATTTCGCGGCTCTCATCATAGCCGTGGTAGTAAAGACCTGTCTTTTTGTCTCTCATAAGAGCTTCAACATTCTTGAACTGCTTGAAGGAATCAAGGCATCCCTGCATCTTGTTGTAGCGTGTCTCGTACTCCATATAGAAAGGCTGTGCCATATACATTCCGTCAAGCCATACCTGGTTGGGATAGATGTTCTTGTGCCAGAAATTTCCTGCCTTTGTGCGGGGCATTGTATCAAGCTGCGCCCTTACAGTATCCATTGCCTTTCTGTATTTTTCTTTTCCGGTATAGTTATAAAGTTTGAATAGGTTCTTGCTGGGATTTATGTTATCAAGGTTGTACTCCTCAGTACTGTAGGTCTTGATACTGCCGTCCTCCTCAACGAACCAGCCAATAAACTTATCTGCAAAATCAAGGTACTTTTTATCAGAAGTCATCTCATATAATGAAAGAACTGCTGTGATCATGCAGCCGTCGATGTAGTTCCATTTGTTAGGTTTGCCGCTGAGGATCTTTTCTATGTTCCACATAGGGTGCTCTGCGTCAGATTTCTCAAGTAGATAATCTACGTATTCACTCAGCATCTTATAGGTTTCTTCTCTTGTCATTACTGTCTCCAATCAAAACTTTGCATTCACGAAAAATCGGGAATTGGTCAAAATGTAAGTGCTTACATTCTAACATCATAGTTCACAGAAAAGCAATCTTTTTTATCCTTGATTTATAAGAAAGTTGAATGTATATTAGGAGTGCTATCATATTAATAATATCGTGGAGAAAAATGCCATGGAGAACAGTTTTAAAGATATTACAAACAGGATGCTGACTTTTATAGATCAGAGCCCGACCTGTTTTCATGTTATCGATAATCTTAAGAAGGAGCTTGCCGAGGCGGGGTATACCGAGCTTCATGAAAATGAAGAGTGGGATATCGCTCCTATGTCAGGTAATGAGGGTGGAAGGTATTTTGTTACAAGGAATGATTCGTCCATTATTTCCTTCAGGATTCCCAGGAAGGATTTCAAGGGCTTTTACATGATCGCCAGCCACAGCGATTCTCCATCCTTTAAGATAAAGGAGAATCCTGAGATGGAAGCCGGCGGAGCATATATCAAGCTCAATGTAGAGAAATACGGCGGAATGCTCTGCGCAGAATGGTTTGACAGACCTCTTTCTGTTGCAGGACGTCTTCTTGTTAAAGGCGAAAATGGGAAGGTTGAGACAAAGCTTGTCAATGTTAACAGAAACCTTTTGATGATCCCTGCCCTTGCTATTCATATGAATCGTGAAGCCAATGATGGATACAAGTACAATGCCCAGAATGATATGCTTCCGATTTTTGGAGACAACACGGCGAAAGATGGCTTTTTTGACGTTGTAGCGTATGCTGCCGGAGTAAAAAAGGAAGATATTCTTGGACATGATCTCTTCTTATATAACAGGGTTGAACCGACAGTATGGGGAGCAAATAACGAGTACATAGCCAGTTCAAGACTTGATGATCAGGAGTGCGTATATACAACATTTGAAGGCTTCCTTAATGCCGGTGATTCAGAAAATGTGGCGCTGCACTGCGTTTTTGATAACGAAGAAGTAGGAAGTGGAACCAAGCAGGGAGCTGCTTCTACCTTCCTTAAGGATACAATTACAAGAATAAACATGGCTCTTGGACGCACAGACGAGCAGTACTACACTGCAGTTGCAAACAGCTTTATGCTTTCAGCTGACAATGCACATGCAATTCACCCCAACCATCTTGAGAAGGCTGATCCTGTCAACAGGCCTGTCATCAATGGAGGCGTGGTGATCAAGTATAATGCCAACCAGAAATATACTACAGATGCGGTTTCAGCAGCGACCTTCAAACTTATGTGTGAGAAGGCAGAGGTGCCTTACCAGTGCTTTACTAACCGCTCTGATATGGCAGGTGGCTCAACACTTGGCAACATATCGACAACTCAGGTTGCGGTAAACACAGTTGATATCGGTCTTGCACAGCTTGCAATGCATTCTCCTTACGAGTCTGCAGGCAGCAAAGACCCTGAGTATATGGCTGCGGTTGCTAAGGTATTTTATGAATTTTGAAGTTTTTAGGAGGTTTTAGTTTTAATGGGTTTGTTTGATTTTTTTGGAGGAAAAAAGTCTTCTGAGGATGAGGAAGCAGTTGCACTTCAGAACGCTGCTGCGCAGAAAGAAAAAGAGATACAGGCAGCAAAAGAGGCGCATGAAGGAATGGAGTGGCCTTCTTTTCCCAGACTTAATCCTGTAAATATAGAGAGCGCTGATGAGGTAGCTATGGGAGAAACAGTTACAAGTCAGCGCAAGGACGAGATCGGTGGAATGATCTATGACTCAGATATTTCACCTGAAACTTTGAGATTCATGTCAAACCAGGAGATTCTTTTCCTTTTGACTGCCCTTGAGGTATTCAATAAGAAGGCACCACTTCCGGGATTCGAGAAGAATCACAGAAAGGTTTACAACGAACTTTTATCAAGAGTTCGCGATGCAGAAACACTCTATGTTCTGTATGATGCAACTACAGGTTATCCTTTTATTGACCATGGTTTTGCCAATGTATATTTTGAGAAGGAAATCGCAGACAAGGCGGTTGAGCTCTTTGCAAAGCAGTACAGAAAGGTTGCTGTAAGGGAAGTTAAGGTTGAAAATCCTGATGACACAGCGGCTGTAAAGAGAGGCTTTTTTGACTACCTTTATTATGTAGGCATGGAGAATATTCTGGTGGACAACGGAGCTTACAGAGCAAGATTTAAGAGAAGCGAGATCGTGGCAGCTCCAGGGGACTGGAATGAAGAGGATAGGGCAAAGAATCCGATCAATCCACCTCTTAACTTTGCAATGCTTGACTTTATGGCTGAACTTAGATGGCCTGTTAAGTACGAAAAGAGAGAAGAGATAGTAAGAGCAAAAGAGATGAGAATGCTCTCTCTTATCAGAAGCAGCAGTTATATCATTCCTATGCAGCATGAGGGTCCTGTTGAGGTCCTTGAGGATGGAAGAATGAAGTTTGGCAAGGATACAAAGTTCAAGTTCCTTGTTCTTAATTCTCAGGATGGTAAGCAGTTCCTTCCTGTATATACTGATGCTATCGAATTTGGTAAAAAACTTCGCGGCTCAGAATGGAATGCTGCGGTATTCAAATATCAGGACATCCTTAAGTTTGTTAGTGATAAGGAAGGAATAGCCATAAATCCTGACGGACAGAATGTTATTCTTCCAAAGGACAGAATGATGCTCCTTGAGGTGGCAGGTCAGCAGGCAGATAAGATGAGAGGCGTTAAGGCACCTTCAGCTAATCCGGGAACAATGAATTCAGATGATCTGGTTGTGCAGAAGGCTCTTGATCAGGCCATGGCAAGAATGAGTGAGAAAAAGGACGCTGAGCAGTAAGCTCTATTGATGATAATAACCTTGTTAATAAACGGATATTAGTCTAAAATAGAAGATAGACTAGTGTCCGTTTGTTTTTTGGGAGCATCATATGTTAGATAGATTACTGGGCAATTTCTTAATGGAAAAAGGTACACTAAGCAAATCCCAACTGGCTAAGATTTATCAGATTCAGGAAGCTAACAGGGCAAAGCTTGGAGTTATCGCTGTGTCGGAAAAGCTTATGACCATAGCACAGGCTGAGCAGGTTAATGCGCTCCAGGCCAGCATGAATAAAAAGTTTGGTGATATAGCTATTGAGAAGGGATATCTCACAGAACCGCAGCTCAATCGTCTTTTGGAACTTCAGGGAAATGTTTATCTATCCTTTGTTCAGGCCCTTGTTGATGAAAAATATATGACCCTTGAAGAGGTTGCTCAGGCAGAGGGTGATTATCAAAGAGAAAATGGTTTTACGGCCACTGACATCGCCGATCTTAAAGAGGGAAATATAGAAAGAATTGTTCCAATCTTTTTAGATTCTGAGAATGCCCGGATAAAGAGAATGTTTTCCTTGGGTATTATGAATCTTTACAGACTTGTGGATGCCCATGTCTATATTGGAAGATCCTACAGAGTGGGAGCGCTTAGAACTGAAGTAATGGGCTATCAGGGATTTCATGGCGGTGAAAGAGCTATGGTTGCCATTGGTGGAAAGTATGAGGATGTCCAGAAAATGGCCATAGCTTACACCAAGGAAGAGTTTATTGAAACCGAAGAGGATGCTCTTGATGCAATCTGCGAGTTGATCAATTGTATGAATGGTCTGTATGCTTCGGATATGAGCAAACAGGGAGTTGCAATAGAGCTTGAACCACCTGAATTTTTTATTTCTTATTCGGAAGCCAGCAGCGATTATATAGAGGTTTTACCTGTATATATCAGCGGAGGCGAGGTTGAGTTTTTTATCTGTCTTTCATCAGATATGAAGGTACAGTGAGAGAGGCGGAGGTAATATAGCATGAAGAGTGTGTTGATTGTTGATGATTCCAGAACTTCAAGAAGACTTTTGAAGGATATTCTTGAAAAGGCAGGATATGAGGTTGTTGGCGAAGCAATTAATGGTCAGGAGGGTTTTGACCTTTTTGTAAAGCTGTCGCCTGACATCGTTACAATGGATATAACAATGCCGCAGGTTGATGGTTTGGAGTCATTAAAACTGATTAGAAAACAGAATCCTGATGCCAAGGTAATTATGATCACAGCAGCCGGACAGAAAGAGAAAATGATGGAGGCGGTGAAGCTTGGTGCGGCTGAATTTATCACCAAGCCGTTTTTGGAAGAAAGCGTACTGAGCGCTATCAGACATTGCTAAACAATTATTTTTCATGGTATTGTGAAAGTGCCGGGGGTCTTTATGGGCTCCCGGCACAAACTTTTACATTTTCGTATATGAAATGATGTTTGCAGAGGTGTGTCATGAACAGAAAGGTACTTATCACAGGTGCGTCAAGAGGAATCGGAAAGGCTATAGCTAAGAGATTTGCAAAGGCCGGAGATGATCTTTTTTTGACCTGTGTAAATAATATAGAAGATTTAACAGCCATGTCGCTGGAACTGGAAAAAGAGTTTTCGGTAAAGTGCAAGGCTTATAGATGTGATGCATCAGATTATGAGGAGGTCGTGGCTCTTTTTGAAAATATCGAGGACATCGATGTAGTGGTGAATAATGCCGGAATTGCGTGGATGGGGCTTTTGACGGATATGACAAAAGAGGACTGGGATAAGGTGATGGGCACAAATCTGAATTCTCTTTTTTACACCTCGAAGTTTGCGGTCCCTTTTATGGTAAGAAAGCATGGAGGAAGGATCATCAATATTTCTTCCGTATGGGGAAACGTGGGAGCTTCCTGCGAAGTGGCTTATTCAGCGTCGAAGGGGGGCATTAATTCTTTTACCAAAGCCCTGGCAAAAGAACTGGCGCCAAGTAACATTCAGGTAAATGCCGTGGCCTGCGGTGTAATCGATACTGATATGAACAGAAGTCACCTAAGTAGCGAGGATTTAAAGGAACTTGAAGGTGAGATCCCCATGGATAGGATGGGAGAACCCGGAGAAGTGGCAGAGATAGTCTATATGCTGTCCAATGCACCGGAATATATGACGGGACAGATCGTTACCGTGGATGGTGGCTGGATCTGAAAAAAAGATTTTCTGCTTTACAAAAAGAAATAAATGTTGTATTATTTAATTGCGCACAATGTAAATGATGTTTCATTATTACAAGGAGGCAAATATGTACGATCTTATTATAGTTGGTTCAGGACCTGCAGGTCTTTCAGCAGCAGTATACGCAAAGAGAGCAGGACTTAATATGCTTATCATAGAAAAGAATCCTGTGAGCGGAGGTCAGATCATAGACACCTATGAGGTGGACAATTATCTGGGAATTCCGGGAGTTAACGGCTTTGATCTTGCTACAAAGTTCAGGGAGCATGCAGATAAGCTGGGAGCAGAATTTGTAGATGGCACAGTTACAGGTATTGAGTGTATCGATAAGGGCTCAGATACAAAGGCTCCGGTATTTAAGGTGAAAACTGAAGAGGGCGAGTACGAAGCTCATACAGTAATGCTTGCAACAGGTGCTCACCATTCAAAACTGGGAGTGCCCGGTGAAGAGGAATATATCGGAAAAGGTGTTTCCTACTGCGCAACCTGTGACGGCGCTTTTTACAGAGGCAAGGTTACAGCTGTCAACGGTGGCGGTGATGTTGCAGTTGAGGATGCTATTTTCCTTTCCAGATTCTGTAGCAAGGTTTATCTGATCCATAGAAGAGACGAACTCAGAGCTACAAAGATTTTGCAGGATGAGCTCTTTGGCCTTGAAAATGTAGAAGTAATCTGGGATAGCGTTGTAAAAGAAATCAAGGGCGAAGATAAGGTTACAAAGCTTGAAATTGAAAACGTTAAGAATAAAGAAATAAATGAGTTAAATGTAGATGGAATTTTTGTCGCAATCGGCATCCATCCTTCAACAGATCTTTTCGCAAGTATGGTTGAATGTGATGAAAATGGTTACGTAATTGCGAATGAAGATGGAGCAACTTCTGTACCGGGTGTTTTTGTTGCAGGAGATTCCAGAAAAAAGAGGCTTCGTCAGATTGTTACAGCGGTGGCAGACGGCGCCAATGCTGTAACTGCGGTTCAGGACTTCCTGGTTGGAAAAGAGAAATAGGAAACTAAATTTAGAGCAATTCGTATCAAAAAAGTGGCGAAAATATCGTATTTTCGTCACTTCTTAAATTAATTTAGACTTGACAAAAATTTATAATTAGTTTATATTCGTAAAAGATGTAACAAATTTCGTAACAATTCGGAGGTTCATTTTGAGAAAAGCTAGCATGCAGCTCATAGCTTATTCAGTAACAGCTGCGATAACTTTTTCAAGCTTCAGTATAGACGCCTTTGCTGCATCAAACAAAGTGACAAGCGTAATGCCTCAGGCAGGTATCACTTACGCTCTTGGTAACAATCAGGTGTCACTTTCAAGTTTGCAGCAGTCAGTAGAACTTGAAAATTCAGAATCAGAGAGCGCTTCATCAAGCTCATCCAAGGCTTCTGATGATAATCTCGATCTTAAAGATACTGTAACAGACGTAACACCACTTGCTTCAACCGTAACAGAGAATATTCTTTCAGATATTCAGAAGGCTACAGGAGCAGTTATTGAGAAGTCTCAAGAGACAGAAACAGAGTCTGAGGAATCAGACGAGGCCACAGAAGAGATTTCTGAAGAGGAATCATTTAAGTCTCTTGTAATTGCTAAGGTGACCAACTACGTTAATGTAAGAGATCTTCCAAGCGAAGACGGCGAGATAGTTGGTAAGTTATATGACAAATCTGTAGGTACTTATATAGAGGAAGAGGACGGATGGTACAAGATCCAGTCCGGTTCAGTAGAAGGTTATGTTAAGGGTGAGTTCTGTGTTACCGGTGACGATGCGGTAGAACTTGCCAAGGAAGTAGGAACCAGAATCGCTACTGTTACCACTACTACTCTTAAGGTTAGAAACGGTGCAGGTCTTGATGCTGAGGTAATCGGTCTAGTTCCTATCGAGGACGAACTCGTAGTTGAGGAAGAACTTGATGGATGGGTCAAGGTTAGTATCGAGGAAGGTGATGGTTACGTATCAACTGATTATGTAACTCTTCATACTGAATTTGTTAAGGCTGAGTCCAAGGCTGAGGAAGAGGCTCGTCTTGCTAAGGAAGCAGAGGCAAGAGCTGCTGCTAACAAGGCTGCTAAGGCTAATACTTCCAAGAGCACTTCAAGTTCAGGCTCTACCAACTACAATTCAGCAAGCTCCTACACAACAGCTACAAGCTCAATTGGTTCAGCCGTTGCACAGTTTGCTCTTCAGTTCGTTGGCAACCCTTATGTTTATGGCGGAACTTCTCTTACAAATGGTGCTGACTGTTCAGGATTTGTAATGAGTGTATATAATAACTTCGGCGTGAGCCTTCCACATTCTTCAGGTGCTGACAGATCAGTTGGTGCTGCAGTTGATGGACTTGCAAATGCTCAGCCCGGTGATATTATCTGCTATTCAGGCCACGTAGCTATCTACATCGGTAACGGCCAGATTGTACACGCTTCAACGGCTAAGACAGGTATCAAGGTATCTAATGCCGATTACCGTTCAGTATTAGCAGTTAGAAGAATCTTCTAAAATTAGAAATGAATGATGAAATGGAACTAACAGAGATGTTGGTTCCATTTTTTATGTAATAGGAAAATGAGCGCCGCTAATCCGGCACTTGTTGTATGTATTTCTATGTTTTGCACTAAAACTAAAAAGTCAACATAGAAAATATATTTTTTTTTAATAATTTTTTTCGAAGTTATCCACAATGTGGAGAAGAAAAACCGCTATTTTTGAATTTATACACGAAGTTATCCACATTATCCACAAATTAAACCACAAACAAGTGGATTTTGCGCAATAGAAAGCAAAAGATATTTTTTGTGCATTATATACAAAAAATGAGTATAACCGTTAACTTCGGCCTCTGTGACGCAAATATATTATTTCAATTTGCTGTTATAAATTGCACTCACACTTTACATGATGGTATAATATCATATAGACAAAATAAACGCATGAGCATAGTTGTCTTAAAAATTCGTCGGATGGATTTCTTTTTTCAGAAATTATTCCGACCATGAGTAAAGGGGATGATTGCATGAAGTTTACCATCGTAGGAAAGAACATTAATGTAACACCGGGACTACACTCAGCTGTTGAAGAGAAGATTGGCAAGCTTGAGAAGTACTTTACACCTGATACTAATGTCAATGTTACACTTAATGTGGACAAGGAGAGGCACAAGATCGAGGTTACCATTCCCGTAAAAGGAAAGATTATTCGTGCAGAACAGGTAAGCAATGATATGTACGTATCCATTGACCTGGTTGAGGAGGTTATTGAGAGACAGCTCAAGAAGTATAAGAGTAAACTGGTTGACAAGCAGCAGGCTGAGGCCAGCAACTTCAAGAAAGAGTACATTGAAGCGGATTATATGGATGACGAGGAGATAAGGATCGAGCGTGCCAAGAAGTTTGATCCCAAGCCCATGTATGCTGAGGATGCCTGCGTTCAGATGGAGCTTCTTGGACATAACTTCTTTGTATTCGTGAATGCTGAGACTGATCAGATCAACGTAGTTTACAAGAGAAAAGGCAATACCTACGGTATCATTGAACCGGATGTATAACAAAAAGTGAAAAGAAATGCCTCCGAGATCGAAGGGTCTCGGAGGTTTTTTTACTACATCTTGTTAAAAATATATCAATTTATAGATTTTTAATAAATAAAGTACGGTACCTCGATAGTTTTTGTTGCATTTGACTAAGGCGTGTGCTAAAATAAATCTGTTCTGATAAAAATTTATCAAAGTCAAAAAAGTTAATATTAAACGAACAAACGGAGGTAATGCAGTATGGCACAGAAGGTAGTAATAGCAGGCGCATGCAGAACAGCTATTGGAAAGATGGGTGGAGCTCTCAGCAATACTCCTGCAGCAGAACTTGGTTCAATCGTAATCAAGGAAGCTCTTAATCGTGCAGGTGTTAAGCCTGAACTTGTAGACGAGGTACTTAT
This sequence comes from Butyrivibrio sp., assembly GCA_017413105.1. Taxonomy (GTDB): domain Bacteria; phylum Bacillota; class Clostridia; order Lachnospirales; family Lachnospiraceae; genus Butyrivibrio. The sequence goes on along the minus strand of JAFPVA010000235.1, from coordinate 3,980 downwards.
GGGATGCGTTATCCAGGCTGGTCTTGGACAGAACGTAGCTAGACAGGCATCAATCAAGGCTGGTCTTCCAATCGAGACTCCTGCAGTAACTCTTAATGTTGTATGCGGATCTGGTCTTAACTGTGTCAATATGGCAGCAGACCTCATTAAAGCCGGCGAGGCTGATATCGTAGTAGCAGGTGGTATGGAGAACATGTCTATGGCTCCTTACGCACTTCCTAATGCACGTTTCGGATATCGTATGAACAACGGCACACTTGTTGATACAATGGTAAACGATGCTCTTACAGATGCTTTCAATCACTATCACATGATGATCACAGCAGAGAATATCTGCGACAGATGGAACCTTACAAGAGAAGAACTCGATGAGTTCTCAGCTAATTCTCAGCAGAAGTGCGAGAAGGCTATGGCTGCAGGCAAGTTCGATGACGAGATCGTTCCTGTTCCTGTAAAGGTTAAGAAGGAAATCGTTGATTTCAAGGTTGACGAGGGCCCTCGTGCCGGCACAACAGTTGAGACTCTTTCCAAGCTTAAATGCTGCTCAGGCAAAGAGGGTGGACTTGTAACAGCCGGTAATGCTTCAGGTATCAACGACGGCGCAGCAGCAGTTGTTGTAATGAGTGAAGAGAAGGCAAAGGAACTTGGAATCAAGCCTATGGCTACATGGGTTGGCGGCGCACTTGCAGGTGTTGAGCCTGAGATCATGGGTATCGGCCCTGTTGCTGCTACAAAGAAGGTTCTTAAGAAGACAGGTCTTTCACTTGATAACATCGACCTTATCGAGGCTAACGAGGCATTTGCAGCTCAGTCAGTTGCAGTTGCTAAGGAACTTGGTTTTGATATGAGCAAGGTTAACGTAAACGGTGGCGCTATTGCTCTTGGACACCCTGTAGGAGCTTCAGGATGCCGTATTCTTGTTACTCTTCTTCACGAGATGAAGAGGTCCGGAGCTAAGAAGGGACTTGCTACACTTTGTATCGGTGGCGGAATGGGCTGCGCTACAATTGTTGAGAATTATGATGAGTGATATAGGGATTTAAACTGAAGCAGTCTGCCGTGCTTGCACGGGACAGGCTGCTTTAGCTTGAAGACCGGACAGACATAAGGAAAAAAGATATCAAGAATAACATAAATTATTTAGCATAGGAGGAAAAAATAATGGGTTTTGTTAATTGCGAAGTAAAGGACAAGATTGCTGTAGTAACAATCAATCGTCCGGAAGCTCTCAATGCTCTTAATTCACAGGTGCTTGATGATCTTGCAGCTGCATTTGACAGCATTGACACAAACGTTGTAAGAGCAGTTGTTCTTACAGGTGCCGGCGAGAAGTCATTTGTTGCAGGCGCAGACATCGGCGAGATGTCAACACTTTCAAAGGCTGAGGGAGAAGCTTTTGGTAAGAAGGGAAATGATATCTTCCGTAAGATTGAGCAGTTCCCTGTTCCTGTTATCGCAGCAATCAACGGCTTTGCACTTGGCGGTGGATGTGAGATTTCTATGAGCTGTGATATTCGTATCTGCTCAGACAATGCTATGTTTGGTCAGCCTGAGGTTGGTCTTGGAATCACACCTGGATTTGGTGGAACACAGAGACTTGCTCGTCTTATCGGCGCAGGAATGGCTAAGCAGCTTATCTACACAGCAAAGAACATCAAGGCTGACGAGGCTTACAGAATTGGTCTTGTTAACGCAGTATATCCTCAGGAAGAACTCCTTGCTGCAGCAGAGAAGATGGCTAATCAGATTGCAGCTAACGCTCCTATCGCTGTTCGTGCTTGCAAGAAGGCTATCAATGATGGACTTCAGACAGACATTGACGCAGCTCTTGTAATCGAAGAGAAGCTCTTTGGTTCATGCTTCGAGTCAGAGGATCAGAGAGAGGGAATGGCTAACTTCCTTCGTAAGAAAGACGATCCTGCAAAGAAGAAAGTAGTTGACTTCATAAATGCATGATATAGGGATTCAAAGTCATAAAGCGCCTTGCTTGCAAGAGTGAAGCGAAGCAATCCGTATATCATAATAATACACATATTTAAGGAGGAATTTAAAATGAAAGTAGCTGTTATTGGTGCAGGTACAATGGGATCTGGTATTGCTCAGACATTTGCTCAGGCTGAAAGCGTTGAGAAAGTATATCTCTGCGATATCAAGACAGAGTTTGCAGAGGGCGGTTTTGCTAAGATCAAGAAGGGTCTTGATAAGCAGGTTGCTAAGGGAAAGAAGACTCAGGAGGACGCTGACAAGATCACAGCTAAGATCCAGACAGGTCTTAACGACATCTGTGCTGATGCTGATCTTGTAGTAGAGGCAGCTCTTGAGGTTATGGACATCAAGAAGAATCTTTTCAAGGAGCTTCAGGACAACATCGTAAAGAATCCTGATTGCATCTTTGCATCAAACACATCATCTCTTTCAATCACAGAGATTGGCTCAGGTCTTGCAAAGCCTATCATCGGAATGCACTTCTTTAACCCAGCTCCTGTTATGAAGCTCGTTGAGGTTATCCAGGGTGCTAACACACCTGACGATATGGTTGAGAAGATCAAGAAGATCTCTGAGGATCTTGGAAAGACTCCTGTTCAGGTTAATGAGGCAGCTGGCTTCGTTGTTAACAGAATCCTTGTTCCTATGATCAACGAAGGTATCTTCGTATATTCAGAGGGCGTTTCAGATATCGCCGGTATCGACACAGCTATGAAGCTTGGATGTAACCATCCTATGGGACCCCTTGAGCTGGGCGACTATATCGGACTTGATATCGTTCTTGCTATCATGGACGTTCTTTACTCAGAGACAGGCGACTCCAAGTATCGTGCTTGCCCTCTTCTTCGTAAGATGGTTCGTGGTAAGAAGCTTGGTGTTAAGACTGGCATCGGATTCTACAACTACGCTGATGGAAACAAGGTTCCAACTGATGCCTGAGCGCTTAGTGAAGGTTCTTTACTGAACTTAGCGATCAGGTACACTTGAATACGAGGCGAGGTTTTTCACGAGCCCGTAGTATCAAGTGTCACCATATGAAATATAAACTTTAACAAACGGAGGAAATAATAATGGATTTTCAGCTTGATCAGCAACATGAAATGGCAAGATCTCTTTTTAAAGAATTTGCAGAAAAAGAAGTTAAGCCACATGCAATAGACGTTGATGAGACAGAGGAGTTCCCAAGAGAGACTGTTGCTAAGATGCAGAAGTATGGTTTCATGGGTATTCCGATTCCAAAGGAGTACGGCGGACAGGGATGCGACCCTCTTACATACGTTATGTGCGTAGAGGAGCTTGCTAAGGTTTGCGGAACAACAGCAGTTATCGTTTCTGCACACACATCACTTTGCTGCGATCCTATTCTTACATATGGTAACGAAGAGCAGAAGCAGAAGTATCTTGTACCTCTTGCAAAGGGCGAGAAGCTTGGTGCTTTCGGTCTTACAGAGCCTATGGCTGGTACAGACGCTCAGGGCGTTCAGACTAAGGCTGTTCTTACAGAGGATGGCAAGGAATGGATCCTTAACGGTTCAAAGTGCTTCATTACAAACGGTAAGGAAGCTGATGTTTACATCATCTTCGCTTACACAGATATCGTAGAAGATAAGAAGGGCAGAAAGCAGAAGAAGTTCTCAGCATTCATCGTTGAGAAGGATACTCCTGGTTTCACCTTCGGAACAAAAGAGAATAAGATGGGTATCCGTGGTTCATCCACATACGAGCTTATTTTTCAGGATTGCCACATTCCTGCTGAGAACCTTCTTGGTGCTCGCGGAAAGGGCTTCAATATCGCAATGCACACTCTTGATGGTGGACGTATCGGTATCGCTGCTCAGGCTCTTGGTATTGCAGAGGGAGCTCTTGACAGAACAGTTGAGTATGTAAAAGAGAGAAAGCAGTTCGGTAGAGCAATCGGTGCTTTCCAGAACACACAGTTCCAGCTTGCAAACATGGCTACACAGGTTGAGGCTGCCAGGCTTCTTGTATATCAG
>JAFPVA010000234.1 GCA_017413105.1 Butyrivibrio sp. | reverse complement strand
TATCAACCAAGCCATTTGAAGGCGACTAACGTCGCAGGGCTTGGTTGACTCTTGAATCATGTTCTCACGAAACCCGCAGCAAGTGCGGATTTCTGTAATTTTATCCAAGAACTCATGCATATTTGAAGCTTTGAATCCTTTTATCACCCATATTCAGTTTTTAACCTTCCTCTGCTGCGTTGGCGATATACATTACCGTCAGCATACAGAAGATGAATGCCTGCATACAGCCTGAGAACCAGTCAAAGTAAACACCGGTTACAGCCGGAATACCAACACCGAGAATCGGTATCTTGGAGAGGAAATCTCCAACCGCACCCGGAATCAGCCCGAAAATAGCTGCTGATGCAAGTCCTAATGCCCAATAAATAAGTCCGTCGATAACTACACCTGAAAGGATGTTACCAAAGTGACGGCAAGCCATACTTACCGGGGTTGCCAACTCTGACAGGATATTAAACGGTGTCATTACAGCAATAGGTGTTGTAAATCCCTTTAAATATCCGCCAAATCCATTGGTCTTGATCTTGGTCGATGTGATCATAATGAAAACAACTATCGCCCAAGCTGCCTCTGTAGACAGGTCTGCTGTGGGACTTCTTAGTCCAACAAGGCTTATAAGGTTTGATACCACGCTGGTGGCGAATAGTGCTGAAACAAAAGGAATCAGCTTATCAAACTTATTTGAGCCGGTGTTGTTGCGGACAAAATTGTTGCCCGTCTCAACAAGCATCTCTGCAAAAGCCTGTCTCTTCGAGATGTTTTCGATCTTGAGATCTCTCGTCAGGAATATACATAAACCTGTGATGATGATCATGACTATCCAGCTGACTATCAGAGTCTCTGTAAGCTGGAAGTCACCGAGAATCGGAATTCCCGTATGGAAGGTTTTGTATATCTGCGCATAATCGACTTCGAAACCACTACTCATGCTTTCGCCTTCAACCTCCTTTCCCCGCAGACAAGATCCCGCGTAGTTTAATTGTAAAGCTAGGTATAAACAGCGGAACAATGCCCGCCACCAGATTGAATACTGGAACTACTATTGCAAGTATCACCCATAGAAACTGAAGCATGGTGCGATATCTGTAGCTGACGCCCATAGTTCTTTTCGCCTGGTCTTCATCCTCTATAGATGCTACCTTCTGCACTGTTATCGCCATCCAGAAGAAATTGCCGACAGCCACTAAAAAGCCGCCAATTCCTCCCAGAATTACCTTGTAATCGAAGGGTACTGTCCATCCAAATGGCGCATCCTTCGGAATTACCAAATGTAAAACAAAAAACACTGAAAACATTATCAAAACGCCAATGCCTGTACCAATGGCGATATTGCCCGTTTCCTTCTTAACTGCATCCTGTAACTTCATGCTAAAGCCTGCTCCCCGTTTGTTAGTTACGCCGCGTTAAATATGGCGGTTGAAATAAACCTCGTTATTATCTTTTTTCTTTTTCTCTTCCCTGTGAATAACTGATAAATAGACCTTATAGGCAGTTGTGATAGAACCACCGAGCCCCAAAATAAACCCCGGTATGTAAACCCAGACACCAACTGAAAGCTTGGTGCATAAGAGATAGCATACAAATAGACATAATAAAAGTGGCATAAGAAGCGACAATCCGAGCTGACCAACCATAGCAAACTGACCTATGATCTTAGACATATTCCTGAAGTCCATCTGGTCTTTTACGCTCCTTCCATATCACATTTCTTAAACCACTATCGTTATACCGCACATATTTCCTGCGTATTTGTATGACACATTTCTCAATATGTCAATATTGGCGCACAACAAAACAGTATAACATAATAATAATACACTTTTTATGCACTTTTTTCAACTGATGTTAGATAATTCATCAGATTTTCCTGTTTTTTGTACAAAAAAGCTGAATCCCACTACACATCTGCATAGAACGGGATTCAGCCTCTTAATTTATAATTATTTTATCAAAATTTCGGTAAGTGCTCTTTACTGAGCTGCTTTTCTAGCGTCAAGCATTGGCTGATACTTCTCTGTATCAAATGCTACAAGATCTGCCCATCCAAGGCCCTCAAGCTGTGATGCCATAGCATCCCACTGAGTTTCGAAATCAGCGTCGTCCTTAGCAAATACCATTCTCCAGGAAGAATCCTTGATGATATCGCCGCACTGCTTACGGATAAGGCTGATATCTGTTGAATCGATTGCAAGTGCCATGTTGATACTAGGAACTACTGTCATCATCTTGTTGTTAAGAAGGTACTCAACATCGTCAGCTGCACCAAACTTCTCTGTCCATTCCTTTGTTGTCTTTGTCTGGTTCATCTCGATTGTTGTTGACCACATATCAGAAGCGTAAGGCTCGTTTGTATCAGGGTTGATATCGCAGGAAGCTACGATCCACTGGTTGATCTGGTTGTTACCATCGTTCCAGTTTCCGCCGCCCATCTCTTCAGGAACTAATACTTCTGCTGAGAATCTGTTGAGACCATCCTCTGTAAGTGTGTACTTGCCGTTTTCTACTGTATATGTAAGACCTTCTGTACCTGCGTGCTGGATCTGAACTCCCTCAGGAGAAGCATACCAGTCAAGGAACTCCATAAGTCTCGCGAAGTGCTCATCATCAACCTGTGAACCAACGCAAAGAACACGTCCATCGCCATAATATGTGTCAGATGTCTGATAAAGGTTTGTATCTGCTACAGGGATCTCAACGTAGTTAACGCCTTCATTTCCCTTAGCAGGTGTGTTCCAGAATCCATACTGCCAGCTATACCAGTAGAGGTAAACTCTCTTGTCCTGCATCTTGGATACGATTGCGTTCCAGTCCTGTGTAGCAGAGTCAGGATCAACAAGGCCCATCTGGTTTGCCTGATAGAAGAACTTAAGCATCTTGTAGTAAGCGCCAGCCTTGTCTGTAAGAGGAACGATAGAGTTGTCTGTTCCGATAAGAACTGATCCGTTAACTTCCTGTCCATACCACTTTGTAAGCTGTGCTACGTTCTCCATGAAATAGCTGTCCCAGTCCTTCCAAAGGCTGATTGCATAAGCAGGATCGCCATTGTCATTTGTAGGATGAGCTGTCTGAATGTCCTTAAGGCAAGCAAGAAGATCATCGAGGTTCTTAAGTTCAGGTGCACCAACTTCGTTGTACATATCCCATCCCATACGAGGATAAGAATATACGTGAAGCTGCTTATATGCTGTAGGTCCGTTGTTGTTCATCTCAAGAGGAATAGCATAGATCTTGGTACCATCACCCATCATTGAGTTGAAGTCTTTGATCTGGGACATGTATCTTGCGATGTTAGGATAGCTCTCGATAACGTCTGTAAGGTCGTGAACAAGTCCTGCCTCAATACACTCCTGAGCATCAGCGTTGTCAAGGATGATAAGGTCACCCAAAGCTCCTGCTGCGCAGCGTGTCTGATAAAGAGTCTGTCCATCTCCGGCTACCTGAGGAGCAATGATGTTAAGATCAAGGTTGAACTTGTCCTTAACGATCTTGCCGTACCATCCGGACTGAACGCCCTGGAAGTTAGCTGCTACGTTGTAGAAATCAACTGTGTACTCAGAGTCATGACTTACCTCAGCTGCTGCAGCAGTATCCCCACCGGTAGAAGTCTCAGTCTTCGTCTCGGACTTGCTCTCTGTTGTGGCTGCTGTGCCACCGCCGGATGTTGATCCTGCGCTGTCTGCTGCACCGCTTCCGCATCCTGCAAGCATAGACGCTGCAAGTAAAGTGGAAAGTGCAATCGATGCTAATTTTTTACACTTCATTTTTCATACCTCCGTTTTTCTTGTTAGTGGTGTCTATTTACGCCCGGAACCATTCCGGGTTACCCCCTTTAGTTGGCTGAGATTTTTTATAAGGAAGTTCTGCTGCTCTCTGGGATTCTCACTAAGCTCGCAAAAACCTCGCTAAGTGTTCACCCAAGGCTCGCACTAAACTCGATAATACCTCGTTAAGTGCTCTGCTCTACCCCTTTACCGCTCCAATCATGATTCCCTTTACAAAGTACTTCTGGAAGATTGGGTAAACCAGCATGATAGGCAATACTACGATAACCGTGATGGTCATACGTACGCTGGTGGTGGTCTGTGTTGTTGCTGCAGCTGCTGCCAGTGATGAAGTACTGGTGTTACTCTGAGCCAGCGACGCCAGCGAACTTGCCTGATTCAGGTACTGGTAAAGAACGAACTGCAACGGATAAAGCTTTTTCTCAGTCATGAGAAGCAGTGTATCCTGGAAAGCATTCCACTGGCTTACTGCTGAGAAAATAGCAACTGTAGCCATGATAGGCTTGATTACAGGAATTATTACTCTGAAGAACACCGTAAGTATTCCTGCTCCGTCCATCTCTGCGGCTTCCTGCAGCTCTTTTGGCACTGATTCTACGAAAGTCTTGGTAAGGATCAGGTTGAAGGGCGATACAACAGCCGGCAGGATATATCCCCAGAAATTGTTTGTCAGGTGCATCTGCTTCATTACCAGATACCATGGGATGATTCCGGCATTGAAATACATCGTTGCAACAACAAATCTGTACCAGAACTTCCTTGCCCACATTTTTTCCTGGGTAAACATGAAGCCAAGGAAAGCGGATGCGAATACCGTAAGGGCTGTTCCGATGGATGCTCTAAGGAGAGATATCTTAAAGGCCTGAAGCAGGCCATCAATCCTTGATGCAGACACGTAGTTGTGCATATGGAAGCCCTTGGGCCAAAAGAGTACATCGCCTCTTGCACTTATGTCGTTGGCACTTACTGTGTTTATAAGAATGTAGTAAAACGGATAAAGGCAAAGGAACGCAGCAATTGAAAAGATTATGTAACATATGATCTCAACTGCTCTGTCTTCTGCGCTGATCTTGATTTTATTTTTTACAGCAACTCCTGATTTCATATAACTCCTCCTTACAGAATGCTCTCGCCGCGGATGCTCTTGGATGCCTTATTTACAACAATGAGAAGCACCAGGGAAACAAGACTCTTTAACATACTGATGGCAACTGAAACTGAATAGCCGCCGCTTCCCATGGCCAGGTTGTAAACGTAAAGATCAAGAACCTGTATATATTCCTTGTTGAAGGCATTCTGGAACACGTAGTACTGCTCCATTCCGTTGTTAAGGAAGTTCGCAACGTTAAGAACCAGAAGAACAAAATATGTAGGCAGAAGGCTCGGAATCGTGATGTGCCTGATAATCTGCATTCTTGAAGCTCCGTCAACCCTCGCTGCCTGAAGCATTTCATCATCAATGCTTGAGATTGCCGCGATATACATGATCGCTGCCCAGCCCAGATTCTTCCAGGTAAGCCACAGCCACTGGGTAAACCATACATGGTTAGAGGACTGGAGGAAAAGAACCGGTGCATCGATGAGCCCAAGCTTCATAAGAAGTGAGTTGAGCATTCCGGTGCTGTTAAACAGTGAGAATGCAATTGAATAGACCATGACCCAGCTGACAAAGTTAGGAAGAGTTGTAACTGTCTGTACAAATTTCCTGAATTTTACGCCGCGGATCTCATTGAGAAATACTGCAAAAAGCATTGGAAGCCAGCTTGTTCCAAGAGTGATTCCACTCATTGCAAAGGTATTTTTAAGTACCTGAACGATCTGATCGATCTTGGTCTGACTGCTGACCAGTGATTTAAACCATTTGAAACCTACGAAAGGACAGTTTGCCAATGTTTTTGGCGGTTTGTAATCATAAAATGCGTACATCCAGCCGTACAGCGGATAGTAACAAAAGAGTATTACCAGAACAATGAATGGTAAAACCAAAAGAAATAGTTTTAAAGAATAAATTTTCTTCTTAGACACCCCGTACTCCTCCCTAAAAAAGCTTTAAATCCTTATTTCCTGAACCGATTTCCTTACCACCATTTTGCAGGGTACGGACACAACCGTCGGTTCCTCCGGTTCATTAAATTCTCCCTCATTGTTTTCCAGCTGCTTCAAAAGAAGCTCCGCTGAGATTCTGCCAATCTCCCCAAGCGGCAGTTCAGTTGTGGTAAGCTGCGGTCTGAAATATGCTGAAATATCCTCGTTGTCAAAGCCCACAACCGAAAGATCTTTTCCCACGGCGATATCGTTCTCTTCTAAGTAGTCGTATATACCGCCTGCCATCTGATCTGATATCGCAAACAGCGCCGTTACCCCCTGTGGAATCAGCATTTTAGCGCCGCTATAACCTGATTCCCTGCTCCAATCCCCGTAATACACAAGGTTTGGATCAAACAGCAGACCATTTTCAAACATAGCTCTCTGGTAGCCCATAAGTCTCTTGGCTGTGTGGATATTTTCTCTTCGCCCCCCGACGAAGCCTATCCGCTGATGCCCTTTTTTTACCATGTAAGAAACAATCTCATAGGCACCCTTCTCATCGTCTATGACCACAGACGGAATCCTTGTGGAATTGGAATATGCATAGCACATGACTGCGGGAAGGGAAAAATCCTCATCAAAGGCCCTTATTATCCTGGCATGTCCCGCAAGATATATGACACCGTCAACCTGCTCAGCCAAAACATCCCTGATAACAGGATCCAATACCGAATGGTACTCCTCTTCCTGTCCGTACCAGGTATCCTGCCATCTGTCGTAAAGACGCAGATTATGTACAATAACCCGGTAATCTTCCTTCTCACAATTGGCCATGATGCTCTCAATGATGGTCGGAGATGTGAACTGCGCTATGTCCTCCGCAATAATAGCTATAGTTCTGGACTTCTTGATACGAAGCCCCTTTGCCATGACATTGGGCTTATACCCGGTTTCCCTTATGACCTTAAGGATCTTTTTTCTGGTTTCTTCGCTGGTCTTGGCTTTTCCATTTATTACATTTGAAACCGTCGTAGGCGAAACTCCGCATTTTTCTGCAACTTCTTTGAGAGTTATCATCTCGTTTCCTCGTCAAAAGATTTTTAGTAAATCGTTAAACCTATGTATATTATTGTGCTCTGCCCCAAATTATGTCAATAGTATTTTTGAAAAACTGCACATAAAACTTAAATTTTAGACAATATATTTGTGCATATAGCATTGACTTTTGGCACTTTCAATCATAGTATGAATACATAAATTTAGTTTAACGATAAACAAAAACCGTTTTTTGTTCATTTTTCACAAAAGGAGACTTTATGATCTATTACGTTGACGCCAATGCTTTCCGTGATGGAAACGGAAGTGCAGAAAGGCCCTTCAAACACATAAGCGACGCTGCTAAGATTGCTCTTCCCGGCGACGAAGTAATTGTTAAGCCCGGAATATATCGTGAGGCTGTCGTTCCAAAGAATGCCGGAACCAAGGAGCAACCAATCGTTTACCGCTCAGAGGAGCCTCTTGCTGCAGTCATCACCGGAGCTGAGATTCTGACCGGATGGACCAAGGTTAAGGGCAAGGTTTGGAAAAATACTGTTAAGAACACTGTCTTTGGTACCTACAACCCTTATATTGAGCAGGTTTACGGCGACTGGTATTTTTCTCCGATAATCAGACACACCGGCTCAGTATTTCTTAACGACAAGATGATGTACGAGTGCTCTTCCATCAAGGAGTGCGAAGCAGGAAAAGGCGATCCTCTTGCCTGGGATCAGGATGCTGCCAAGTACCTCTGGTACACAGAGCAGGATGAAAAAGAGAATAAGACAGTCATTTACGCCAACTTCCAGGGCCTTGATCCCAACAAGGAAAAGGTTGAGTTTAGCGTAAGGCGCAACTGCTTCATGCCTGCCATAAATCACATCGACTATATAACAGTAAGCGGCTTTACCATCTGTAAAGCAGCTACCACCTGGGCTCCTCCTGCAGCTTATCAGGACGGAATGATAGGACCTCACTGGAGCAAGGGCTGGATCATCGAGGACTGCGAGATCTACGGAAGCAGATGCTGCGGTATCTCTCTTGGTAAATATCTCGATCCCGAGAACAACATGTATTTCACAGAGAAGCATGTAAAGAGCCCAACTCAGATGGAGCGCGATGCCGTTTGCAGAGGTCAGTACCACGGCTGGCTCAAGGAAAAGATAGGTCATCACATAATCCGCCGCTGCCATATTCACCACTGCGAGCAGACCGGTATCGTCGGAAGAATGGGCGCAGTTTTCTCAACCATCGAGGACTGTGAGATCCACGACATCTGTACTTCCCAGCAGCTTGGCGGCGCAGAGACTGCAGGAATCAAGCTTCACGCCGGAATCGACGTGACCATCAGAAGAAACCACATTCACCACAACATCATGGGAGTATGGCTCGACTGGGAAGCTCAGGGCGCCCGAATCAGCCAGAACCTCATGCACGACAACTGCCGTCCAAACGGCCTTGCCCAGTCTCCCGGTGCTATGTTCAACACTGATGTGTTCATCGAGGTAGGCCACGGACCAACACTTATCGACAACAATTTCCTTCTCTCACCGGTATCAGTCACCATTCCAAGTGAAGGAATTGCCTGTGTCCACAACCTGATTTTGGGAAGCTTCTCCCTTATCAACTCAGGTGTTGACAGCATTATCAACGATCAGAGGGAGCCAAGATACACTCCTTACCATATCCGCCACCGCACAGAGGTTGCCGGCTTTATGACCATCCTCCACGGCGATGACAGAGTATACAACAACATTTTTGTTCAGAAATATCCCGTTAAGGACAAAAAGAAAACTGCTGCCGATTCAGATTACGAAGTAGTCGGAACTGCTCCTTTCGATATTTTCCCGACCTATGAGGAATGGGCTGACCAGTTTGATTTTGAGAAGCGCCCTGATATGGGCGGCCTGGCAAAAGCACACTTTGGCCATCTGCCTGTCTGGATCGAGGGAAATGCATACTTTGGAGGCGCTACCGTCTACAAGAAGGAAAAGAATAATCTTGTAAACAAGAAGGCTAAGCCTTCCATAGAGCTTTCTCAGAAGAAGGACGGCTGGTATATAAAGACTTCTCTCGGAAAAGAACTGGGCGACTTCGAAAATGCTGTCATCACCACAGCCACTCTCGGAAAGGCCTTTGAGCCGGAGCAGTACTTTGAAAATCCTGACGGAACACCGATAACCTTCGACAGTGATTACCTTGGAAACCACAGGGAAGGAAGCGTAATTCCGGGACCGCTGGCAGTTTTAGGTAACAAGGAAACCAAAGTATGGTGAGTCGCTAAATCCTTAATCTACCCCATATTCACGAATTTGTGTTAAAATAATATCTTGATACGTAGTAGTTTCATACATGGGGAGGATGAAATGGCCAGAAAAAGTAGTGTTGAGAGAGCAAATGAGATAACTGGCGGATTTGCGTCAGCTCAGAAAAACATTGTAGTTCAGTACCATGAAAAAGAGCGCAGGACCGACGAATTGCTGCAGCTTATCAAAAAGGATGCTATGTCCAAAGGACTGTCTGATGCCGATTTTACTAAGGTTGATGTTTATATTAAGCCCGAGGATCAGAGAGTATTCTACGTTATCAACGGCGACGTAAATGGAAGCGTAGAATTTTAAGGAGGAGAGAAAATGGCAACCGTTTTTGTTGTAGCAAATCAGAAAGGTGGTATCGGAAAAAGTACCACAGCAACCAATCTTGCAGGCATCCTTTCAAAAAAGGCGAAGACTCTTTTAATTGATGCTGATCCACAGGGTAACAGCACCAGCACCTACGAAGCAAAGGTTGAGGATGTAGCGACACTTTACGATGTAATCATTGATTCAGACAAGCTTCCTATCGCAGACGCTATTCAGCACACTGAAAACGGAGACATAGTTGCTTCTGACCCGCTTTTGGTCAAGGCTGAGAAGATGCTTGACGGCGATGTTGAGGGTTTCTACAGGCTGAAAGATGCACTGGATGAGCTGGAGGGCTACAAGTACATTGTTATAGACACTGCCCCTTCACTTAACATCATCCTGTACAACTGCCTTATTGCAGCAGACAAAGTCATCATACCAGTGACCGCCGATTCCTATGCGATGCAGGGAATTCAGCAGCTGTACGATACCATAATGGCTGTTAAGCGCAGACAGAACAGGGATCTGTCCATCGCAGGACTTCTCCTTGTAAGATACTCCGGAAGATCCAATCTGGAAAAAGAGACAAGGGAAAGCATCGAGAAGAGCGCAAAAGAGATGAACACAAAGCTCTTTAAGACTGTTATCCGCGAATGCGTAAAGACAAAAGAAGCTCAGGAACAGAAAAAACTCCTTATTGATTATGCTCCAAAGTGCAATACCTGTCTTGATTACATTGATTTTGCAAAAGAACTTGTTAAATAATTCTGTATAAATAATAAGGGCTTTGCTCCGAATGCGATTAGTTCAAGCATCCGGGCAAAGCCCTTTTCTTTATGAGTTCTATTTTTATGCTCTTAGTTTATAACAATCTTATCCCAGGAATCTGAAGGAATAAGACCGATATAGGTCTTTCCAACGTTTACAGTGATCTCTCTGCCATCCCCTAAATAGTAATGGGTAAATCCGGTCTCACTAGCCTTTGACCAGTTGATAGGAACCGCCTGTCCGTTTGTGATGTAGTAGCCGCTGCCATTTCCCACAACGTTATAGGTCATATATCCGTTTTTATCCAGCTGGGTAAAAGAAGTATTCTGCAGGATTACATTTTTAAAGGTCATAACCTGCGCATCTTCTGCATCCTGGTGAAGAGAGCCGTATTCGTAATAATCATAGGTCCTTGTAGCTGCATTGTAAGCGAGTTTGCTCTGGTTATGAACAAAAGCTCCGGCAAGATCCACGTTATTTGCAATAAGTCCGGTATTCAGGTCAGTGTCAGCTGCAGCAAATACGAAGTGTGTAGCTCTTTCAGGTGTCATTGTATAGGCAGTAGAAATCTTGCTGTTTGCAAATCTCTTGACCAGCTCCTGACCGAATACATATTCCGTAAACTCTGTAGGCTTACCGTTTTTTATCCTGGTGAAGCCGCCGCTTATATGGGAAGCATAGGGCTGAGCCAGATAAGTCTTGATATAGAACGGGCCGCCGTCATGGATCAGAACAGCGTTATATTCTCCTGACAACATTACATTAGTTGTTCTGGTGCTGCGGATACTGCCTGTCTGTTGAAGATTTGCCCAGTCCTTATAAAGACACATAAGTCTTGTGATCCTGCTGTTGGCAGTACTGTTCATCATCTCGTAGACAATATCAGCTTCTCCGGTGCCGTAGTGCTGGAGCGCTTTTTTCTCATTATCAACCATGATGGCAACAGGTCTCTGCCCTGCGATCTCATCGCTTATCTGAAGTCCTGTAAGCTCATTTGTAGCTGCAAGAGCTGTTACAGGAAGTCCCCAAATTGATAATGTACATGCCATCAAGGCAATTATCTTTTTCATTTTCATAAACAAATTTCCCCCTTATTGTGTATGCTCCTTCCATTGTACAACAAAAGAGGTCCCACATGTGAGACCTCTTTTTCTAAAAGTTGTTATTATTCTATCAGTTGATTGTGAACTGTTCCAGGTTATTGTTGATGGTATCAACCGCCTCAGATACAGAGGATGCAGCACTTGCAACAAGCTCTGAGGAAGTTGCAACGCCCTTGGCTGCCTCTGTAACACGCTCAACATTGTCAGCAATCTCCTGAGTGGATGCCGACTGCTCCTCAGAAACAGATGCCATGTTGGTAGCAACATCGTTAACCTTCTGCATCTGCTCAGCCATCTCACTAAGAGTAGCATTGGCTTCGGACAGCTCCTGAGTGATCTCCTTGAAGGTTGTAGCTGCTGTGTTAACGGTTTCTGCACTGTTATTGATAAGAGTTGTATTGGTCTCGGATTTCTCTGAAAGCATCTGAACCTTCTGAGACATATCCTTGATGATCTCACCGATCTGGTTTGTAGCATCCGCTGAGTTCTGAGCCAGTGCGCCGATCTCAGATGCAACAACCGCAAAGCCCTTGCCGGCCTCTCCTGCTCTTGCAGCCTCGATGGAAGCATTCAGTGAAAGCAGGTTTGTCTGTGAAGAAATGGAATTGATAAGGTCGATAATCTGGTTGATCTTGTCAGCAGCTTCATCAACATTTGCAACCGCTTCAGCCATATCCTTCATGGATTCAACGATATTTGACATGCCGTCAGCCACTGTAGACATATCCTTCTGTCCACTGTCAGCCTTCTTAACAAGGTCATTCATGGAAGCTTCGATCTTCTGCTCCTGATCAGTTACGCTTGAAACAGTCTGAGCAAGAACAGTGGCATTTTCTGCAACCTCGTTGACGGCTCTTGCCATATTGTCGATGTTTTCTCTGATCTGAGTCATGCTGGCAGACTGGTTATTTGCAGCTTCCTCAAGGTCTTCCGCTGTATTCTTGGAGGTCTGGGCATCTCCAAGAAGTCTTCCTGAAACGTCCTTGATCTCACTTAAGGATGATCTCATTCCATGGATGAATTCACCCATAGCATTGTTCATATATGCAATCTCATCATCGCCCTTGGATGAGATATCTACTGTAAAGTCACCGCCTGAAATCTTTTCAATATTATCTGTAAGGGAGGTTACGGGCTTCTTGATCATGCCATGAAGCACCCTGGTAATGATGACAATAACAACCACAACAGCTACCAGAGTAACAATACCCAATACGATAACAAGACTTATGAGAGCTGAAAGAACTTCATTCTGCTTGGCATAGATGACAACCTGCCAGTCAGTTCCGCTTACGATATCGGAAACAGTGTAGTATTTCTCACCTGCTGCCTTAAAGCTTTTAACCGTATTGACATCCTCATCAGTAGATGCTGCCACAACATTGGCAATTGCTGAAAGGAGTGCATTGTCTCCCACTTCTTCAATCGTCTTTCCATTGTAGCTTTGATCGTCCCTGTAAGAGAGGATAAGACCACTCTTTGTGATCATCATGGCTCCGCCGGTCTGATAGAGCTGAACTTCATTGAGGGTCTTCTGAGCCTTTGCCAAAAATAAGTCTGCTGCAAAACATCCCTCACGGCCATCTTTAAGATGAATGTGTCTGATTACTGTAGCACAGAGATCTCCTGTAACCTCGTCAAAATATGGCTGATCATAGAAATAGAACCAGCTGTTGTCATATCCCAATGCCTGTTGATACCAGGCATGTGCCGTAATATTTTCCATGACAAAATCCGGGGCACTTGGATAAAGGAAAGTCTCATCATTCAGTGCCACATAAGCACCGGTAGGAATCATATTGTATCTTCCCACAGTTCCTGTGAGATACTCCATCATCTGATTGTTATCAGCATAGTTGTTCTGCTCCAATGCATCAGCTACGCCATTCAGATAATAGAACGTCGATGTAAGCTCCTTATTGATCTGGCCTGCAGATGCGCTTACCTGATTAGTAAGAGAGGTATCAATAAGATCTTTGACCATTCCGTAGCCAAAGGAGATAATCAGCGCCTCTGTAATAAGAATGCTGATGATCAAAAGAGCTACAAATAAAACAGAGAGCCTCATGCTTATAGCCTTTGGAGCTCTCTTGTTTCCTGCCTTGTTTGACACTTTTTCATTGTTACCCATCTAATGTTAACCTCCTAAATTGTTCGAAAAATCGTAATCAAAACACTCTAGGATATGTTAACATTTTTTACTTACATCAATGTAAACAAAGCCTATATATTATCTAAAAATCAATAAATTATAAATTATAAAACATTATATTTTTATAAATTGTTAATCCCTGTTTAAATTTCTTCCACATAGCCAACAAAGTCAAAACTGTTTAGTGTATCCAGGATTTCCTTGTGGGAGCGGATCTTGTCAAAATCAATGTCCACGATCAGTGCTGCATCATTGGATTGAAGAGGTTTTTCCTTGCTCTTGGTCATACTGCTGACCTTAAGGCCCTCATCAGCGAACCATTTGTTGAGCTTCTTTACGCCGCCATTCTTATTTACCTCAATATAGATGCTTATATATCTGCTATACTCTTCAACTACCTTACTGAGATTAACAAGAACAATATTAGCGATCATGACCAGGGCAAAACAGGCTATTCCAATAACAAGATAGCCTCCGCCAATGGCCATTCCCATGCAGGAGGTTACCCAAAGGGAAGCTGCCGTAGTCAGACCTTTGATCTGCTGCCTTCCTGTAACAAGGATGGTGCCGGCACCAAGGAATCCGATTCCGCTTACTACTCCGGCGGGAATACGGCTGACATCCGCATTAAGTCCGGGCTCCAACGCAAGGTAAATATTCAGGGCGGTGGCAATGGCGGAACCAAGACTCACCAGTGCGAATGTCTTGATTCCTGCGCTATGTCTTTTAACAACTCTTTCCCAGCCGATAAGGCTGCCAAAAAGAGTAGCGATCACCAGTCTGATGGCAACAGCAACGTCCTGTGAACTTTCCAGAAATTCGATAATAGTCGTCATTGCCTTTTTCTCCTTTTAAAGTGCATAGAGTGTGTTTTCCTCAAAGTTAAGGAATGCATAATCCCCAACACCGTAGATTCTCTTGTTCTTAGGGTTATACTCCTGGATCTTTACAAGTGTATCACCGATCAGAACGTGATAATCCTGATATGCTCCCATGAAGCAGGAATACTTGACGGTTCCCTTTATAGAACCTGCATCGCTAAGGGTTGCTCCCTCAGGGCGAAGAACTACGCTGCACTCAGAGCCAACTGCCTTACTTCCGGTAGCGCACTTAACCTCTGCTCCTGCGATTTCAACTATATCCTGGCCCTTTACTGTCCCCTTTAAGAAGTTTGCCTCACCGATAAAGTCTGCAACAAACTTGTTGTTTGGATAGTAGTAGGCTTCCTGCGGAGTTGAGATCTGCTCAACGAGACCTTTATTCATGATGATGACCTTATCTGAAATGGCCATGGCCTCACTCTGATCATGTGTTACGTAAACTGCTGTTATTCCTGCTTCCTGCTGGATTCTCCTGATCTCAGTACGCATGGAAACACGAAGCTTTGCATCAAGGTTTGATAAAGGCTCATCAAACAAAAGAACTCCGGGCTCGATTACAAGTGCTCTTGCAAGAGCTACTCTCTGCTGCTGACCACCGGATAACTGGTTTGTCATACGGTTTTCCATTCCCTCAAGGCCAACAAGTCCCAGAATGTCAGTAACTTTTTGCTTAATAACCGCTTTATCCATCTTTCTGAGCTTAAGACCATAAGCTACGTTGTCAAAGATGTTGTAGTGAGGAAGAAGAGCATAGCTCTGGAAAACCATCGCTGTATCTCTCTTATTTGGTGTCAGGGCATTTATTGCCTCGTTTCCAAGATAAATCTCACCTTCGTCCGGGCTCTCAAAGCCTGCGATCATACGAAGGGTTGTTGTTTTTCCGCATCCTGACGGTCCAAGAAGTGTTACAAAGCTTCCGGGCTCAATCTCAAGATTTGCATCCTTAACCGCATAGAAATCTTTGCCGGTCTTAGGATCTTTATAAATTTTTGAAATGTGTTCAAGGCGTACGCCCTTTTTCTCTTTTGCCATAGTTTTATTCTCCATCATTCAGCCGGCCCAATCTTGCGGCTTGTTCCAAAGTATTTGATTACCAGATTCATGATAAGCACTGCACTGTAGGTGATAAGGATAAGGATTGATGCAAAGGCGCAGGCAATTCCATAAGCTCCTTTTTCAGCGAACTCATTGATCTGTACTGTAATAAGCAGGTACGAAGGTGTTACCAGAAGGATGATTGCACTGATAGCTGTGATACTGCGGACGAAGGAGGTTACAAATCCTGAAAGGAAGCTGTCCTTAATAAGCGGAAGTGTAACTGTCATAAATACCCTGAAGCTATCTGCACCCATGTCATAAGCTGATTCCTCAATGCTCTTGTCGATCTGGCGAAGAGCTGAGATACCGCTTCTGGTACCTGTTGGTAAGCTTCTTACGATGAATACGATAACAAGGATTGCGCCTGTTCCGTACAGTCCCTGAAGAATACCTGATCCAAAAATACCGCCGGCGAATCCTCTTATGTATCCAATACCAAGAACGGTTCCCGGAACAGCCATGGCAAGCATTGAAACTGCCTCAATAAATCCCTTTGCCTTGAATTTTCTTTTTACTACAAGGTATGAGATTATCATGGACAAAAGAGCTGTAATAGGCGCAGAAATAAGTGACAGAATGAAACTGTCCTTAAATGCCTTAAAGCCCTTGTACTTGGTGAATACCTGTCCGAACCACTTGAAGGTCAGATGGAAATCATAGCCCCAGGTCCTGAACATGGCACCAAAAGGAACACAGATGTACATGAGGATTACGAAAACAGCAAGTGCAGAGCAGGCAATTGAAAGCGGAATCGTAACGCTCTTATCAGTGATGAGCATACGCTCTCTTGATGCCTTACCTGTAAGAGTTGCAGTACTCTTTGCCTCTAAGTAATACTTCTGAACGATGAACATCGCCAGAGTGATGGCAAGAAGTACAACCGCCATTGCTGCAGCGCCCTGCTTGTCGTAAGCACCTGTGATCTGAAGATATATAGTAGTTGCAAGAGTATCATAGGATCCACCGATGATCATTGGGTTAGCAAAGTCGGCAATTGATTCGATGAATGTTACCAAAAATGCGTTTCCAAGTCCCGGAAGGATCAATGGAAATGTCACTGTCAAAAATACCTTGAATCTGGAAGCTCCCATATCTCTGGCTGCCTCCTCCAAGGATGGATCGATATTCTTTAAAAGCCCCTTGAGCATCATATAGCATACAGGGAAAAACGTTAGCGTCTGAACAATTACTATCCCCCAAAAACCGTAGACACTGTTGTCATAGATGTGTAAAAGAAATCTTGTAATGATCCCGGCTTTACCAAAAAGCATGATCATTGAAAGAGAAAGCACAAAAGGCGGAGATACTACAGGCAGGATTGATACTACCTTAAAGAGTCCCTCCATGAATTTTGTGCGAAGCTGTACATAAACCTCAACGTAGGCAAACAAAAGACCAATAAGTGATGATGCGATACCTACCAAAAATCCTACCTTTAAGGTGTTGCTTATGGCCCTCCTGAAGTTCGAAAGTGCCATTACTCTCTTAAAGGTTGCCAGGGTTAGTCCTGACTCAGATATAAAACTGTCCACCAGAAGTATTGCCAGTGGATACAAAATAAACACAGTCAAAAAAACAATCAAAACCGCAATGGTGGTCACTGTTATCGGATCGCCAAAGAGTTTTTTCCTGTCAAGGCTGGCACTTTGACTTTTTGCCATATCCCATGTCCTCCTTAAAATATGGGCGGAGGGAAAAACCTTCCGCCCATAGTGAACTATTAGAAAACTTACTCGGATGGAATTTCGCTTGCGAAATTCCTGCGACTGGAACGGTTGCGAAGCAACTTTTTCCTTTCGTTCCAGTGCGCATTTTCCGACTGAGTAAGCGAAGCTTACTCAGTCTTGAAACGATCGTCAGCAGCGCTTCCAAGTGCTGTCATAACTTCTTCGATGTAAGTAGTTGTATTTGCTTTTGCATCCTCGAAGTCATACTTCATAACATTCTCAGGATCAAGGCCGAACTCAGCTGCAACCTCAGGCTGCTTTGCATTGTCGAGAACCAGGAACTGATAAGAGCCGTTCTGAGCTGCAAGCTCTACGCACTCAGGGCTAAGAGCATACTCGATCCAAAGCTTGGATGCATTTGGATGTGCGCAGCCCTTGAAGATAGCTGTTGCACCAACTTCGAAGGATGTTCCTGTTGAAGGAATGATCAGACCGATGTTGCCATAACCGTTATCTACGATCTGTGTGATACCATCGTGAAGGAATCCGATACCAACGATACACTCGCCTGTTCCAACGTTCTTAGATGGGCCGGAACCTGACTTTGTATAAACTTCGATGTTCTTATCAAGATCAACAAGGTACTGGATACCTTCGTCGTGACCATACTTCTGGATCATTGTGTTGATAACGAGCTTAGCTGTTCCGGCTGTGTTGTAGTTGGAAAGCCAGATAAGACCTTTGTACTTCTCATCAAGAAGATCCTTCCAGTCTGCAGGAGCATCGATACCCATACGATCAAGCTCATCCTTGTTTACCATAAAGCCAAGGATTCCCTTGTAGATACCATACCAGTTGCCATCCTTGTCACGATACATATCGCTAAGAAGGTGGCTTGCATTTATTGCCTCATAAGGCTCAAGAAGACCTTCAGCAGCTGCTACATTGTAAGGATCTGTTGTGCCGCCGAACCATACGTCGCCTGAAGGATTTCCCTTCTCTTCCTCAATCTTACTCTGAACTTCACCTGTTGAAAGACGCTGATACTGAACTTTGATTCCGTAGAGTTCCTGGAAATGCTCGCAGGCAGCAGCAAGATATTCTTCTTCGCAAGAACCGTAAACAACGAGTTCACCCTCTGCCTTAGCAGCTTCGATAAGAGCGTCCAATCCGTCTGTAGCTGCTTCTGCAGCGGGAGCTTCAGCAGTTGTCTCTGCAGCTGTTTCTGTCTTTGTCTCCTGTGCAGGTGCTGTCTCAGTAGCAGGAGCTTCTGCCGCATTTCCGCAGCCAAGAAGGCCTACTGTCATAAGACCAGCCAATACCATTGATAATTTCTTTTTCATATTCTTCTCCTTTCCAAATGACAATAAACATTTGATGATAAAAGGATAAGATATATTTGGGTATTCGCTATACCTATATTTCTATTTTATTATCCGATTTTCTGAACAAAAAAAGCAACCACTGTCCCCAGTGGTTACTCTAATCTTCCTAATTGATAAACTCCGACGGTGCGGTTCCCGTATACCGCTTAAATACTGTGTTGAAGTGCTTGTAGTCCGTAAAGCCGGTCATGTCCGATACCTCGTAAACCTTGTACTTTCCCGTCTCCAAAAGCTTTATTGCCTGTTGCACCCTGTACTTGTTGAGGAAATCCAAAAAGCCGGTGCCTGTGGAGTCCTTGAACTTTCGGGAAAGATAGCTGGCAGAGACACCCATTTCCTCGGAAAGAGATTCTATGCTTATCTTCTCAGCATAGCGCTCTTTTGTGGCATTAAGCACCTGCTGAACATAATCATTTTCTTTATCCGATTTTATGAACACCTCTGAGAAATCCTCTACCGAAGCCTTCTTCTCTGTGAACTGGGTGTATTCCCTCTCTCTTTCTATCTCGGAAATGATCTTTGCCACATCCTCTTTCAGCTCATCCTCATCAACAGGCTTCATAAGATATGCAGAAACACTGAGGTCGATCGCCTTTTTTGCATAGCTGAAATCTGCATAGCTGGTCAAAATGATTGATTTGAAGGAACACTCATAATCTTCCTTTGCCTTTTTTATCATTTCTATGCCGTCCATAATGGGCATCATGATATCCGCCATGACAATGTCCGGATTAAGCTCTTTTATCTTCTCAAGACCTTCCCTGCCATTTGCAGCTTCTCCCACAATGGTGCAGCCCATGCCCACCCAGTCCATGGTGTAGGCTATTCCTTTTCGGATGATATCCTCATCCTCAACAATTAAAACTCTGTACATCTATTCCCCTCATTTACTCTAGTTTTCTTCAGTTCTCTGCGTAATGCTTTGGAAGCACTATCCTGACTGTGGTCCCCTCGTCCTTTTTACTGGAGATATCAAGACCGTAGTCTCCGTTGTCCTTATACATAAGCTTTACTCTGCGGTGGATATTGTAAAGGCCGTAGTGAACGGAAGAGTTGTTCTCCTCCTTCAAAGTCTGTCGAATTTCCGAAAGCCTATCCTTATCAATGCCCGCTCCGTCATCCTCACAGATGAAGATGATCTTCTCCTGCATCTGATAGCCGCGGATATTGACGGTGAGTTTTTCTTTTCCTCCAAAGCCATATTTTACAGCATTTTCCAAAAGAGGCTGCAGCATGAGTTTTGGAATAAGACACTCCATTATATCCTCCGCCACATCCATCCTGTAGGCAAAGCGCTTATTAAATCTGATCTGCAGAATATTCAGGTAGTTCTGCAGATTGTTAAGATCCTCCCTTACAGTAACTTCCTCTCTGGCATCCCTTATACTGTAGCGAAGAAGTCCCGACAGGGAAACAATCATCTTATCTGCTGCCTTGGCATCAATCTTTGCCATGAACCTGATGTTGTCCAAAGTGTTAAAAAGAAAGTGCGGATTAAACTGACTTTCAAGCTGCTTCACCTGCGAGAAAGCCACGTTTTCAGCCAGTTCCTTGTTTTCATCGATCTGGTCCCTAAGGCCCTGAAGCATCTCATTAAAGTCATTTCCGATTATCTTAAATTCCTTGCTGCTGTCAATGTTAAGGCTAACGTCAAAATCGCCATTAGAAACAGCCTCAAAAGCATTCTCAATCTTCTTTATATCCCTCGTGTAATGTTCAGAACTGTTGGCTGTGCTCCTTAAGGTGATCAGGGATATGGCGGCGAAAATTATGACTATGATTCCCACCAGCACTGTAATGAGCCAGATACTGCGGCTGATGTCATTTACGGTTATTACAATAAGCCCTTTTCCTGTATCGGTCCTGCAGGTGTAGTAGATATTCCCGTCTGCCTTCATGTAGCCTGTGCCGGTGTTATAGCTGCCATGGATCTGGCCGTAGCTGTCCTGAAGAAGTCTTGTATTGCTGGCATAAACCCAGCCGTTTTTATCCGTGATGACCACATATCTGTTGAGGCCGCTGGCTGCCTTTGAAATTACTTCTCCGGGCACCAGATAGATTATCGCTCCCTTCAGTGAACCGTCACTGTAGATACCCTTTGCGATGTACAGGCTCTTGTCATAAAGAATCGTTGCGATACTGCCCTTATTCCTTTTCACGGCATTCCAAACGCCCCAATTGGAATACACCTCCTGGGTTAGAAATCTGGGCACACTGCCCTTACTGGTGAAAAGAACCTTCTGCTCCTCGGAAAGTATCATCAGGTTGCCGATCTCTCCAAACTCCGCAGTCCTTCTGTAGAGGATGGAAAAGACCTCGTCATCTACCACCTGTCTCTCAGCCTCAGTGATGGAATCCTCCACATCCTCTACCATCTGATAGTAGATGTTCATGGTCCTTTTAAGGTCGCTTGCTACTGCTTCGTTATCCAGCCGGTTGAAATGTGCCATAAAATAGCTCCAGGAAAAGGCAAAAAGAACCAGTGCAAAGATTACAATGATAGCAACCGGCAAAAGCGAGAACCTGATAAAGGTCCTTCTTATATTGTCCTGAAAGGAGCCAACTTCTCTATTCATCAGCCGCCTCCTTTAAATACTCGTCAAACTGCGAGAGCCATTTGTACTTATTTTCCACCACCATTTCCTTATCAACAGTGATGCTGTTTATTTCATCCATAGGAATTACAAGGGCTGAATCCTCCACATCTTTCCTGACACTTCGTCTTCCAAGGTCAGAAGCCATGAAGCGCTGTGCGTCCTTGGAGGTCATGAAATCCACGAACCTTTTTGCACTGTCCTGTCTCGATGAATTCTTGCTGATGTAGATTCCGTCAGGAGTTGAGACCACGCCCTCCTCCATATAGACAATCTCGATGTGCTTGTCGCTCTTTAACATGGTTACAGCAGCTTCCTCAAAGGTAAGCCCCACCTTGAACTCGCCGTTGGAAACTCCCTTATATACCGCAGAAGAATTGCCAAGAAGAACACCATTAAGGTTTTTCGCAAATTCTTTTACATAATCCCATCCTTGCTCCGGCTCTCCCTCTCCCATGGCATAGAGCATGTTGACAAGGTGCTCAAAGGCAGAGGATGAACCTCTTGGGTCAGCAAACGCAATCTGCCCCATAAGCTCTTTTTGCAAAAGATCCCTGTATCCTGTTATCTTAATGTCCCCAATAATATCTTTATTTATCATAAGGACACTTGGAACATTGGAAAAACAGGTAAACTCCGCATCCACGTTCTTGTAGTCCTCCATAAAGACTGCCCTGTTCAGGGTCTTATAGGAGGCAAAGCACTCTCTGTAAGGACCAACCGCCAAAAGCGATCCGCCCCAGAGAACGTCAATGTTTTCATTATTCATTATGCTGCTGATGGCCTCTGTGGTTCCACAGCTTATGATCTCCACTGCAATTCCCGTCTCATTTTCAAATTCCTGAATAAGCGGGATCATGAATTCCGTGGGATGTGGGGATACCACCACCAGGGTGTCCTCTTTTTCACCGGCGGACTTATTGGTGGACCTCAGGATAAAGGCCCCAAATAATGCAGTTATAAGAAGTGTAAAAATTATCGATATACAGAGTTTTTTGGACATATTTTCATCCTTTTCTAGTATAATTAATGATAGCAGAATTATTACCATTAATCTTGAATAATTCCAAAAGTGGGGGACTCTTATGGGTATACGTTCAGATGCATCTTTGATAATGAAGGCAGCTCTCGACAGTGCACTTCCGGACAATGCGGTAAAAGAGGCACTTTCAAAGCTTCCGGATAATAATGGGAAGAAATATGTTGTAGCCATCGGAAAGGCAGCCTGGCAGATGTCAAAGGCAGCCAGTGATTTTCTTGGGGAAAAGATAACTGACGGCGTGTGTATAACGAAATACGAACATGTCCTTGGAGAAATCCCGAGCATAAGGTGCTTTGAAGCCGGGCACCCGGTCCTTGACGACAACTCCGTAAGTGCCACCAGAGAAGCGGAAAAGCTGGTCGAAGGTCTCTCTAAGGATGACCTTGTGATTTTCCTTATATCAGGCGGGGGCTCAGCCCTGTTTGAAGATCCTGCCATCTCTCTTTCGGAGCTTCAGGATATCAACAAACAGCTCTTATCCTGTGGTGCTTCCATAACAGAGATCAACACCATAAGAAAGAGGCTCTCCAATGTAAAAGGCGGCAAGTTTGCCAAAAAGTGTGAGCCCGCCACTGTTTTCTCTATCATCCTGTCAGATATCATAGGCGATCCTCTGGATATGATAGCTTCAGGCCCTGCCTATCCTGATTCTGCAACCTCCAAGGACGCCCTCGGGATAGTAAAAAAATATGACCTTAAGCTTTCAGGAACCGTCCTTTCTCTTTTGGAAAAAGAAACTCCTAAGGAGCTTTCAAATGTCATAACAAACATAACGGGGAGCGTTAAGCAGCTGTGCAAAGCCGCCATGACAAAGTGTAAGGAACTTGGCTATGAACCGGTATTTCTTACTGCGGCTCTTGACTGCGAGGCAAGGGAAGCCGGGCGCTTTTTATCCGCAATAGCAAGGGAACATGCGTCGGATGGCTCATCTATGGCTTATATTCTCGGCGGAGAGACTGTGGTTCACATCACAGGAAAGGGCCTTGGCGGAAGGAATCAGGAACTGGCATTATCTGCGGCTCCCGGCATAAGCGGGCTCTCCAATGTATGCGTATTCTCTGTGGGAAGTGACGGAACCGACGGTCCTACCGATGCCGCCGGAGGAATTGTTGATGGCGCAAGCGCCGGGATCCTGAAAGAAAAAGGCATCTCCATAGATGCACTTTTGCAGAACAATGATTCCTATAACGGGTTAAAAGAATGTGACGGCCTTATTATAACCGGCCCCACAGGAACCAATGTAAATGACATCGCAGTTCTACTCATAAAATGATCATATCATAGTGTTTTCTATATGCGTTTAATCTCAAAAAAATACGGAGCCTTTCGATTTCGAATTTTGAATGGAAAGGCTCCGTTTCTATTTACAGTTTTTTATACGGAAAGTCTCAGTCCTTGATTTCTTCGTGCTCCAAATGCCTGACCGCTGTGTCTTTTGCCAGAGAAATATGGGAAGCACTGATCTTGCCGGCAGTCTTAAAATCGCCCTTTATTATACAGTCTATCATCTTAAGGTGATCATCTTGAAACCGGTCAATTCTCTTTTGGGTTGACCAGGAAATAATGCGGAAAAGCTTATTGATGTTCCTGACTTTCCTATAAACCTCGAAGAGCACGCTGTTATCCGTGCACTCCACCAGGTATCTGTGGAATCTGGAATCCGCATCAATATATTTATCAACATCACCTTCTCCGTGATACTTGATAAATTCTTCCCTGTAAGCCTTAAGCTTTTCCTCCTGCTCCTTTCCAATCTTGCCATCCAGATGCTCTATGGCATATCTTTCCAGCATTTCACGGACTTCGTATACCTCAATGATCTCCTTTGTCGAAAACTCTTTTACAAAGGTTCCCTTATTGGGTATATCATCCACAAGACCATCGGCAGAGAGCTGCTTTAGCGCTTCTCTTATAGGGCTTCTGCTGACCCCGAGCTCTTTTGCCAGCTCTTTTTCCTGGAGCCAGTAGCCCGGGCCGTAATCTCCATCAAGGATTGCTTTCTTTAAAATTGAATACGCCTGCTGACTTATGGTGTTAACTTTAATTTTCTTTGTGGGCATATTTTTTCCTCAAAAATAGCCAGCCCAAATACAGTATTCAGGCTGGCTACAAAACCACATCAATGAATAAATAAGCTGAGCAGTACAATGAGTACTGAACCAAATACAGGTATTATTATCGTTGATATAGTCCATGTTTTCAAGGAAGTTTTTATATCCATGCCTGAGAAGTTAGTTACAACATGGAAATAAGAGTCGTTCAGGAAGGATGGCATCATTGCTGTCAAGCAGACTGCAAGAGCTGCAAGGTAAGGGTTGATGCCGAGGGTTGCCATCATAGGAGCAACGATTGCTGAACCTGTGATCATAGCAACTGTTCCGGAGCCCTGTGGGAATCTCATGATTGTTCCAATGAGAAGCGGTACAAGGATTGCAGGTATTCCAACCTTAACGATTCCGTCAGCCATGATCTGAGCTGCGCCGGTAGCCTTAACAACTGCGCCGAGTGCTCCACCTGCTGCTGTGATGAATACGATAGGGCCGGCATCTTTGCAGGCTTCGCCCATCATAGCGATAACTGTCTTGTTATCAAGGTCTTTTGCCAGTCCGAAAGCACCGATGCACAGAGAGATGAAGAGGGCAACAAGTGGTGTTCCAAGGAACTGAATGATCTGTCCGAACAATGTAGCCTTAAGAGGTGTCTGGCCTACAAGTGTGTTAAAGAGAATGAGGATTACCGGAAGGAGAAGGATTGTAAAGGAAATGCCTGCTCCCGGAAGCTTTTCTGTTGAAAGAAGCTCTGCGAAATCAGAATTCTCAAGGTCTTTTCCGGCTTTAAGCTTTTCATCGATCTTGTCGAGAACCTTAAGCTGAGCCTCTGAATATTTTGAACGGTCAATCTCATTAGGTACTACAAACTTGCCGGCATATCTCTTTCCATACCATCTGAAAAGAAATACAGATACGATAAAGAGCGGAATTGAGAAAACAAGACCAATGATAATGAAGAGACCAAGGTCAATTTTTATTCCGTTCTGCTGGAAGGTGCTGATAACAGCCAGTGGTCCGGGTGTTGGAGGAACCATGAAGTGGGTGATGTAAAGTCCCATTCCAAGGATACCGCCGAGCCATACCATGGACTTCTTTGTAAGTCTTGAGAACTCTTTTGCCAGAGATGAAAGAATAACGAAACCACTGTCACAGAATACAGGAATGGAAACAACAAAACCTGTAAGTCCGAGAACAACGTCAGAATTCTTTACCCCAACCTTGTTGAGAATAGTAAGTGCCATTCTCTTGGCAGCACCACTCTTTTCCAAAAAGATTCCCATGATGGTACCAAAGCCGATTACGATACCGATGGATGTCATTGTGCTACCAAAGCCGCTGGTTACCGTGTTTACCGCAACAGAAAGAAGGTTCCCGCCTTCATTTCCTGTTCCTACAAGTAGAGCATCTCCTGAAAGAATACCGATAAGAATTGCAGAGATGATCATTGCAGGAAATGGATGCAGTCTTGTGCAGATGATAAGCACCATCATGAGCACGATACCAATGAGCATTGCCAATACTGGATTCCTAATAAATCCCCCTTTCACCTTTTCTTTTTTATATTACGGGTCCGAGACAGTGGATATCTATTGCGCTGAAATACTGAAT
Organism: Butyrivibrio sp.; assembly: GCA_017413105.1. Classification (GTDB taxonomy): domain Bacteria; phylum Bacillota; class Clostridia; order Lachnospirales; family Lachnospiraceae; genus Butyrivibrio. Next base: position 8,231 of record JAFPVA010000234.1, on the reverse strand, counting down.
AGCCTCATTCTTGGTCATCTCTCCGTTCAGCACGCGCAAGAGCTTATCAAAAGCCTCTTCCCCAACCTGCTCAATAGTTTTTTCTCCCGTTATGATAAGACCTGCGTTGAGATCCATATCCTCCTTCATGTTTTCATAGGTGTTTGGATTGCCGCAAATCTTGATGACCGGCATACTTGGGAATCCCTGTGGAGCTCCCCTTCCTGTGGAGAAGCACATGAACTGTGCTCCCGTTGCAGCCATTCCTGTAAGGATTTCCGGCTCTCTTCCCGGTGTATCCTTTATCCACAATCCCTTCTGGTCTGTTATGTGATCCGGATAATCCAAAACTCCCTGGATCGGCCTTGTTCCACTCTTTACTATGGCTCCAAGGCTCTTTTCCTCGATACTGGAAAGACCTCCGGCTATATTGCCGGGAGTGGGCTGGCCCCTTCTCATATCGCAGCCGATACTCTTTGCTCTCTCCTCCATGGCATTTACGATCTCGTATATCTTGTCGGCAACCTGCTTGTTTACAGCTCTTTTTGCCAGAAGGTGTTCTCCGCCAAGGAACTCTGTGGTCTCTCCGAATACTACAGTAGCTCCAAGGTCCACCAACTTGTCTGCCACATAGCCGATAACGCAGTTAGAAGCCATTCCGCTGGTGGTATCTGAGGCGCCGCACTTTATTGCCATTACTATTTCTGACACATCTGCCGGCTCTCTCTGCTGCCCGGATATCTCGAGCACCAGCCTTCTTGCTATATCTGTACCTTCCCGGATTGCCTTGGATACTCCGCCCAGCTCCTGGATGTGGATTATCTCCGTTGGCTTTCCGGTGGCCTTAAGCTCCTCATACATTTTCTGATGGTCAGTGCCCTCACAGCCAAGGCTTACAATAAGGACTGCCCCTACGTTAGGGCTCTTTCCAAGGCTGATCAGGGTCGCAGTAACTCTGTCCAGATCCGGAGGAAGCTGACAGCAGCCCTGATGATGCATGTAAGTTACAGTTCCCTGAACTTCCCTGCAGATGGCATTTGCAACATCATTGGCGCAGGTAACCGCAGGGATAACCGCTACGAAGTTACGTGAACCAACTGATCCGTCTTTTCTTCGATAACCGTTCCAAGTTGTCATCACTTCTCCTCCTTCCCCACAAGGTCGCCTCTTCCTCGCATGCTGTCGAGATTGTGCACGTGGACATATTCGCCTCTTTCAATATCTGCCGTGGCTATGCCGATCTCTTCACCGTACTTGATGATCTGTTCGCCCTTTGCAATATCTTTTACGGCTATCTTATGACCATAGGGCACATCTCCGATAACCTTTGTTTCTTCCACGTTGCCCTTTTTATCCCTGATCTCGACTTCCATTCCGCTTGTAATATCGTTGGCAAAAATGGTTGCCACATTATCAAGGTCGTTTACTTTAAGCGCTATTTTTAGTTCTCCCATAACCCCTCCTTTTCTTTTTGGCAGGCCTACTGCTCACTCAAGCCTTACACGGTCTCAGCGTCTTGCTACTACCTTATTTTACTCAGGTGCCACAGCCAGAACGCTGACTCCGTCTGGGATTACAACAACACTTGCATCTCTTCCCTTGATTCCATAGGCAATCTCTAATGCCTCATCCGGAGTGCTTGCCGGGATCATGTTGCATCTTTTAACTGTCTCAGGATCAAGATAGGTTGTCACCAGGATCATCTTGTGTTTATGAAGGATTCTGGCATATATCTGTGGGCACCACTGCTCCGGGATGGTTTCCTTTGGCGGAATCTTAGAAAGATAAGCATCTATCTCTTCAGGGGTTCCCATCTGGATAAGCTTTTCAAAATGAGTGCCTCCCATGCCATCTGCACAGCTGCAGCACATGATGATGACTCCGTCCTCGCCGGCGCATGCTTCTGCAGTAGCTACTGCCTTTGGACTCTGATACAGGTTCTGGTCCAGAGGATATCCTCCGTTACTGGTTACAACGATATCTCCCGTAACGCTTGGGCACTGGGACCATTCTCTTATGAAAGCCACACCCTGTGCGTGAGCCTGTTCAAGATCTCCTGCCCAGGCTGCGATTACTTTTTTCTCAGCATTTAATGCGACGTTCAGGATGAACTGGACATTTACTCTCCTGGCTGCACACAACATATCCTCATGGATTGGATTGTGCTCAAGGACTCCTGTCTTGGAGTATTTACTGGAGATTGCCTTGTAGGAGTGATTCTCGTTGACCGTGGCCTGGGAACATATTCCCGGAAGGATACTCTTTCTGCCGCCGGAAAATCCTGCAAAGAAATGTGGCTCAATAAAGCCTTCGCAAATAAGAAGGTCGCACTCTGTTGCCAGCTTGTTTACATGGAATTCAGCTCCTGACGGAAGTATTCCCATATCTGCAAATTCACTGGGTTCAAAGGCGTTATTGATGGCAATCTTCTCGTTATCAACGATATTGTCGCCAAACATCCTGCGCTGCTCTTCCTCAGTGGTTGCCCTGTGAAGACCCGTTGCAATAAGGATCGTTATATCCGCATCGGGGCTTCCCTTCCTTATTTCAGCAAGTTCAAGAGGAAGCGTTATCTTACTTGGAACAGCTCTGGTATGGTCGCTGGTAACTATAACAACTTTCTTTTTTCCCTGGGCAAGCTCTCGCAGGGGCTTGGTTCCAATAGGGTTTTCCAGCGCCTCTTTTACCAGTTCGGATTCGGTTTTATCAGTTTTAAACTCGTGCATTTTGGCAGTGAGCACTGCCTTAAGATTCTCATCATCTACGTGGATATCCATAGTAGAGGTGTAGTACGGAATAGAAATAGTTTGCTTCATAGATCCCCATCCTCCAACAAACAGTGTATGATGTATACATCATACATTTATTATAATTCCGTGTTCTGGATAATTCAACAATAATTCACCGACATTTTCACGAAAAAGCGAGCCATTTTCTGACAATTTTGTCAAAAAACAACTCGCTCTTATCTCATTATATATTTAGCTGATTTTAAAGGATCATTCCTTTGTTTCGTCAAGCTTTACAGCGATGTGAAGCTCTTCAAGCTGCTTGTCTGTAACGTAACCAGGAGCATCCATCATGATGTCCTGAGCATTCTTGTTCATAGGGAAAGGAATAATCTCACGGATTGAATCCTCTCCTGCAAGAAGCATTACCATTCTGTCTACACCAGGTGCAATTCCTGCGTGTGGCGGTGCACCGTAGCAGAATGCGTTGTACATAGCAGGGAACTTGGCCTTAACATCCTCTTCGCCAAGTCTTACCATCTCGAAGGCCTTGATCATGATCTCAGTATCGTGGTTACGAACAGCTCCTGATGAAAGCTCTACGCCGTTAACAACAAGGTCATACTGATCAGCCGTGATTGCAAGAGGATCGATCTCTCCTCTCTCAGCCTTAAGCAGGGTCTCAAGACCGCCTGATGGCATTGAGAATGGGTTGTGGCAAAATTCTAACTCGCCTGACTCCTCACCGATCTCATACATAGGGAAGTCAACGATCCAGCAGAATGCATACTGCTCTTTGTCCATATGTCCTGGAACAGTTGCGCCAAAGGTCTTTACGATAACGCCTGCAGTCTTCTGAGCCGCAGAAAGCTTGCCGCTTGAAAGAACTACAAGGTCGCCAGCCTTAAGTGAAAGCTTTGATACAACAGCATCCTTGATAGGAGCAACAAACTTGGAAATACCTCCAACAAGCTCTCCGTTCTCATCCATTCTGAACCAGTAAGCCTTGTTTCCTGACTGAACCTCTACATCACCGATAGTCTTGTCGATGAACTTACGGCTCTCCTTGAAGTCAGATACTACAACTGCCTTGATACGAACGCCGGTAGCAGCACCTGCTGTGAGAGCACCCTCGCTTGCTTCTGCTGCCTCAGCTGAAACTGTTGAAGCAAATGGTCCGAAGCCACAATCAGCAAGAGTATCTGTAACATCCTCTACAGTAAGGTCAATTCTAAGGTCAGGCTTATCTGAACCATATTTCTCCATAGCCTCAAGATAAGGAATTCTTGTGAATGGAGCCTTGGAAGCACGATTATATGTGCCAAACTTCTCAAATACAGGAGGAAGAACATCCTCACATACTGCAAATACATCTTCCTGGGATGCGAAAGCCATCTCCATATCAAGCTGATAGAACTCTCCCGGGCTTCTGTCTCCTCTTGCATCCTCATCTCTAAAGCAAGGGGCAATCTGGAAGTAGCGGTCAAAGCCTGCTGTCATAAGAAGCTGCTTGAACTGCTGAGGTGCCTGTGGAAGTGCATAGAACTTGCCAGGGTGCTTTCTTGCAGGAACAAGATAGTCTCTAGCGCCCTCAGGTGAAGAAGCTGTAAGTATAGGAGTTGTGATCTCCAAGAATCCATGCTCTGTCATAGCCTGACGAAGTGCAGCGATAACGTTGCATCTAAGGATAATGTTCTTTTTAACTTCAGGATTTCTGAGATCCAAGTAACGATATTTAAGTCTTGCAGTCTCATCTGCCTCTCTTGAGTGATTGATCTCAAAAGGAAGCTCGTTGTAACGACATCTGCCAAGAACCGTAATAGTCTCAGGAACAACCTCAATATCACCAGTTACCTGCTTGGGGTTCTTGGAACTACGCTCTCTTACAACACCCTTTACAGAGATTGTTGATTCCTTGTTGATGGCCTTTGCAGTCTTGACCATCTCTTCTGTTTCTAATACGATCTGTGTTGTGCCATAGAAGTCACGAAGGACTACGAATCCAAGTCCTGATCCGACTTCACGCATATTCTCAAGCCAGCCTACCAAAGTAACGCTCTCGCCAACGTTCTCAATGCGAAGCTCACCACAGTTATGTGTACGTGATTGCATCATTGTTACTACTCCATTTCTTCTTAATAATCTCATACGAACAAAGAGTGCGTGGTACCAAAATTAGCTGATACCACGCACAACATTTTAATGCATACTCTGATATGATGCAAGCATATTTATTTGACTTTATTGCCGCCCCACTCTACTACGGAGAAGCCGCTTCTTGAGGCTCCGCTGATGTCCTGAGGAAGGATCTTTACTTCCTTATCTGATGGATACCAGGCCATAAATACACGGATAATCGAATCAGGCTTAGGCGTTACATCAAGCTTGGCATTTCCTGTATAAGCTCCCTCCTGGAAGCTGATGACGTTGTACTTGTTATCCTTCATCATAGGAAGCCAGTAATTTATGAACTCATTGGTCTCGGAATCGTTAAGTCCCAGGTACGGAAGCTTGGACCTTAAGAAACTCTCTGTATCAGAGCCCTTGATGCAGAAGCCTGAATAAAAATCATATTGATTGTTAGGGTTGCCTTCCCAGTAAAGATAATTATAGCTCTTTTCCCCAAGAGTTATCTGCCCGTTGGTGTTAGCAACTACAGTCCAACCATTGTCAGTGTTAAAGGCCGGATCAAGAGTTGTAAGGCTTCCGTTATAATCCAGTTTCACCGTGATCTCTGTCCCATCCTGCTGAGGATAAAGATAGATCACCGGCTTGAGGTCAGGGCCTTCTGCCTGAACCATCCCATTTGAACATCCAACTACCACTGTCATAAGCGCAACAGCAATCATTCCCACAAATGATCTTTTTTTCATAGACACCACCTCCAATCGGCTATTGTCTCTGATATTATTATAAGCCTATCTTGGCAATAATGCGACAGATTTTAGTCTATTTTTAGAATCATTTTAAGAACTCTTTCTGCGCATTTTTCCAGGTCTTTTCGCTTAATCGTTTTCTTTTCGATAGCTTCTAGAAGTTGCTCCGGATAACCGCAGCCCATCTTGATGTCGTTGCCCGCAAGAACCTCTTTATAGTGCTCGCCGTATCCCCACCAATCGCTGACCACAACGCCATCATAGCCCCATTCGTCTCTCAGGATCCCTGTCAAAAGATCCTTCGACTCCGAAGCTCTCTGACCATTGATAATGTTGTAAGAAGACATGATGCTCCAGGGCTCTGCCTCTTTTACAATTATCTCGAAAGCCTTTAAGTAGATCTCTCTGATGGCACGCTCAGAAGCCCTTGAATTGCTGGCCTTTCTGTTGGATTCCTTGTTATTTAAAGCAAAGTGCTTGGGTGTCGCAATTATGTTGTTGCTCTGGATTCCGCGAACCATGGCCGCTGCCTGTTTTCCCGCAATGAACGGATCCTCGGAATAGTACTCAAAGTTCCTTCCGCAGAGGGGACTTCTGTGGATATTTACAGCTGGGGTGAGCCATGCAGCAAAATTGCACTCCTTGGCTTCCTCGCCTCCGGCTACGCCCACCTGATAGCAGATGTCCTCATTCCAGGTGCAGGCAAGAAGCGTCGAACAGGGGAAGGCTGTCGTGGAAACGCCAACCTCCGGGGCAATCCTGACTCCTGCAGGACCATCACAGGTCTGCGCTGAGGGCACACCCGCCTCAGGGAGATTGCCATAACCAAAGGTATTTGCCATTCCGGTATTTGGCTGACCTCCTAAAAGGCTCGCCAGCTGTTCATCACTAAGCTCTTTCATGAAATCTTCCAATGAAAGTGTGCATTTTGCCACGTCCATGAAAGTCTTTTTGTCGTCTGCACTTTTGTCCCAGACAATCTGCACTCTCTCCTGCGGTCTCACGGCCGGGAACCTGCATACCTTCTCCTGCCAGTTCTTTTCCCTGGGGAAAATAGTGGCGTAGGTATCCACAGGGTTTGTCTGAGGAAGCTCCTCGAAGCTTCCGTCGGCGAGCATACGCTTTTTTAGCGATGTCGGAACAAGTTTGTTTGTAACCTGCTCTACGACTATATTCTTAGATAGCTTGTATTCGTAATCCAGCTTTTTTACATCCCTTACAGAGGTTCCGATAAAGAACTCATAGCTGCCCTTTTCCAGAATCCATGCGGCCTTTTTGACCTTTCCCAGATCGTCGTAGGAAGCCATGTCCGCCATATAAAGAGCTATGGTAATCCTCTGACTCTCGCCTGGCTGAAGGAGCCTGGTCTTTGCGTAGCCTCCGAGAACTTTTGCGGGCTTGCCCAGCTTTCCGGAAGGCGCGCTGTAGTAAAGCTGCACTACCTCTTTTCCCGGGGTCTTCCCAATATTGGTAACTGTCACACTGGCAACAATGCCGTCGGCAAGATCTGCGGAATTGTCGCTGTCTTTCTTGGAAGTTTTTGAGGATTTGGAAGCGGAATCGGTTTGGGTTTCAAGTACGATGGCTTCCGCCTTTGGATTTTCCAGAATGAAGGTGGTGTAGGAAAGACCAAAGCCAAAGGGATAATTAACCTTTTTGGAAGCTCCGGGAATTGTCTCAAAATACCTGTAGCCCACATAGATGTCCTCTATATAGTCCACGTATTCATCGTCCTCGTGGAAGCCTTCTGTAGAAGGATAGTCCTCAAGTTTTGCTGCGAATGTATCTGCCAGTTTTCCGGATGGATTTTCTTTTCCAAGAAGGAGCTTTGCCGCCGCAAGGCCTCCCTCAATTCCGCCCTGCCATGCCATGAGAACCGCAGAGATTTCCTCGTCGTCCTTAAACCAGCTGGTATCAACCACGCCGCCAACATTCATCACTACTATTACATTTGAGAAATTCTCTTTTACCTGCTTAACCATCTTCTTCTCAGCATTTGTGAGATAGAAATCGCCGTGGTCAAAGACCTTGTCGCCCATGGCAACCAGGTCAACCGCCTCACACTTTATCTCACGGTCCACGCCGGCAGCCTTTCTGTCCCAGCCCTCGCCGGAAAATCTGCTGATTGAGATAATTGCAGTATCTGTATAAGCTGCCGCATCCGAAAAAATGTCCTCAGGAAGGGCAGGCTCTTTTATCATGCCGGGCACGATGCCCTGCTTGTACTGCTCTCTTACGTAATCCTTGTAAAAAGAAACCGATTTATCATAGATAGCTATATCGCCGGAAAACTCAGAAAGTCCCTCATAGAGGTTTCTGATATAGGGCACAGTAACATCACCGCTTCCACCGCCGCCCTTTACATAGTCAAAGGTTCCTTTGCCAAAAAGCGCCACTCTGCTGCCCTTCTTTATAGGAAGAACTGACTTCTCATTTTTAAGCAGAACCATGCCTTCACAGGCCGCAGCACAGGACAGGTCTATGTGTTCCTTGCTGGCGGTGACGTATTTTCTGTTTTCCCCTAAGGGGAGATTTGGTGTGTATTTAATTCTTGCCCATTTTTCCATGATTATTCCTCTTTTTGATGTGTTTTGTGAGACGTAGGTGGAACGAGGGGACGGTTCTTGCGTTCCATTTGGCACAAAGC
>JAFPVA010000233.1 GCA_017413105.1 Butyrivibrio sp. | reverse complement strand
GGACTCTTAAAAGAACATGAGATAGGGTTTACGATCCTTGGAAACCCCTTCCACCTAAACGATCAGGTATGCATGGAACTAAAGGGCTATGGATGTGAGAAATATCAGCTTTCTCTTGATGGCCTCAGAGAGACTCATGACTGGTTCAGAAAGCCGGGCTCCTTTGACTGTACGCTTGAAAAGATCGCATGCATCAATAAGGCAGGGATCCGAAGCGTTATCATGACTACGGTTTCAAAAACAAACCGCATGGAAGTTCCGGGGATCATTGATGAAGTGGTAAAGGCAGGTGCTAACGTATTCGCTTTTTCACGGTATGTACCGAGCGGCGGAGATCTGGATGCCAGCATGACCGCACAGGAATACAGAGAGCTTCTGGCTGCCTGTGACAATAAGTTCAAAGAATACGAAGCAGAAGGATGTGAGACATACTTTAACAAGAAGGATCACCTTTGGACGCTTTATGAATATGAGACCGGTGAGTTTAAGATTCCCAAGAACGCAAAAGAGGGAATGATATATGGCGGATGTAACTGCGGAAACTGCCATATCACGATCCTTCCTAATGGCGATATCTATGCATGCCGAAGAGTAGCAGAGAGTAAAGTAGGAAACGTATTTGAAGAAAGACTTGCGGATGTTTGGGTATGCCAGATGGAGAGTTACAGAGAGTATGAGAAGTTCAGTAAATGTTCTAAGTGTGAATTAAAGCCCTGGTGCAGGGGATGTCCTGCAGTCGCAAAAGGAACAAACGGAGATTTTTACGCTGCGGATCCGCAGTGCTGGAAAATAAAGAACGAGATCACAGGGGAGGTGTTATCATGTTGATGGATATCATTAAGAGCAGACATTCGATCAGGAAGTATACGGATGAACAGATCAGTCGTGAGGATCTTGAGAAGATTCTCGAAGCAGGAAACTATGCGCCGAATGCAGGCGGTGGGCAGCGCAGCATGATGGTGGCTCTTCACAATAGGGAGCTGACAAGAAAGCTTGGTATCATGAACCTTGCGAAGTTTAACAGGGGAAACCTTGTTGGTTCTTATGTGTCGAAGGAGCAGCCCAGTGTCATTGATGATCCGACAATGAAGGATGGCTTCTACGGAGCACCGACAGTTATAGCAATCTTTTCACAGGGAAATTTCCTGTTTAAGACTGCGGACGCTTTCTGCATGGCAGAAAACATTTTGTTGCAGGCTACAGAGCTTGGCATCGCATCCTGCATCATCTCCAGGGGCGAAGAGACTTTTGACAGTGAAGAGGGCTGGGCACTTATGAAAGAATGGGGCGTACCTGATAATTATATATGTCAAGGCTTTGTGGTTCTCGGATATATCGACGGAGAACAGCCGGTCAGCAAGCCGAGAAAACCTGGAAGAGTACAGATCATAGAGTAAGAAGGTGTTGGTATGGAACAGGCAGAGAAGAGAAAGTATCTGATAAAAACACTCCTGCAAAGAGCCCTTACTTATGAAAAAGATATAAATTGGAAACCGGGAACTCCATTTAAAACCCGTATGACGGATGTTGTTATTCAGGTGCTGCTTTCATATGTGTCCCTAAACCTGCTGAGATTTGAATTACACGACAGTACAATGTGGAAGTTTTGGATATTCACACAGGTTCTAATCACAACAATCCCAGGACTTGTGCTTGCAAAAAGAGGGTATAGGAAGGGGCATAGCCTGCTTCTTCATATTGTATTCATTTGCGTGGCGGTTGTATCTTTTAACCCCTGGTGTAATATGTGGCTTGCGATTGCACCTGATTTCTTTTCATTTAGTGCAAATCCCTGGTATTACATCACAGGCCTTGTATGCCTGATGCTTTCCATAAGAGGTTTGATTACATATATAAAGCTTCCGGATATTAAAGACTAAGGCTTTTGGGGTAAATGAATGCATTGTTGGGAAGCAGGGCATAGCGGTTTTGACAGATGTTTTTAGTTCTATATAAGAAAGAGCAAGACAGGAAATAAAAAATAGTAATATAGAAAAGACCTATCAGGCGTGCAGAGTTTAGTCTCTGTGCGTCTTTTTGATTAAAAAAATACATATTGACACGGTGTCAGAAAATGATTATAATTCATATTGACACGGAGTCAGAATAAAAAATCAGGAGACAGATATATGCCAAAAGGATCACCGGAAAGAACCGCAGCAAGAAAAGAAGAAATCATAAGTGCCTGCGAGAAGCTGTATCAGACCATGAGCTTTAAAGATATTACTCTTAAAGAGATCGGGAATGAAACATCCTTCTCAAGACCGACAATATATAACTACTACCAGACCAAAGAGGAGATATTTTTAGCTCTTTTTGAAAGGGAGTACATTCGTTGGAATGAAGAATTACAGTCTATTCTTCAGGAAAATGAGAAGCTTTCCAAGGAGCAGCTTGCAAACAAGCTTGCATCATCCATAGCAAACAGGCAGCAACTGCTAAAACTTCTCTCCATGAATAACTATGATATGGAGGAAAACAGCAGACCTGAACTTCTTACATCTTTTAAGGTAGCTTATGGCGAGTCTATGAAAAATGTATGTAGGATAATCACAAAGTTCTGTCCGGAGAAATCGGTGCAGGAGATTCAGGATTTTATATATGTATTCTTCCCTTTTATGTTTGGTATTTATCCTTATACCGCAGTAACGGATAAACAGATGGAAGCCATGAAACAGGCAAATGTGGACTATGTATATCAGTCCATTTTTGAGATAACAAATAACTGCCTGCTGAAGCTTTTATAAAGCGAGGCAGACTAATAAAAACACTAATTTCAAGGAGGAAAACTAAAATGGCAAATTTACCTAAGATCGCTCTTGGTGCATGGGCATGGGGCAACGACGGAACATTTGGAAACAATCTTACAGCAGAGAGCCTTAAGCCTATTTTTGACACGGCAATGGAAAATGGACTTAACCTTTGGGATACAGCCTATGCTTATGGCATGGGAACATCAGAGAAGGTACTTGCAGGATTTCTTAAAGGTCTGCCAAGGGAGTCTTACCTCATTTCCGATAAATTCACTCCACAGTGTGCTGATGCATCTTCGGCTACTGCGATGAAGGATATGATCGAGATGCAGCTTGGTCTTATGGATTTGGACAGGTTTGATGTTTATTGGATCCATAACGTGTCAGGTGCACCCAAGTGGACGGAAGAGCTTGCTAAATATTTTGAGGGAAAAGATAATGTTCCTCTCCTTGGAGTATCTAACCATAATCTTTCTGAGATCAAACAGGCAAATGAGATTCTTAAGGCTCACGGTCTTAAGTTGTCGGCAGTACAGAATCATTACAGTCTGATCAACAGATCATCAGAGGATTCAGGAATCCTTGACTATTGCAAAGAGAATGACATTACTTTCTTTGCATATATGGTCCTTGAACAGGGTGCATTATCAGGAAAGTATGATACAAAGCATCCTATGCCGGAAGGCTCAGCAAGAGCAGAAACATATAATCCTGTACTTGATAAGTTGGAGATATTAAACGGCGAGCTTAAGAAACTGGCAGATAAATATGGCGTAGGCATGGCACAGATTCCTGTGGCATGGGCAATCGCAAAGGGAACCCTTCCTATTATCGGTGTGACAAAGGAAAATCAGGTGCTTGATGCAGTGAAAGCAGCAAATATTACTCTTGCAGATGAGGAAGTAGCATTACTTGAAAAAGTAGCAGACAGTCTGGAACTTAATGTAATTCGTTTTTGGGAAAAGGAGATGAAATAATATGGCAAAGAAAAATATCGGAGCAACACTTGCATTATATCCATGCCCTGTAATCGTGGTTGGAGCAATGGTAAATGATAAACCTACATGGACTCTTGTAGCACATGCAGGAACTGTGGCACACAGTCATCTGATGGTATCCCTGGTACAGGCACATTATATCAACAAGGGCATTCGTGAGAATAAAAAACTCTCTGTAAATGTAGTAGATGAGTCATGGCTTGCCAAGGCAGATAAGATGGGAACAATCAGCGGAAACAAAGAGGATAAGTCTGAGGTATTTGCATGGACCATGGGTGAAAATGGAGCACCTATTATTGATGAAGCTAAGGTTTCTATCGAGTGCGAAGTTGATGGTAACTATGAACTTGAAAACTTCGACCACTTTATCTGCAAGATACTTGCTACCTATGCCGATGAAGCAGTTTTAAATGAGCAGGGCAAGATCGACTATCATACCTTTAAGCCGGTATTGTTTGAATTCCCGACCTATGAGTATTTCGTTACCGGAGAAAAGGTCGGAAACTGTGGAAAGATGAACTGATTTTTTACAAGTCTCTGACCTTCAAAGGTCAGAGGCTTGTTTTGCATAAAGGAAAGGATAATTAAAATGGCAGAAAAAACTTTAGTTGCTGTATTTTCAGCAAGCGGTGTGACAAAAAAAGTGGGTGAAGAGATTGCCCGTATTGCAGGCGGGGATTTCTTTGAAATAGTGCCAAAAGAAATATATACAGATGATGACCTTAACTGGATGAACAAGCAGAGCAGGAGCAGTGTTGAGATGAATGACCCTTCTGCGAGACCTGAGATTGCAGGGACAGTATCAGACATGGATTCCTACAACAAGGTGATTGTTGGATTTCCTATCTGGTGGGGAGTGGCG
>JAFPVA010000232.1 GCA_017413105.1 Butyrivibrio sp. | reverse complement strand
TGAGTTTGCTCCTGGCAAAGAGGGCATGGTTCACATCAGCAAGATCTCCAAAGAGAGAATCGATCATGTTGAAGACGTTCTTACTCTTGGCGATACAGTTAAGGTTGTTTGCCTTGGCAAGGACAAGATGGGCAGAATCAGTTTCTCTATGAAGGATTGCGCTCAGAACTAAGTTTAGAGGACTTGACGAGGGCTTTATCGAGTCTGGTCCGAACGTCTTACGACGAGCGAAGCGATGTACAGATCACTTGATGAGTTTTTTTGAATCTTGTGAGAGGTCATACAGAGTAGGGCGTAAGTTCCATGTGGATTATTAATTGGATTAGTTACGGGGGCCGGCATGCAGTGCATACCGGCCTCATATTAAGTAAGGAACATACAATATGAGTAATACAAAAGAAACAATAAATGAGATAAATAAGCGTCGTACCTTTGCCATTATTTCCCACCCGGATGCCGGAAAAACAACACTTACAGAAAAATTCCTTCTCTACGGTGGAGCCATAAATATGGCGGGAAGCGTAAAGGGTAAGGCAACTGCAAGACATGCTGTTTCTGACTGGATGGAGATTGAGAAACAGAGAGGTATTTCTGTAACCTCATCAGTTCTTCAGTTCAACTTTGAGGGCTGCTGTATCAACATTCTTGATACTCCCGGACACCAGGATTTCTCTGAGGATACCTACAGAACACTTATGGCAGCTGACTCTGCAGTCATGGTTATTGATGCTAGTAAGGGTGTAGAGGCACAGACAAGAAAGCTCTTTAAGGTCTGCGCCATGAGCCATATTCCGATCTTTACCTTTATCAACAAGCTGGATCGTGATGCTATGGATACCTTTGATCTTCTTGATGACATCGAGAATAACCTTGGTATTGCCACATGCCCTATGAACTGGCCTATTGGTTCCGGTAAGAATTTCAAGGGTATCTATGACAGAAGAGAAGGTCATATTGTTACTTTCTCTGAGACCCAGAAGGGAACAAAAGAGGGTAAAGAGACCTTTATCGCTCTTGATGACAAGGCGGGAATAGATGCAGAGGTTGGTCAGGATGCTTTCGAAAAACTCCAGAGTGAGATTGAGCTTCTTGATGGAGCCGGAGCTGAGTATGATCTTGAGAAAGTAAGGGCAGGGGAACTTACTCCGGTATTTTTTGGTTCAGCTCTTCAGAACTTTGGCGTTGAGCTTTTCCTTCATCACTTCCTTAAGATGGCAACACCTCCAACAGGAAGAACTTCAGCAGATGGTGAAAAGATTGACCCTCTTGAGAGAGATTTTTCAGCCTTCGTATTTAAGATTCAGGCCAACATGAACAAGGCTCACAGAGACAGAATCGCATTCATGAGAATCTGTTCCGGAAGATATGATGCCGACAAGGAAGTTAAGCATGTCCAGAGTGGCAAGGTGATGAGACTGTCGCAGCCTCAGCAGCTTATGGCGGATGAGCGTAAGATCCTGTCAGAGGCTTACGCAGGAGATATCATGGGAGTATTCGATCCCGGAATCTTTTCAATCGGCGATACAGTATGTATGCCTAAGGATACTATCACCTATGAAGGTATCCCTACATTTGCGCCTGAACACTTTGCAAGAGTTCGTCAGGTAGATACCATGAAGCGTAAGCAGTTCGTTAAGGGTATTACTCAGATTGCCCAGGAAGGTGCTATCCAGATCTTCCAGGAGTTTAATACCGGTCTTGAGGAGATCATCGTTGGCGTTGTAGGTGTACTTCAGTTTGATGTATTGAAATTCAGACTCCAGAGTGAGTACAATGTAGATATAATTCTTGAAAATCTTCCTTATGAGTACATCAGATGGGTAGATAATGAGGATGTGGACATGTCCACTCTTGTAGGAACCTCTGATATGAAGAAAATCAAGGATATGCATGACAGACCTCTTCTTCTTTTCATTAATGAGTGGAGTGTCGGAATGACTATGGAGAGAAATAAAGGACTTGTTCTTTCAGAGTTTAAGAAGAACTAACTAGCTCATCAGGGGGCGCTAAGAGTGAGAAAAGCTTCTTTTATAGGAATTCTGTTGTCGGTAATTCTTTTAACCGGTTGTCAGTATTCCAGCGTTGATGAATATCTGGAACTTTTGGGGATAAAGGATCCTAATCATTATGAGAATGTAGCAGAAGCTGATACAACAGCAGAGGATACCGGGTTATTTCTGGATAATCTGACCACGGATGATCCCGCTGCTGACAGCTTTCCTGATTTAGGTAGTCAGGCTGCTGATGGCAGTAACCCTTCTGGCGACTACGGTATAGAGCAGGAAAAAGGGCAGGAAGAAACAGAGACTCTTGAACCTGAGAACCCGGAAAGTACAGAGGATATGGCATTTGCTGCCTCTTACAAAAAGCTTACGGAAGATGAACTCAATGAGGAAATGAAGGCTGCGAGAGAGGCAGCTGGAATAAACAGTGATAGTCTTTCGAAGTTAAAAGAGATGCAGGAAGGCCTCTATGCTTACGAGAGACTTACTGTTTCCGGTAAAAATCTCTATGTTGAGATACTGTCTATTTTACAGACTATGGCAGAAAATGTTCCGGTTTCTACAATCAGCAGTGAAGCAATAGACCTTGTTTTTAACTACGTGATGATCGATCATCCGGAAATATTCTATGTGGATGGGTACAAATACACCAATTATACTGTGGATGATGTGATAACGAAGGTGAGCTTTTCAGGCAATTATACATGCAGCCCTGAGGAAGCGGCCAGAAAGCAGTCCCTGATAAATCAGGCTGTTAATGAGTGTCTTGCAGGCGCACCTTCATCCACAGATGACTACTACGCAGTCAAATACGTGTATGACTATCTTATAGAAAACACTGAATATGATGCGGATAATCCGGATAATCAGAATATCTGCTCTGTTTTCATAGACAGGAGAAGCGTTTGCAACGGTTATGCCAAGGCAGCTCAGTATCTTTTGAATAAGCTGGGGATAAAATGCACTCTGGTCACAGGAACAGTCAATACCAAGAAATCCAGAAATGTGCGACATGCATGGAATCTTGTACAGTGCAATGACGCCTATTATCATTTCGATGCGACCTGGGGAGATTCCTCCTATCAGGTTGGAAATGGTGAAAGCGCTGATTCTACAAGACTTCCTGCTGTCAATTATGATTATCTCAATGTGACTACTGATGAGATACTTAAAAATCATACAATTTCCGATGATATATATCTTCCTGTGTGCAGCAGCATGAAGGACAACTATTATGTCAGGGAAGATGAGTATTTTACGAATACGGAACTTTCTCTGATAAAAGAGCTGTTTGAAAGAAGATATGCTGATGGAAGCGATAATGTTGTAATAAAGTGTGCAGACAAGACAATTTACGATAGTCTGTTTGATCAGCTTGTTACTCAGAGAGGCGTGTTTGAATATCTGCAGGGCGATACTTCTTCTGTGTCATATACTACTTTTGCGGATACCAACACTATTATCTTTTGGCTTGGAAGAAACTCTGAATAGTTACAAATATGCATATTTGTAGTATAATTATTCATAATATATTTAATTGTTTGTGGAGAGGCATATTAAATGGGAAAAGAATTAGCAGAGATTGGATCAGTTAAGATTGCGGATGATGTAGTTGCCAGAATAGCTGTTCTTGCAGCTCTTGAGGTTGATGGAGTATCAGCTATGGCCGGCAATTATACAAGCGATTCTCTTGAGAAGGTTGGCCGCAAGAATCTTGGCAAGGGCGCTAAGGTTATGGTGAGTGCTTCTGAGGTTAAGGTTGACCTTGCACTTATGATGGCTTATGGCTATAACATCCCGGCTACCTGCCAGCAGGCTCAGACTCGTGTAAAATCCACTATAGAGAACATGACAGGTCTTGAGGTTACTGATGTAAATATCAGGATTGCAGGAATTACAATGCCTAAGGCATAACCAAAAGGAACGGACTTATTATGATGAATAGATCAGAACTGAGAGAGCAGATTTTTCAGCTGCTCTTTCGTGTTGAATTTAATAGTTTAGAAGATATGTCAGAGCAGGAGGAACTCTTCACCACTACAGGTGATCTTGAGTTTTCTAAGGCGGATGCTGACTATATCAGAGACAAATATGAGAAGATAGCAGAGAAGCTCCCTGAGATTGATAGTGCCATCAACGAGAAGACTGAAGGTTGGGACACTGGCAGAATGGCAAAGGTTGAGCTTACAATCATCAGACTTGCTGTATATGAGATCAAGTTTGATGAATCCGTACCCGCTGGGGTAGCTATCAATGAAGCCGTTGAGCTTGCCAAGAAGTTTGGACAGGATGGTTCTCCGGCATTTGTGAATGGAGTATTAGCTAAATTTGCGCAGTGAATATACAGTCACACAGGTTAATACATACATCAAGAATATGTTTACCCAGGACTTTCTTCTAAGATCCATTACAGTAAAGGGAGAAGTCAGTAACTGTAAATACCACTCCTCAGGTCATATATATTTCACACTTAAGGATCAGGGCGGAGCTATTGCCTGCGTTATGTTCCGCGGAGACAGGGAAAAAGGCGGCCTTAAGTTTAATATGCAGGAGGGTCAGCAGGTCAAGGTTTCGGGTAGCGTAGATGTATATGAGCGAGATGGAAAGTACCAGCTCTATGCAAGGCAGATTGAACTTGATGGAGCAGGTGCTCTTTATGAGCGCTTTGAAGAGCTGAAAAAAAGGCTCAGGGAATCCGGCATGTTTGCTGAAGAGTACAAACAGCAGATTCCATCGTATATAAAAACTCTCGGTGTTGTTACAGCTCCTACTGGTGCAGCGGTACGGGATATAATAAATGTTGCAACCAGGAGAAATCCTCATATTCAGATAATTCTTTATCCTGCCATAGTCCAGGGGGATCAGGCTCCCGAGAGCATCGTCAGAGGAATTGAGGTTCTTACTCAAAGTAATGTAGATGTTATTATTGTGGGACGTGGTGGAGGTTCTATTGAAGATTTATGGGCTTTCAATGAGGAAGTGGTCGCCCAGGCCATTTTTGACTGCCCGATTCCAATTATTTCAGCAGTTGGACACGAAACGGATACTACAATAGCAGATTATGTAGCTGACAGGCGTGCGCCCACACCGTCAGCGGCAGCGGAACTGGCTGTTTATGAATACAGCAGGTTTTTGCAGGATTTGGAAGATTATTCTTTTACCCTGACAAAAGCTATGAATAGAAAAGTCAGTGCTCTTAAAATGCTTGAGAGCAAATATAAAGAGAGCTTAAGGCTTCTTAGTCCGACAGGAAGAATAAAAGACAGGCTCCTAAGGCTTGATCAGTATCAGGACAGCCTGCAGAATCTTATGGACAGAAAGCTTCTTGAGTTAAGACACAGGCTTGAGATTGATATAGAAAAACTAAAAGGACTTTCACCACTGGACAGACTAAAGGGCGGATATTCTTATGTTGAGAGCGATAAAGGTGAGAATATCAGAAGTATAGAGAAGGTAAAGAAAGGCGATGATCTTGTGGTCTATGTTTCGGACGGAATTATCAGTACAAAGGTTACGGACGTAAAATCGGCTGAGTATCTAAGCGAGTGAAACTTGTTTGAGTTGGCTCTCTGGATAAAAAGAATGTAGATGATCGAGGTGGATATGGCAGCTAAGATAACAGAGATAAATGAAGAGAAGAAGTTTTCCGTAGAGGAAGCTTTTGCTCAGATTGAAGAAAAGATAGAAGCACTGGAAGCAGACGACATTTCTCTTGAGGATTCTTTTTCTCAGTACCAGGAAGGAATGAAGCTGTTAAAGCTCTGTCACGAGGCAATTGAAGAGGTTGAGCAGAAGGTTCTTAAGATTGCAGGAGACGGATCTTTGGAGGAGTTTAAATAATATGGACAGGGATGTTGAGAAGAAGTTGTCTGAAAAGGCGGCTGAAGTAGAGGAAATTCTTAAGGAAAATCTTCCTAAAGAGGATGGCTATGCGGATGAAGTTGTAAGTGCCATCAATTATTCTCTGCTGGCAGGAGGAAAGAGACTTCGGCCTGTAATGATGCTTGAGGCTTTCAGGCTCTTTGCAGGGGAGGATGCAGATATTTCAGTTGTTAAGCCCTTCGCTACGGCTTTGGAGATGATCCATACATATTCTTTGGTGCATGATGACCTGCCTGCCATGGATAATGACGAGTACAGAAGAGGCAGAAAGACCACCCATGCTGTATATGGGGCAGGTATGGCAACTCTTGCGGGAGACGGACTTTTAAATCTTGCGTTCGAGACTGCTATTTCCGGTGCTATCAGGGGAAAAGAGCTTGTTTATTATGATGGAGACTGCTCCAACAGATATCTCGAGGCCCTAAGTATCCTTGGCAAAAAAGCCGGAATAAAGGGAATGGTTGGCGGACAATGCGCAGATATTATGGCAGAGAATGCAAGCGGTGTTCCTGAAGACAAAATGAAGGACATTCTCCACTACATCGATGAAAATAAGACCGGCGCTCTCATTGAGTGCAGTCTTATGATAGGGGCTCTTCTAGCCGGTGCCGGCAAAAAAGAAGTAGACCTCATGGAAAAAGCCGGCAGTAATGTTGGCATTGCTTTCCAGATACAGGATGACATTCTGGATATTACAAGTACTCAGGAGGAGCTTGGAAAACCGATTGGCTCTGACGAGAAGAACAATAAGAGCACTTATGTTAGTCTTTATGGGATGGATAATGCAAAAGCAAAGGTAAAAGAACTGTCGGAGGAAGCGGAGGCAATTTTGCAGGAACTTGGCTTTGGAGACAGCTTTTTGGCCGGGCTGTTCGAGTATCTTATATATCGTAAGAAGTAGAAAGGGAGCGAAAAAATGCTTCTTGATAATATAAATGAGACTGGGGATATCAAGTATATTGCCAAGTCTGAGTATCCTGAACTTGCTCAGGAAATTCGAGATTATCTAATAAATAAAATATCGGTTACCGGAGGTCATCTGGCTTCAAATCTCGGTGTTGTTGAGCTTACCATGGCTTTGCATGTGGTCCTTGATCTGCCAAAGGATAAGATAATATGGGATGTTGGTCATCAGTGCTATACCCATAAGCTTTTGACAGGCAGAAAGGATCAGTTTGACAGCCTTCGCCAGTACGGCGGCATGAGTGGCTTTCCAAAGAGATGCGAGTCGGACTCTGACTGTTTTGACACCGGCCACAGTTCTACATCAATCTCTGCAGGACTTGGTATGGTAAAGGCCAGGGATCTCAAGGGCGAGGATTACACGGTAGTATCTGTGATCGGCGATGGCTCCCTTACCGGAGGTCTTGCCTATGAAGCTCTTAATAACGCCGGCAAGTTGGATACCAACTATATCATCATTCTAAATGACAATGAGATGTCTATTTCAGAGAGTGTTGGCGGCATGAGAAAGTATCTCAATAACGTCCGCACTGCCGATGGATATCTTAATCTTAAAGAGGATGTTTATGCTCAGATCAAGGATTCAAGCCCAAAGATCGTAAGCAGCATCAGAAAGGCCAAGAACAGCTTTAAACAGCTCTTTGTGCCCGGTATGGTCTTTGAAAATCTGGGAATAACCTATCTTGGACCGGTTGATGGTCATAATACAGAGGAACTTGTAAAGATACTAAAAGAGGCCAAGAAGGTAAAAAAGACGGTTATGATCCATGTCATGACCAAGAAGGGAAAAGGATATGAACCTGCTGAAAGGCATCCTGCCAGATTCCACGGAACAGAACCTTTCCTTATAGAGAACGGCCTTCCAAGCAATCCAAGGACTACTGCTAATTATCAGGATATCTTTAGCACAGTTATGTGCAAGCTTGGAGCAAGGGACGAGAAGGTTGTGGCAATCACAGCTGCCATGGCTGACGGAACCGGATTAAAGCGCTTTAGGAATATGTATCCTGACAGATTCATAGATGCAGGTATAGCAGAGGAACATGCCGTTACTTTTGCGGCAGGCATGGCTATCGGTGGGTATAAGCCTGTTTTTGCTGTATATTCATCATTCCTTCAGAGGGCCTATGACCAGATCCTTGAGGATGTCTGCCTGCAGAATCTTCCGGTGACATTTGCTGTGGACAGGGCAGGACTTGTCGGAAGTGATGGTGAGACACATCAGGGAATATTTGATCTTTCCTATATGTCGAGTATGCCAAATATGACCATTATGGCTCCAAAGAACAAGTGGGAGCTTTCTGATATGCTCAAATTTGCGGTGGACCATAACGGCCCGACAACAGTCAGATATCCAAGAGGTAATGCCTACGACGGATTAAAGAGCTTTAGGGCGCCCGTTGAATATGGTAAATGCGAGCCAATCTACGAAGAGAAGGATGTATGTCTTTTTGCAGTTGGCAGTATGGTGAAGATTGCGGAAAAGACAAGAGAAATCCTTAAGGATAGTGGAATAAACTGTTCACTTGTAAATGCAAGGTTCGTTAAGCCAATCGATACGGACTACCTCAAGATTGCCAGCAAGAGCCACAAGCTTTTTGTAACCATGGAAGAAAATGTGGCTTCCGGTGGTTATGGCGAGAAGGTCAAAGATTATGTGATGGATAACAGACTGGATGTAAATGTTCTTAGCATCGCTATTCCGGATCAGTTTGTTACCCACGGAAGCGTGGATAAGCTATTAAAAGAACTTTCAATGGATGCTGAATCGGTGGCAAAGAGAGTAATAAACGAGATAAACAGATAAGGATGATTTATGGCAAAAGGAAAAGAAAGGCTTGATGTTCTTTTAGTAAACAGAGGACTAGCGCCTTCAAGAGAAAAAGCCAAAACCCTCATAATGGCAGGAGACGTTTTTGTTAACGGTCAGAGAGAGGATAAGCCGGGAACTTCCTTTGATGAGGAAAAGATCACCTCACTGGAAGTCAGAGGGGATACACTTCCCTATGTCAGCCGCGGCGGATTAAAGCTTGAAAAAGCAGTTAATAATTTCGGGTTTTCACTGGAAGATAAAGTGTGCATGGATATCGGCGCATCTACCGGCGGTTTTACGGACTGTATGCTCCAAAACGGGGCAAAAAAAGTCTATTCCGTGGATGTGGGTCACGGTCAGCTGGATTGGAAGCTTCGAAGCGATGACAGAGTAGTCTGCATGGAGAAGACCAATTTCAGATATATGGTCAGGGATGATATTGAGGATGATCTTGATTTTGCATCCTGTGATGTATCTTTTATCTCACTTACAAAGATACTTCTTCCGGCCAGAAAGCTTCTTAAGGATGGAGGTCAGATGGTTTGCCTCATTAAGCCACAGTTTGAGGCAGGCAAGGACAAGGTCGGAAAAAAGGGAGTTGTAAGAGATCCAAAGGTTCATGAGGAAGTAGTCCACAGAATCGTTGATTTCGTGCATATTGCCGGGTTTGATGTTTTGCACCTGGATTATTCTCCCATAAAGGGACCGGAGGGAAATATAGAATATCTTGTTCATATCATGAAGAACCCTGATATGAATGAAAGTGTTCTTGAGATGACAGAAGCTGATGGGGAAAGACTTCTGAAGAGTACCGAAGAAAGCGGAGATGGCTATTCCCATACACAGGATATGGAAAAACTTATCTCCGATATAGTTTTAAAGGCACACGGAAGTCTTGATAAGAGCTGAAAAAAGTAGGTATTGGTAAATGGAACGTTTTTGCATCGTTACAAATAAGAGCAAGGATAAAGACCTTGCCATGACAATGCATATCAAGGAATACCTTGAGAACCACGGCAAGAATTGTATTATTGCTGAAAAGAAGGAAAACAATGTCAAGCATCGTGAGGGAAGGGAGTACATGAGCTATATCCCTGAGGATACTGAGTGCTGTATTGTTCTTGGCGGAGACGGTACTATGCTTCAGGCTGCCAGAAGTGCTGCTTACAGCGATATTCCGCTTATTGGTGTTAACCTTGGTACTCTTGGATACCTTGCAGAAGTCGAAAAGACAAATGTTGACGAAGCGCTTTCGCGAATCCTTGCCGGGGATTATGAGATAGAAGATCGAATGATGCTCTATGGATGTGCGGGAGAAAAAAACGACTACGCTCTTAACGATATTGTCATATCAAGAGCTGGTGCAATCCTTACCATTAGTTTTGATATATATGTAAATGGCCTGTTTTTGTGCAATTACCATGCGGATGGAATCATTATTTCCACGCCTACCGGTTCTACGGGCTACAGCATGTCTGCCGGAGGTCCTATCGTGGAGCCGTCAGCAAATATGATACTTATTACGCCTATCTGTCCTCACACTCTTGCTTCAAGAGCCATGGTACTTTCAGATGAGACCAGGATAGAGATTGTCATAAGAGAAGGAAGGGATGGTGCTGCTCAAAATGTGGTTGCCTATTTTGACGGAAGCGGAAGAATAGATATGACCACAGGAGACAGGATCAGCATAGAGAAATCAAATAAACGGACAAGAATAATAAGACTTAATAAGGTCAGCTTATTGGAAGTTCTTGGTAAAAAGTTTGATAAATAAAGCATGCACTTGCTTTTTAAAGTAAAGGAGAAAAACGCGATGAAGAGATCAAGGCATGATAAGATTATTGAGATTATTGCCAGAAATGATGTTGAAACTCAGGAACAGCTTGCATGTCTCTTAAAAGAGGCTGGCTATGATGTTACTCAGGCCACTGTTTCAAGGGACATAAGGCAGATGAAACTCAGTAAACAGGTGACTGAGGATGGAAGACAGAAATACGTCTATTCAACTGCTGACAGCGAAGCTATGCAGGATAAATACATAAGTGTACTAAAGGCCGGTTATGTGAGTATGGACGTTGCTCAGAACATCCTTGTAATAAGGACTGTTTCAGGAATGGCTATGGCACTGGCTACAGCTATTGACGCTCTGGACCTTCCGGAAGTTGTTGGCTGTATTGCCGGTGATGATACTATAATGATTGCTATTAAAACCAGCGAAGAAGCTGTTTTAGTTATGGAAAGATTCAGAGAAATGCTCAGATAATTTTTCCATGTTTATATAGAAAAAAGGCGGGGTTCTCATATCTATAAGAATTTATGGTAGATACGAGGAGAAAAATATGTTATATAGTTTACACGTTAAGAATCTTGCTCTTATCAAGGAGCAGGAGATTGAGTTCTCAAAGGGGCTTAATATCCTGACCGGAGAAACCGGTGCGGGAAAATCTGTGGTTATCGGATCTGTTAATCTTGCTCTTGGGGGCAAGGCAGATCCGGGACTTATCAGAACCGGGGAGGAATATGCACTTGTAGAACTTGTCTTTGGAATTGAAAGTGAGCTTCAGAGAAAGCTGCTTGAAGAAATGGACATCCCGATTGAAGAGGATGGAACTGTAGTTATCCAAAGGAAGCTCATGCAGGGGAGGAGTATTTCAAAGGTCTGTGGGGAGTCTGTTACAGCCAGACAGCTCAAAGATATTTCGAATATTCTAATAAATATCCACGGTCAGAATGATCATCAGGAACTTCTCAGCAAAAAGAAACATCTTGAGATTCTTGATGATTATTGTATGGATGGGCTTGAGGAGTTTTTTGGCAAGCTGAGTTTTGAGTGCAACAATATCAGAAAGATTCAGGATGAGCTTTCAGAGACTGATATCGACGAGAACGCCAGAATCAGGGAGCAGGAGCTTCTTGAGTTCGAAGTGCAGGAGATTACAGAGGCATCTTTAGTTCCCGGTGAGGATGAAAAGCTTGAGAGCATCTACAGGAAAATGGTCAACTCCCGGAAAATTTCAGAGGCCGCAGGATATGCTTATTTACTTACAGGTTCCGGGGAAGGCGATGAAAACGCTTCTGATATGATAGGAAGAGCCGTCAGGGAGCTTGGCTCCGTTGCAGGCTACGACAAGGAACTGGAGGATATTTTATCCCAGTTGTCGGATGTAGAGAATCTTTTAACAGACTTTAATCATTCAATTTCAGCATATCTTGATGATCTGGAATTTGATGATGAGGAGTTTAAAGAGACAGAGGATCGGCTTAATGTCATAAATCATCTTAAGGATAAATATGGCGGAAGCATAGAAGCGGTTCTTGAAGCTCTTTCAGAAAAGGAGACAAGGCTTGGTGCTCTTTCTGATCTTGATGCTCACAGGGACAGACTGACCAAAGAACTTGAGGAGAGCAGACTTAAAGCCCTTAAGCTCTGTAAGTCTATTTCTGAAGTCAGAAAAAAAGGCGCAGAGAGCCTTGAGAAAAAGCTCAAAGATGCCCTTATTGATCTTAATTTCCTGGATGTCAGATTTAAGATCGATGTTCGAAGTAATGAGGAGAACGTTACCTCAAAGGGTTATGATGATGTAGAGTTTATGATATCAACCAACCCCGGTGAGGACATGAGACCTCTTGAGAAGATTGCAAGCGGTGGTGAGCTTTCCAGAATTATGCTGGCACTCAAAACTGTGGTTGCTGATAAGGATGATATCAGTACACTTATTTTCGATGAGATTGACGCCGGAATAAGCGGTAAGACGGCCTGGAAGGTTTCGGCAAAGCTGGGAGAGCTGTCCAAAGCACACCAGATCATCTGTATTACGCATCTTCCGCAGATTGCTGCTATGGCAGATACCCATTTCATGATTGAAAAGGGGCTTATGGATGGCAGGACCGTCACAAATATTTTTGCCTTGGATGAAGAAGGCGGAAATAGAGAACTGGCAAGGCTTCTCGGAGGAGAAGAGATTACCGAAACTACACTTTTAAATGCTCTTGAGATGAGAAATATGGCAAGAGAGCGTAAACAGGAAACGGAGCAGTAATGACTATTGATAATGATGATCTGATGAATAGCGTCATAGCATCCCTGGGAAGAATTGATGCAATATCCCTGGATGAACTTCCTAATATCGATCTGTATATGGACCAGCTTACAACTTTCATGGATGAGAGGCTTAAAAAGACCACAAGGCATCCGGAGTCAGACAAAATCCTGACTAAGACCATGATCAATAACTATGCAAAGAATGATCTTTTGCCACCTCCCATCAGGAAGAAATATTCAAAGGATCATCTGATACTTTTGATCTTTATCTATTATCTTAAGAATATTTTGTCCATAAATGATATTCAGACTTTATTGGAGCCCCTTAAGGCAAGGTTCCATGTAAGTGATGACGAACTGAACTTAAGCAGGATATATGAGACGGCTTATGAGCTTCAGATAGAGGAACTTGAGCCTGTTATTGAGGACCTTAAAAAGAAGTACCAGAGGTCAGTACAGACTTTTAATGATAATGACCTTAGCGAGGAAGAGAAAAAGAGCATGCAGCTGTTCTCTTTTATCGCGTTATTATCCTATGATGTTTATGTTAAAAAGCTTTTGATTGAAAAGATGCTTGATAACATTACCGAAGCCAAGGAAAAAGAAAAGGCAAAGAGTAAAGCCAAGGAAAAAGATAAAGATAAAGGCAAGGACAAAGGCAAGGAGAAAGGCAAGGAGAAATAAGATTTTTAATGGGAATTTACGATACACTTAATTTGCAGCAAAAAAAGGCTGTATTACAGACTGACGGTCCGGTGTTGATTCTGGCGGGAGCCGGTTCCGGAAAAACAAGAGTTTTAACCCACAGGGTTGCATACCTTATAGATGAATGCAATACAAACCCCTGGAATATTATGGCAATCACTTTCACCAATAAAGCCGCAGGGGAGATGAGAGAGAGAGTAGATAAAATCGTTGGATTCGGTGCAGAGAGCATCTGGGTCTCAACTTTTCATTCAAGCTGTGTGAGGATTCTTCGCAGATATGCTGATAAGCTTGGCTACAGCAATAATTTTACTATCTATGATACAGATGATTCCAAGACCGTGATGAAGGAAATCTGCAAGAAATATCAGCTCGAGACTACTACACTTAAGCTTCGCAATATCATGGGAAGCATTTCAAAGTGTAAGGATAACCTGGTTTCACCGGAGGAATACGCTCTTTCTACACAGAATGATTTTATAAAGGTCAAGATTTCCAAGGCATATACTGAGTATCAGAATACTCTTAAAAAGAATAATGCTATGGATTTCGACGACCTTATCTTTAAGACTGTAGAACTATTCAGAGCCTGTCCTGATGTGCTTGATTCTTATCAGGAGAGGTTTCGTTATATTATGGTGGATGAGTATCAGGACACCAATAACGCACAGTTCGAACTGATTAGACTTCTGGCGGACAAATACAGAAACCTCTGTGTTGTAGGTGACGACGATCAGAGTATCTACAGATTCAGAGGAGCAAATATCAGAAATATCCTTGATTTTGAAAAGGTTTATCCAAATGCTACAGTGATAAAGCTTGAGCAGAACTACAGGTCAACCCAGCAGATCCTGGATGCGGCCAATTCAGTTATCAGACACAATTATGGCAGAAAGGACAAGGCTCTTTGGACTGATGAGAAGGACGGGGAAAAGGTAAAGCTTTGCCAGTTCGATACAGCCTATGACGAAGCCGAGTTTATTGCCTCGGATATCGGCAAGCTTAAGAGAAACGGCAAGTTATCCTATGACGAAGTGGCTGTTTTGTACAGGACCAATGCTCAGTCGAGACTTTTGGAAGAGCGTTTTGTTGTAGAAGGTATACCCTATGACATTGTTGGTGGAACCAATTTCTATGCAAGGCGTGAGATAAAAGATCTTTTGGCATACCTTAAGACTATTGATAACGGTAATGATGATGTGGCGGTAAAAAGAATCATCAACGTGCCAAAAAGAGGCATAGGTGCCACAACGATAGATTATGTGCAGAATTATGCGGATGAGAGGCATATAAGTTTTTACGATGCTTTATGCGAGGCAGATCAGATAATTGCCGTAAGCAGAAGTGCTTCCAAATTAAAGGATTTTGTTACCATGATCCGCGGCTTCAGGACCAAACAAAAGACCATGTCCATAGAAGAACTCCTAAAGGATGTGATCGATGTTGTGGGATATATGGAATATCTGAAGACCCTCGATGAGGATGATGATTCCGGTGACAATGACAGAGCCCAGAACGTAGACGAACTTATTTCCAAAGTGGCTGCCTATGAGGAAAATGAAGAGATAGAACTGCCTACTCTTTCAGGCTTCCTTGAAGAGGTTGCCTTGGTGGCAGATATAGACAGGATAGGAGAGGACAACGAGAAGGTTCTTCTTATGACTCTCCACAGTGCAAAGGGACTGGAGTTTGAGCACGTTTATCTGGCAGGAATGGAAGAAGGTGTTTTCCCAAGCTTTATGACTTTGCAGAGCGAGGATTCCGATCCGGAGGGAATGGAAGAAGAGAGAAGGCTTGCCTACGTTGGCATTACCAGGGCCAAGAAATATCTTACTCTTACAGCTGCAAAGCGCCGTATGGTAAGGGGCGAGACTACCTATAATCGCCTGAGCCGCTTTGTTTCCGAGATTCCGGCAGAACTTCTGGAAAAAAAGAATGTTTCCGAGAGAGCTGCATTTTTATATGATGACGGAGACAGCATTGACGAGTATGAAGGTGTGGAGAGCTCCTATGACGGCAGCTCAGCTTATTCCAACAGGCAATCAGACGACTATGATACTGAAGGGTATTCCGGCATTAAGAAAAAGTATGCTGATGCTTTCAGGAAGAGCAGCCAGTCAACTGCGAGTTCTTCGGGAAGTGGCAGATCTGATCTGGCAAATTCCTACAAGCTTAAGGCAAAACCAAAGCCTGCTAAAAGTATTCCAAGGGCTGTACCAAGTGATAAGCCATATATCGCAGGCGCAGCAAAGACCTATACAAAGGGAGCTATGGCTGGACTGTCAAAGGGAATGCCTTTAAAGACAGGTAAGCCTGACTATGATGAAGGGGACAGAGTATCTCACATAAAGTACGGAGCAGGCACAGTCACATCTCTTGAAGAGGGACCACGAGATTATAAGGTTACTGTGGAGTTTGACGACTGCGGACAGAAGATCATGTATGCAGCTTTTGCGAAGCTGAAGAAGCTTTGAGAGAGTTAGGATTTTCATACCTGGTTACTGGAGCGAGCTGCATGCGAGTGAACAGTGACATAAGGATTACCGGGGTACAGGCGGGGAATTAAAAATTTTCTTGTTCGTACGTTATTAATGTTATACTAATGATAGCGAAATTTTTTTTATGAGAAAGGGGTTACCATGGAAGTAAAATCTAAGATTGATGACATCATCGAAATGACACGTATCAACGAGTTACTTGACAAGAGAGAAGCGGCCAACGCCAAGAAGCCTTCCAATGTTATCCTCTGGGCTTTAGCCGTACTTGGCTCAATTTCAGCTGTTGCTATCATCTCATATCTGGTTTATCGTTATATGACACCTGCATTTGAAGATGATTATTATGATGACGATTTCGACGATTTTGATGACGATTTCGATGACGATGATTTCATCAAGGAAAGCTAAGAAATTATATCGTGAAGAAAAAAGATTTAATTGAAGGTATTGTAAAAAAAGTTGATTTTCCCAACAAAGGAATAGTAGAGACCAATGACGGGAAGGTGCTTGTAAAAGGCGTCCTTCCCGATCAGAAGGTTTTAGTTCAGATACAAAAAGTCAGGAAGGACAGAGCAGAGGGAAGACTCGTGGAAGTCTTGGAGGATTCCTCTGATTCAATCGACAGTCCATGCATTCACTTCGGAAAATGTGGTGGATGCAGTTATCTTACCATGCCCTATGTCAAGGAACTTGGCCTTAAGGAGCAGCAGGTAAGAAGTCTATTAAAACCAGCATTTGAGAGACAATCACAGAGGTGCACCTGGGAGGGTATAAAAACCAGCCCTATTAAGTTTGCCTACAGAAACAAAATGGAATTCACCTTCGGAGACGAAGTGATGGGTGGCCCATTATGTCTTGGCATGCACAAAAAGGGCAGTTTTTATGATATAGTCACCGTCAGCGGCTGCAGAATAGTAGATGATGATTACAAGGCTATTTTGTCTGCTACCTTAGACTATTTTTCTCCAATATACGAGAGAAAAGAAATCTCTTTTTATCATAGGATGAGACAAAAGGGATATCTTCGTCATCTTCTTGTTAGAAAAGCTGTGAGAACCGGTGACATTATGGTAGATCTGATCACCACTACTCAGGAAGAGCATGATCTTACAGGCTTTAAGGATGCCCTTTTATCACTTTCTCTGGATGGAAGGATAGTTGGAATCCTTCATACCAAAAATGATGCTCTTGCTGATGCTGTAATAGACGAGGGCACAGAGATTCTCTATGGTCAGGACTTTTTCTACGAGCACCTTTTGGGGCTTAAGTTCAGGATTACACCGTTTTCATTTTTCCAGACGAATAGCCTGAGTGCTGAAGTGCTGTACCAGACGGTTAGAGACTATATCAGAAGTCTTTATGATCAGAAAAAGATCAGCAAGGATGGTATTATCTATGATCTCTATTCCGGAACCGGCACTATTTCTCAGCTCCTTGCACCTGTAGCGAATAAGGTTATCGGCGTCGAAATTGTTGAGGAAGCAGTGGAAGCTGCCAAGGAAAACGCAAGAATAAATAATCTGGATAACTGCGAATTCATTGCAGGAGATGTCCTTAAGGTCCTTGACGAGATAGAAGAAAAACCCGACCTTATCATTCTCGATCCACCAAGGGACGGTATCAATCCCAAGGCACTTCAGAAGATTATAGGCTACGGTGTACCATACATGATCTATGTTTCCTGCAAGCCTACAAGCCTCGCAAGAGACTTAGAAATCCTTCAGGGAAGCGGCTACTGCATGACCAGGGCCGTGGCTGTGGATCAGTTCCCATGGACGAATCATGTGGAGACTGTAGTGTTGCTCACAAGAGTGAACTAATAGAAATCCTTGAATTTACGCACTTTTTCGAGCATTTCACGTTTGATAAGACTGATTATTCTGAGCGTGGAAAGCACATGAAAAAGTATATTCGGGTAGTTGTAGCTGTCGAACTCGTGACAGTAGGTGCAAAAATAGAGCCTACGTCGTGACAGTAGTGCACTACTTGAATATGTCTGAAATAAACAAAATAAGAATCGTCGGAAGACGCTTAACTTACAGCATTTCCTGTAGGTTAGGCGTCTTTTTTTGTTTTATTCCAAATCTAAGAAAGGAGGAACGCCAGTGGATTTTGATTATTTTTATGGCAGAGGGGCAGATCAATTTGCTTTTTATCAGATTCCTAAGATTTTGATTACGGATGAAAAATTTGCAGGAATAACGATGGAATCTAAAATTCTCTACTCCTTAATGCTGGACAGAGCATCTCTTTCAGCAAAAAATGGATGGCTTGATGAAGATGGCAAAGTGTTTATTTATTACAAATTGGATCGGATTATGGCAGATATGCACTGCGCTAATCAGAAAGCAACGAAGATGCTAAAAGAGCTGGAAGATAAAGCCGGTTTAATAGAAAGACAAAAGCAAGGTCAGGGTAAGCCAACAAAAATCTATGTTAAGGACTTTGCTACCGGATTGCATGACTATGGGCCTGACAGAAGAATAATTCAGACTCATGAAAATCATGATTCTGAGACTAATGAAAATCATGAATCTAGAAATGTGATAATCACAGGTCCGGACTCATGGAAATCATGCACTAATAATACTAATTA
>JAFPVA010000231.1 GCA_017413105.1 Butyrivibrio sp. | reverse complement strand
CTTGAAAGCTTGCTTGTGCATGTATTTCCGCAGTGGAAGCCCATGAATGTATCTGTGTGCTTGTAGTCGAACTTGCCCTTGATTGACTGCTCGTACATATCAGCAGGAACAGAGTTGTTGATATCAAGAAGTGTAACAGCATCATCGGAAATGCATGTTCCGATGAACTCTGAAATTGCGCCATAGATATCTACTTCGCAAGATACAGGAATTCCGCGGCCTGTAAGTCTTGAGTTAACATAGCAAGGAACGAAGCCAAACTGTGTCTGGAATGCAGGCCAGCACTTACCAGCGATAGCAACATACTTCTTGCCGCCTCTGTGTGCCTCGATCCAGTCAAGAAGTGTAAGCTCGTACTGAGCAAGCTTCTCAAGGATTTCAGGCTTCTTGTTACCAGCGCCAAGATCCTTCTCCATGTCAGCCTTAACTTCTGCAATTCTAGGATCACCGGCATGCTTGTTGAATGACTCGAAAAGATCAAGCTCTGAGTTCTCTTCGATCTCTGCGCCCATGTTGTAGATCTGCTGTATAGGAGCGTTACAAGCAAGGAAGTTCATTGGACGAGGTCCGAATGAAATAACCTTAAGGTTAGCAAGTCCATCAAGAGCTCTTGCGATAGGTACGAACTCGTTGATCATCTTAGCGCACTCCTCAGCTGTTCCAACAGGATACTCAGGAATATAAGCCTTTACACCGCGAAGGTGAAGGTTGTAGCTTGCGTTAAGCATACCGCAGTATGCATCGCCTCTGCCGTCGATAAGGTCACCCTGTGACTCCTCAGCAGCTGCGCAGAACATAACAGGTCCATCGAACTTCTGAGCAAGAAGTGTCTCAGAAATTTCAGGTCCAAAGTTTCCAAGGTATACGCAAAGAGCGTTACATCCAGCCTTCTTTACATCCTCAAGAGCCTCAAGTGTCTGAGTCTCGCTCTCGATGATACATACAGGGCACTCGTAAACGTCCTTGTCATTAAAGTTCTTCTTGTAGGCTTCAACTAAAGCCTTTCTTCTGTTAATTGCAAGTGAAGCCGGGAAACAGTCACGGCTAACTGCAACAAGTCCAATTTTAACTTCTGGAATGTTAATCATAAAAATCCCCTTTCTGTGCATAAGCACAATAAAACTTATCATTTTATCCCAAGAGCATATTGCTCTTATCGATCCATCATTTGGGCCTAGCCAAGCTCAAATAATTTTACAAAAAATACAACTTCAACTTGTATTCTTTTTTGACGTAAATAATTATCTGTCATAGATAGCCAAATTTCAAGCTAACAAAACGTAGAAAAAACATCTGTAAAATTATTCAAATTGCTTGTAAGTTGTATATGTGTTTACGTTGTAGCAATACAACTTCTGTCTTTTCCACATATCAGCACATATCATTGCTCTACGGATACACGTCCTTCAATCGTCTTAAATACTCTTTATCAAAGAGTCACATCAAAATACATGCACTTGTGACCTGTGAGTTCTTCTGATCTTGCGTCAGGCTGCTGACAACCTGCAAAAATTCTGAAGTTCTTGCCGAAGATCTTTCTTTCACCTTCTTCGTTAACAGATGTGAAGGCATTCTTATCAAGAGTGATTGTAACTTCTGTTTCTGAACCTGCAGAAACATGTACTCTCTTGAAACCGCAAAGCTTAGGATTTGTTGTAGCAAAAGCAGAATCAAGATCCTTAATGTAAACCTGAACAACCTCGTCAGTATCTACCTTGCCGTCATTTGCCACCTTAACTGTAAGCTTGGCATCCTTAGTATCAGCTGTGCTGCCATTTTCCATCTGAAGATGGTTCTCAGGTTTAACATAACAGTCACCATAGGTAAGTCCATAGCCAAACGGATAAAGAGGTGTTCCCTCAAAGAATCTGTATGTTCTGTTCTTCATTGAGTAATCTCTGAAGTCAGGAAGATCATCTGTGCTTGCATAGAATGTAAGAGGAAGCTTTCCTGAAGGAGAAACATCACCAAAGAGGATGTTAGCTACATCTACACCGCCTCTTGCTCCCGGATACCATGCCTGGATTACTGCGCTGGCATCTTCCTGTGCCTTTGAAAGATTTATAGCACTACCAGCCATATTGATAACAATGGTAGGTTTTCCTCTCTCAAGTACACTGTATAGGAGCTGCTTCTGGCAAAGAGGAAGCTCAAGGGAAATCTTATCTCCTGATGCAAACTGGTTACCTGCATCACCCTCTTCACCTTCAAGGTTCTCGTCAAGACCAACAACAACAACTACTACATCTGAATAATCAGCCACGGTCTGAGCCTCAGAAAGTCTGTCAGGAAGGTTAGGGTCTGAAAGATTACTGATGTTGTCCTTGAAGATATCTGAGCCCTCTGAGTAAAGAACTCTCACATCATCTCCAACCTTGTCCTGAATAGCCTCAAGAACTGTGATATATCTTGATGAAGTACCGTGGTAGTTACCAACCAGTGAAAGTCTGGAATCTGCATTAGGTCCGATAACTCCAATAGTCTTGATCTTATCTTTATTAAGAGGAAGGATTCCATCATTCTTGAGAAGTACGATAGATTCTGCTGCAGCCTTGTGAGCCACATCAAGGTGTTCTTTACACTCAACAACTGTATAAGGAATCTCATCATATTCAGTCTTGTCGAACATACCGAGAAGGAATCTTGTGGTGAAGAGCCTCTCGCAGGACGTTGTAAGGAGATCCTCAGAAAGGATACCTGCCCTGTATGCGTTCATTATCTTCTGATATGTACATCCGCAGTTAAGGTCGCATCCCATCTCAAGAGCAAGTGTAGCTGACTCTTCAGGGCTTGATGTAACCTTGTGATTCTCGTGGAAATCTCTTACTGCCCAGCAGTCAGAAACGAAGTGGCCTTCAAAGCCCCACTCACCTCTGAGTTTGTCTACCATAAGAGGCTTGTTTGCGCAGCAAGGTTCACCGTTGGTTCTGTTGTAGGCTCCCATAACAGCCTCAACTCCGGCATCCTTTACGCACATCTCAAATGCAGGAAGGTATGTCTCTTCCAGGTCCTTCTTTGATGCCTTTGCGTCAAAAAAGTGTCTGTCTCCTTCAGGACCTGAGTGAACAGCGAAGTGCTTAGCGCAAGCTGCTGCCTTCATATACTCACCATCACCCTGTAAGCCCTTAATAAAAGGAACAGCTAGTGTACCTGTAAGATATGGATCCTCACCATAGGTCTCATGGCCTCTGCCCCAACGTGGATCACGGAAAATATTTACGTTTGGTGACCAGAAAGTGAGTCCCTTGTAGATATCTCTGTCTTCTCTCTTGGACTGCTCGTTGTACTTGGCACGTCCCTCTGTTGCTACAACCTCACCAACCTGTTTCATGAGATCCTCATCAAAACAAGCTGCCAGACCGATTGCCTGTGGGAACATTGTAGCTGTGCCGGCTCTTGCAACGCCGTGAAGTGCTTCATTCCACCAGTTGTAAGCCGGAATTCCCAGTCTGTCAATGGCAGGAGCGTCATAGCGAAGCTGTGAAGCTTTTTCTTCAACAGTCATCTTGCTCACAAGTTCTTTGGCACGCTGTCTTGCTTCTTCTCTGTTCATATTTATCCCCTTTGTTCAAGTATTTGCAGTAATAAGTAATTCGCCTATTACCTTGTTTTCATCGTTTTGCATTATATATTTTCACATAGAGGCGGTTCCCATTTCTTACCATTTTTTGCCTTCATCATCTTAATACTTGCGAACCCCCTGGCACGAATGCTTGAAATGTTGTATTTTATTGATTGAGTTTCCGTTTAAACCTATAATTTATGCGTATTTCCTTGATTTTTTTGTTGGAGTTTCTGTGAAATTTTGTTACAATGGAGTCTTAAAACAATAACAGCATTAGTTTTAGCTAGGAGGAGTTACATGGCATTTGAAGTAAAACATTTACAAAAGAAATTTGGGGAAAAACAGGCTGTTGAAGATCTTTCATTTGAACTTAGAGAGCCCGGCGTATATGCGCTTCTTGGAACAAACGGCGCAGGCAAATCAACTTCTATCCGCATGATGCTCGGAATACTTTCAAGAGATCACGGCGAAGTTCTTTTAAATGGAGAAGACTTTGATACCCGCAAGGTAAATGTGGGTTATCTTGCAGAAGAAAGAGGATTGTATCCTAAATACCCTATCATGGATCAGCTTCTTTATTTTGCATCCCTCAAGGGATTATCCACAGATACTGCAATGGAGAGGATAAAATACTGGGGCGAAAGGCTTCAGGTGACTGAATATCTTTTCCCTGAGAGAAAGAAGGGAAAGAAGTTCAAACCCACTCTCGCTGACCAGCTGTCAAAGGGAAATCAGCAGAAGATCCAGCTCATGGCTGCCCTTATCTCAGAGCCTGAGTTCCTTATTCTGGATGAGCCTCTTTCAGGTCTTGATCCTGTAAATACAGATCTTTTCAAGAGCGTTATCCACGAAGAAATAGATAAAAAGAAATATATCATCATGTCATCTCACCAGATGCCGGTCATTGAGGAATTCTGTGAGGACATCACCATTCTCAACAGAGGAAAGGCAGTTGTTCACGGCAATCTTAATGAGATCAAAAAATCCTACGGACGTGTAAACCTCTTTGTTAAGTGTGATGAGGAAATTTCAGACACCATCAGCGCACTTGGCATCAAGGTTGTTAACGATACTCCTGCGGGAATTCAGCTTCGAGTAAACGATGAGTCAGAGGCAAGAAATCTCTTAAAACAGCTCACCGATACCAACAAGACCATCGTAAGATTCGAGCTCAGAGAACCTTCCCTCCACGAGATCTTCATTGAGAGCGTAGGCGGAGCTGTGGAAGATAACACACCGGATACATCAGTTGAACCAATGGAGGAAGTCGTAAGTGAATAAAAATGAATTCAGAGGATTTAAACAAGTCTTTTTATTTGAGTTCATGACAGGCGTCACAAAGCCGGCCTTTAAGATCTTCCTTGGCATAGTATGTGCTCTTGCCTTTTTCACCACACCTGCCATGATCATCATCGGAAATATCAGAGGTGCAAAAGATACTTCAGATAATGCACCGCAAAAATCGGAAATAGAAACCGTATATATTTATAATGAAACAGATCTTTCTTTAGACTATAAAGCAATGAACGCTTCGGAAAAGTACGCCGATGTTTCTTTTATCGCAAACTCTGACCTGTCCTATGAAGGCGCTGTCGAAAGCCTTAAGGAAACCAAAGATCACAGGGATATTATCATGAAAGTCGAGTATGATGTCGAAGATGGCTTTGACGTAACAATTCTCCATTCAGACAAGTCCGGGATAAATAAAGACACACTGAAAAGCTTTGAGGATGACTATCTGGAGTTCTTCAGAGAAGAAGCCCTCAAAAATCTGGGCGTAAGCGACGAAGACTATGAGTATATGTCACAGAAAATCGATGTGACCGTCATGAAAACAGCCAAGGATGGTTCTTTTGTGGAGGATTCCGGTGCCATTTCAGAAAATGACTATACCGTACTGCTGGGAGGACTTTTCCTTGTATTCTTTTTCATAAACATGTCTTCCAGCAATGTTGCCACTTCCGTTGCCACAGAAAAATCCTCAAGAGTAATTGAATTCCTGCTCACAGGAACAAGACCTCTTTCCTTATTATCGGGAAAGATTGCCGCAAGAATGGCTGAAACACTTATTATGACCTTTGCATCCTATTCCTGCTACTTTTTGTCCCAGGTTGTGAGCCTGTTCCTTGCTGCAGACCGCATCTCCGCAGAGAGCGCAGCTGCCGACAGCGCCTCCAGTAACATGGTTGTAGTTTCATCCTTCTGGGAATCAATTTCTTTCTCCCAGGCAGCAATAGCTGTTTTGTACATCCTGGTAGGCCTGGCTCTTTTCGCAATAATAGGCGCTGTGACCGGAGCAAGTGTCTCCAAACTTGACGAACTCCAGGATGCCTACAAATTTTACAGCCTGATCCTGGTGGTATGCGTCTATACGGACATGGCTCTCATCATCATGATGCTCAATTCCAGCAATACGGAAGGATTTATGAATTTCTGTGCCATGTTCCCTCTCACAGGTGCTTTTCTGACTCCTGCTCTTTTGATAACAGGGAAGATCAGCATCCTTACCGGATTTATAGCTCTTATTATCAATGTCATATTTACAATAATCACTTTCGTTCTGGCATCAGCAGTTTATGAGTCTATGCTTCTTTTCCAAGGAAAACGACTCCAGGCTAAAGACATTATTGCACTTATGAAGAAGCAGGTGGTCGCATGAAAAACTGGCTTAAAATACTAAAATTCACCTTAAAACAGGGCCTTAAAGGCTCGAAATTCATCACTTCAACAGCAATTACAGGTTTAGTAGTCCTGATTGCTATAGCCGCAACCAACATTCTTGTATCCGGCTCTTTTGACAGAGAATCTAAGGTAAAAAACCTGGGTCCTGTATACATAATCAATGAAACCGGTCTTTCTCTGGATGCGGATCAATTTGTAAAAAAGCACGGGGAAGATTATCCGTTCCTTAACATTAAAGAAATAACAGGACGAAGCGCCCTTGAAGCCGCCGCAGATCCGGCTTCTCTCGGGGAAGATGCTGAACACTCGCTGATACTTGAAATATCCGAAGGTGATGAAAGCTGCAACTTAAAGCTCTATATCCCGGAAGTAAGTACTATAAGTAGCGACGAGAGCTATTCTTTTGCAAGCAGGTTTAAGGAAACAGTAAAAAATGCAAAGATAAAAAGCACCGGAATTTCCGAAGATAAGCTGAAAATGGCTATCAGTGAAGTTCATTTCGATGAAGTAAAAGCTGAAGAATCCGAGGAAGCCGAAAATACTTCCATCTTAATTTCACTGATTCCACTGGCTGTTATGATGTTTTTATACTTCATGATCTTGTTCTACAGCCAGAGTATTGGTCAGGTGATCAGTTCTGAAAAGACCTCCAAACTCATGGAATATCTGCTGACACTTTCGGAGCCCTCAGGAATCGTATTCGGTAAAGTTGCAGCAATCTTCTGTGAAGCGCTGATACAGATTGGCATATGGCTTGCTTGCGGTTTCAGCGGACTACTAATCAGCAATAGCATCATTACTGCTGTCGCAGGCAAAAACGATAAAAACCTGATTTCCATGTTTGTAGATGCTCTTCCCGAAGGCGGAGTTTCACACAATTTTGTATTCCTTATGGTTCTTTCGATAATTGCGCTGCTGGCATCTTTCCTGTTCTACTGCTTCGTATCTGCCCTGTTTGCTTCATTTGCAGCTACTGCAGAGGACCTGACACAGACCAACGGATTATCCGTAATGACGATGCTTGCAGGATTTCTTTTATCCATGTACATTCCGATGTTCACGGATAATTCCAAACTTGGTCTGATTATCATAAGGGTAATACCTTTCACATCATCCTTTGTTTTATCGGGAGATGTGCTGGCTGCAAAAATAAGTCCTTTGGAATTTCTTTTATATCTTGGTCTGCTGCTGTTCTTTACAGTTATGCTGGCAATTCTTACCGGAAGGGTTTACAAGAACAGGCTGTTCAGAAGAGGCACCAAAGGAATCTTCGAAGAGATTATATCCGCTATTACCGGTAAGGTAACCTATAAAGCAGACAAAGAAGAAGAGACCGAAAAAGTTTTAGATGTAACAGCCTACGGAAATCAAGACAGCGCCAAGAAAACCTACACTATTGTGGGCTTTGCCCTCCTGGCACTGATGCTTGGAGCAAATGCCATCGGAGGCCTTGTGGGAAGCGTTGTAGCCAACATTATGGCAGCAAGAAGTCATACAGATCTTATGTCAATGTATGAGAATCCGCAGTTTTTGACCCTGAACAACATCATTTGTATGTACATAATCGCAGTTCCTATCTGTACACTGGTCATGAAACTTACCGATGATTCCAAACTTGTAGTAAAAGATCACATTACAAAAAGCCAGTACCTTAGAGCCGTATTTATGGTCTTCCCTATAGCAGTTGCCCTCGGAAACCTAAGCAGCTTCCTGGCATCCAAAATGACAGGCGGCGAAGCGGAAAATGGCATCAACGTATTTCTTTCCGGAGACAATCCTCTGGCAATGCTGATGGTTGCAGTCCTCGCCCCGATATTTGAAGAGTTGGTGTTCAGAAAGCTTATAATCGACAGAACCCGCAGATACGGAGAGCTGACCGCGATAATGTATTCCTCCATAGCCTTTGGATTATTCCACTGCAATCTGTATCAGATCTTCTATGCATTTGCTATCGGTGTTGTACTTGGATATGTGTATGTAAGAACAGGAAACGTGCTCCTGACTATCATAATCCACTTTATAATCAACTCTACTTCATCGGTTTTAGCGCCTTTGGCACCGGAAGTTTATAAGTATTTCTCCTACGGAATGTTTGCTCTTGGCATCGTTTCAATAATCCATACTTTAATAAAGAGAGACATTACTTTTAAACCTGCCCGTAATGAAGTTTCGTCAAAAGATATTTCATCCATTGCTTTTGCTAACTCCGGTACACTTTTCTTTATTGCTGTTTGTGTCCTGATGATGCTGTACAACTTATTTGCACCGGTATTGTTAGGATAACAGATAAATTACCAATTACCCATCAAAAGGGCGCCTCGCAATTGCGAGACGCCCTTTGAATTTCTTATTATGACTATGCTATCAATTCATTCGGAACCGGATTATGGAAGCATATCAGCGTCGCCGAAGTACTCAGCCCACTTAGCTGCTCTCTCGTCCATGATTGCCTGTCCACCTGCTGAGAGGTAATCTGCCATGAAGCTATCCCATGTTGAATCGAAGTCAGCTTCTGCAGCTACTACAGCGTTGTCATAGATCTGATCTCTCTTAGCTGAAAGTGTATCACCTACACCGGCCTCAGCCTCGATAACACCAACGTTAACGTTCTTAGGTGAAAGTCCGTCAGCCTTTGAGATCTTGTCTGCCTGGCTTACAAGCTCAGGATCTGCCTCAGCATAACCATAAGCGATTGAAAGGTCAGCAAGCTTCTGATCACCAAAATATGTTCCGTTACATGTGATTGTGTAGTCGATGTTCTTACCGGAGTTCTGGATTGCATCTCCTGTAGCTGCGATGATCTGGATAGCGCCGCTGTCAAGAACTTGGTGTGTAACGCCCTCTTCACCTGCCTGGAGGTACTTGATTACGTCAGGCTGTGAGATGTAGTCGAGGTAAAGAAGAGATGCAAGAGGCTCATCGTTTGTTGTTGGGAAGAAGAGCTTTCTGTCACCAGCTGAAGAATAGAGCCACTTTGAATACTTGCCTGCTGAGTTCTGGAAGCAGTCAACAGGAACGAACTTAGCATCTTCGCCTACGTTTCTCTTAAGGTTAGCGTTGATTGAATCTTCACCGTTTCTGAATACATAATCCCAGTTGTGCTGGAATGCTCCAACGTAACCAGCCTTGATCATATCGTCCTCAGTTGTGTCGCCACTTCCGTAAAGAACGAAATCTTTCCACATAAGGCCTGCGTTGTACCACTTGTTAAGAAGCCTAACAGCTTCCTTTGTTGAAGCCTGTGTAACCATTCTGTCATCAAATCCGTTGATGTAGTACTCTTTATCTGTGATAGCAGGATCCATGTAAGATGTGATGATGTTAGATGCTCTCCAACCTACATCATAGCTTGTTGAGAAAGGAACCATCTTGGAGGCATCGCTGCCAAGAAGTGTATCAGCATTGTCCTTGAATGCTACAAGCATGTCCTCGAACTCCTGAGTTGTTGTAGGAGCCTTAAGTCCAAGCTTATCAAGCCAGTCCTGACGAACGAAGGTTACGATTCTCTGCTGCTCTGCTCTCTTTCCTTCAAGAGCCCAAACCTCACCTGTCTTAGGATCTTTGTCCCAAAGCATGTTTGTGTCGCCAAGCCATCCCCAAAGATTTGGAAGATCTGCCTTGTAAGTCTCGATCATCTCGCTAAGATCAATAACACCGCCCATCTGAGCGTATGTAAGAACTGTAGGATAGCTGTATGTTACGCAGATATCAGGAGCTTCGCCAGCTGCAAGAAGGTTGTTGATATCATCAACCTCTGTCCATCTAGGAACCTTCTTGAAGGTAACTTCTACGTTGTGTGCCTCAAGCATTCCCTTCTTGATGTACTCTGTGTACATGTTGTTCTCAGGATCTGAACCGCCGTCATTTCCTCTGTCGTAGATCTCAACTGTGATCTGTCTTGTTTCTGCGAACTTACCATCTGTAAGCTCTGAAGCTACTGCAGGCTCTGCTGCTGTCTCAGTAGTTTCTGTCTTTGTCTCTGCTGCTGTCTCTGTCTTAGGAGCTGCATCAGATGCGGGTGCTGATGTGTCAGCACTTGTGTTTGATGATCCGCAGGCTACTACTGAAAGTGCCATAGCAGATGCAAGAAACATAGATAATACCTTTTTCTTCATAACCATTACCTCCATAAGTAATTAAAAATATGTGAACCCACCATGGGTAAACATCCATTGTATACCTGCCGCCTTCCTTCGGCACAGATGTACATCGTCGCTCATTGATCTGGACACTTCGACAAGCCAAACCATAGGGTTTGTCTTGTCTCCGTAGATCAAAAATTGCTCCTTATGTACATCTTGTTGCCGGTTGAGCGGCAGAAATTTCATGTATTTTTCCCGGTTCTCAAATATTTAATGTCTGTCCCGGGATATATCGGTCTGTTATTCCGATCACTCTTTGACGGCGCCCATTGTAACGCCGTGGATGAAGTACTTCTGCAGGAACGGGTAGATGCACAGGATCGGGATTGTAGAGAACATTACGATCGCAGCCTTAAGGGATGCTGAAAGTCCCGGTGTTGAGAAGCCTTCCTGTGTAGCAACCTCAACCTGGTTGATGTTGTTGATGATGTTGTACAGAAGAAGCTGCAGTGTATAGAACTTGTCATCTCTCATGTACATCAACGCATCTGAATATCCGTTCCATCTTCCTACTGCATAGAAAAGAGCCAGTGTAGCCATAACAGGCTTGGAAAGCGGAATATAGATAAGCCATAAAATTTCAAAGAATGTAGCTCCGTCAATCTCT
This sequence comes from Butyrivibrio sp., assembly GCA_017413105.1. Taxonomy (GTDB): domain Bacteria; phylum Bacillota; class Clostridia; order Lachnospirales; family Lachnospiraceae; genus Butyrivibrio. Next base: position 46,238 of record JAFPVA010000231.1, on the reverse strand, counting down.
GCCGATTCTCTCAAGCTGTCCGGAATTCCATAGAAGAAACTCCTCATGATGATCATGTTGTAAACGCTTAAGACACCGGGCAGGATAAGTACCAATGGGTTACTTAAAAGGTGGAGCTTCTGCATAAGCAGGTAGTTCGGGATTGTTCCTGCGTTGAAAAACATCGTGATAGTAATGAAGATATTGATGGCTTTTCTACCGCGAAGGTTCTCAAAAATAAGCGGGAACGCACACAGTGTTGTCATGGACAGTGAAAGTATTGTGCATACGATTGTAAGAAATACTGTCCACACGAACGCTCTGATATATTTAGGATCCTTAAGTACTGTTGAATAAGCATTAAGGTTAAAGCCCTTAGGCAAAAGATAAACTTCGTTTCTTACCAGGAAATCCGTTCCACTAAGGGACTTGGCAAGAAGATTTAACATTGGGATGATACACATTGCACTGATAATAAGGCAGAAAATTACGAATACCATATCCCAGGCTTTGTCTGCACCAGATTTAATTTTCATATTCTTCGCACCTCCTTACCAGATTCCTCTCTCACCGAGCCTGCGGGAGATAAAGTTTGCCATAAGCAGGAAGATGATTCCTACCAGTGACTGGAACAAACCAACCGCAGTCGTCAGGGAGAACTGGAGTCCTTTAATACCGACTCTGTATACGAAGGTTGCGATAACGTCTGCCACACGCATTACCAGGTTGTTCTGGAAAGCGAATGGACGGTCAAAACCACCGCCAAGGATATTACCAAGGCTCATGATAAGAAGTACTACGATAGTAGGCTTGATTCCCGGAAGTGTGATGTGCCACATCTTGCGGAATCTGCCGGCTCCATCTACTGAAGCAGCCTCGTAAAGCTCAGGGTTGATACCTGCAATGGCTGCAAGATATACGATTGAACCCCATCCAAAGTTCTGCCAGATACCAAAACCGATATAGCTTCCGATCCAGTGCTTTGCATCATTAAGGAACGGAATTGACTCGCCACCAAGCTTGTTGATGACCATATTTACAAGACCATCTGTTGGAGCAAGGAGCTGCAGAGCCAAACTGTAGATGATGACCCATGAAAGGAAGTGAGGCATGTAAGCAATTGTCTGCACTACCTTCTTGTAGTTCTTGAAGCACAGCTCATTCAGGATCAGGGCAAAAATAATAGGTGCCGGGAATCCAAAAATAAGATCCAGTAAGTTAAGTGTAAGTGTGTTCCTCAAAGCATACTTGAAATCGTTGTTCTTAAAAGCTTTGATGAAGAACTCGAAACCGTGATTATCGGCCAGTGGAAGCTCCCAGATGCTCTTCACCAGACTGTACTTTTTAAATGCGATCTGTACATAGACCATTGGCGCGTACTTAAATACCACCAGGTATAGAAGTGGCAGAAACAGCATTGCGTATAACTGCCAGTACTTTTTCATGTATACGCCAAAACTCTGCTTCGGACGCCCTTTAGCGTTCTTTTTCATTTTCATCCTCCTACTTATTACTCAATCCTTGCGTAAATAAAAGCTTTCTCTTGGTCCGAGATAGGAAGCCGGAAGCTCCACACCATCCCTTACAAGAATAACTCTCTCTAAGATCATCCCAGGACTTATCGCATAGAACCTAAGTGAATTTTCCCCTTCATTACACTTAACTGCGACGTTAACCTTCTTCACATTGTCCCTGGCTTCAAAAGCCCACTGAGGACTGTTAAAGAACGGTCTGTCCTGCTGCCTTACAGTGTTGATAACAACAGGCTTTTCGCCGTTCACTGCATAGGCCATAAACTGCTTGGTATCAAAGACGGTAGGTGTTGTGGGTGCCATCTCGAAACAGAGATTGTAATCACCTGTGCTCTCGGCATAGAATCGATACTCCACATAAGGCAGCTCTTTTTCCCCATAAAAATCAGCAGTTGAAGGGAAAAGCTTTACAGCGCTTCCGCTTCTGCCATAAGGGGAAAGAACCTTAAATTCTCCGCCTGATACAGCTTTTTTATCTGCAAAGTGCTCAGCTTCGATACAGATGTAGCCGTCGTTTTCCATAAAGAGTCCCGGTACCACTCTGCCCGGTGCCACTTCTACAGTGACAACAGCTTTGGATACTCCCACATCTTCAACAGCAAAGGTTCCTGTTATCTTCTCGCTTAAAAGCCCTTTGTTTACTGAAAGTGTGATTCTTTCTCTGACCTTTACCTCACCCTCCGTCTTGGAAAAAGAGAAATATTCGCAGTCAGAGGTAATCTTAAAATGAGATGGCTTTTTGCCTGCGGCGATAAGATCAAATTCAATCTTGTCCACATCAGGTCGAAGCATGTCTCTCCAGGTCTGTGGCCAGTTGCACCACTCAGTTCCTGTCATGTATCTCTCGTCATCCTTGCGGGAAACGAGAAGTCTTGAACCGTTGGCTCCGTAAACCAGGTGCCGCAGTGGAAATCTGTCATCTTCCTCATTCCAGTTCACAAATCCCACGTGCTCCGACTTGCCAAAGCCTTTGTAATATCCGCCATCCACGGTCTCATATTCATCGATGAGCTCCGCATCGGCTCTTACGCAGGTGTCGATTTCTACCGCAACCTCGTTGGCTTCAATTCGGTTCTGTCTTGCATAAAGTTCATTCCTGCCTGCCAGTATCCACATCTTCATGAGATTGGCTGTTCCACAGGCCGGGAAGTACAAAAGAGAAATGAAAGCTGAAAGATCCACTTCCTTTATCTTCTTTTTAAGAGCGGAAGCTTCCTTCATTATTCCGTCCGAGATCTCAAGGACTCTTTCCGCCTCGCCAAAGTGCAGCGGGTGGTATACATTTACGTTCATAATCTCGTGGCGTCTCTTTTCCAAAAGACCGGTGTAATCCCAGATTATCTTGTTTACTTTATTCCTGCCGGACTGCGGAAGCATTGCGCCGAACTGTTTCTCAACCCACTCGGCAGCATACTTCTCAGTGATCCCTGCATCCTGACCGCCCCACTTTTCTATGTCGTAGGCAAGATCGAGGAAATAGGAAAGGCCGAATTCCTGCGTTCCGATATCTCCGATATTTACTATCCAGATCTCTCTTACACCGAAATCATAGGCAGTTGTCATCTGCTCCCAAACCCTTGGCAGATATGTGGTTCCGATCCACTTGTGAGAATATGGACCGCCGTGCATATCCATGTGGTAGTACATTCCGTAGCCACCCTTGTGGTCTCTCATATCCTCTTTTGGGAGGGTCCTAAGATATCCAACATTATTGTCACTGAGCATCAGGGTTACGCCCTCAAGCTCAGGGTCATCCTTAAAGCCTTTTGTCTTCTCATTGCCATAGAAGAATTCTTCTACTTCAGAGAAAAGAACTATCTGCCTCGGAACTTTACTAAGGTCCTCATTTATTGTTTCTCTTATGAGGTTGTTCTGAGTCTTCAAAACGTCTCTTATAAGATCAACGTTTTCTTTAAGAGAAGCATCGGGGCCAAGGATCTTGGAATCTCTTTCCCCTCGCATTCCCATGGTTATCACATTTTCAAAGGGCTTATTTCGAAGAAGTCCGTCTCTCCAGAACCTTGTTATGCCCTCTCTGTTATTCAAAAAGCTCCAGTCATCGCCGTAGATGGAGTCCTTACCTCTAAGAAGTCTGTACTCCTCACCGGTTCTCATGCAGGGCTCGTGGTGGGAGGTACTCATTACAACTCCCAGTTCATCTGCAAGTCTTGCGCTCTCAAGTCCCGGTCCGTCCATGCTGAAATTGTTCTTCCACATTGCCGGCCACAGATAATTGCCCTTAAGCCTAAGGAGCAGTTCAAATACTCTCTCGTAGCACTTTGCATTAACATCTCCAAAATGCTCTGTAGCCCAAGTTCCGAAAGCAGGCCACTCATCATTTATGAAAAATCCTCTGTATTTTACAGATGGCTCTTTTGTTACAATATTTACTTCATCGGTGAGGAAAACATTTTTCCTCTTCTTGGGATAGACGTGATTCCAGTTGACTAAGGGTGAAACTCCCAAAAGTTCTGAAAGATGATACAGACCGTAGATGGTTCCCCTTTTATCACTGCCTGCAATTACAAGCGCATGATCTACGCCTTCCATGGGATTATCTATAACCTGAAAGCTGTAAACCTCCCACTTTCCGCGAATCTCATCCAGATGAATAAGTCCACGCTTATCAAGATCTTCAAGGTAGTCGCTCTTATCCACTGTTCCGTAGATCACGAGGTTCTTGCATTTGCAGCCTTTTGTATATTCTCCTGCATGAAAGCCAGTGACCAGATATAGATCATTTCTGACTTCAGACGCTATTTTGTTGACTCCGGGAAAAGATTTAGATTCATAAGTGAACATAAATCTGTTGTCAAAACTTACCTTGGCCACACTTTTTCTCCCTAAATAAACTGTCTGTAGTTATGTTTAACGTTTTACAATTTCTATATGAACATCATATATCTAGCTTTTTGTGCTCAAATACACAAAATAATGGAATTTTTTTGCATTTTCCGATATAATGTTGCACAATAGGATGTGGATTTGCAAAAATTTGTTTATGAAGGTTGCACATAAGATGAAAAAAGATTTGGATTGTCCCTATAGCATGATCGACAGAGAAATAATCTGCGAGCACAAGACAGCAAGAGTAACCCCGGAAGACATCAATACAGTACACAACCACGACGGTTATGAGATCGTCTTTTTCCTCAGGGGCGATGTTAACATAATGATAGAACCTAATATGATCCAAATGCAGAGAGGGGACATGTTCTTCATTAGCCCTCTCGTTTTCCACGGCCTAAATCTCGAAGATATTTCCGGCTACGAAAGAGTTGTCATAAATATCCAGTATGAGTGTCTTAAGCAGCTTGGTGATGAAGAGACAGACTTTTCTACTCTTTTCAGAAGCGCCGCCACGCCGGATATGAACCATCTGCGAGTACCGGAGGAGGATCTTCCCGAGTTCATCGAGATTGCAGAAAAACTCCAGGCCAATATGGACAGCACTGCATTCGGGCACTCAGTCCTTTGCAAGTCGCTTCTTGCACAGTTCCTTCTTATGACCTGCAAATATTCCTCAAATGCTCCTCTTATGAAAAAAGAGAGTATCATGCCCCATGTGGTTTCAAAGATCTTCGACTACCTCGATACCCACATCGAGGAGGACATCACCATAAACAGTATGGCTGCCGACCTCCACTACTCCAGTGATCACTTAAGCCGTGCCTTCAGCGATGCTACCAGAGATTCCTTAAAGCACTACATTAATGCAAAAAAAATAGCCCTGGCGCAGAAACTACTGCTCCAGAACTATTCGCCTTACGATGTTTGTTTTATGGTTGGTTACAACAATTACTCCAGCTTTTCCCGCCGTTTTTCCAAGCAGATAGGAGTATCTCCCAAGCAATTCCAGCTATCCCACAGAGGTGAGGAGTAGTTACAATCCTGTCAACTGTCGGAATCATACTGATAGCTGCATGAAAACATGCTTCCGGCTATGCAGGGTCATGATTTACGAGGCATAATCATAAGCTGTGATAGCCTTCTGATCCGCCACATGGTCTCCGATCATCTTCTCCATCCAGACCATGTTGTACCAGCGGCCAAACTTGTATCCGCATTCCATAAATGTTCCCACAAGCCTGAATCCCAGGTGCGAATGGAAATCCATGCTGTTGGTGGTAAGGTACTCGTCATCCTCTTTAGGAACTCCGATGCAGGCATAGAGATTGAGGATTCCCATGCCCTTAAGAGCCTCCTCCAGGGCAGAATAGATTGCCTTGCCCATTCCGTTTTTCTGCATGTTGTGGTCAAGATATACAGTCAACTCACAGGCCCAGTCGTAGGCTGCTCTTCCCTTAAAAGTTCCCGCATAGGCATAGCCCTGAATACCATTCTCATCTTCTATGACAAGATAAGGGTACTTCTTCATAGTGTTTTCCATGCGTCCCTTAAACTCCTCAAGGGAAGGCGTCTCATATTCAAAAGTGATAGCGGTATATTTTACGTAGTAATCGTATATTTCAAGTATCCGCTCTGCATCTTCAAGTCTTGCATTCCTTATGTTTATCATTAAAAAATCTCTCTGCCCTTCTCGTCGGCGATTCCGCTCTTTCTATAGAAGTAGGAATTCACCTGATCTCTCCACTCTTTTGCATTGTATAGTTGTCTTCCAAAACGCTCACTTACGCAGTCAAACACTCTTTCAGGTACCTTACCCTTAAAGGACTTCCAGTCTTCCGCAAGCTTTTCTGCTTCTTCATATCCCTCAAAGTGTGAATCGTAGATATACTGGATAAGAGTCTGTCCGCTCTTAAGCTTCCAGGTATATGGAATATGATGGAAGAAAAGAACCAACTCCTCCGGGCAGGTCTTTGGATCATTGTACATATCCGCATTTGGCTGATAGTACTGCTGAGCATAGCCTGTTCCCTTATCTGTTCTGTCAACACCGATTCCAAGGTGATCTGCTCTGTGGTAAGTTCCCCAACGTGAATACTCGTAGCCGTCAACACTTGGGCCGTAGTGCTCACCCGGTGTTACCATCCAGCCAATTCCAAGAGGAGAAGTGTATTTCTCATAGGTTTCTCTTGAAACAAGAAGCATATTTACAAGCTTATCCTCAAGCGCTTTATCCAGATCAAAGGTAAGTCTTACCCATTCTCTTGCAATCTCTTCTGATGAAAGCTCAGTATCATAGGCAAGTCTTCCGAAGCCGTAAAGGTTTGCTGCTGCCAGGTCATTTCCTGTCCAGTTAAAGTCATTTCCTGTATTGATAACTGCTGCCATTCCCGCAAGCTTGTTGCCAAAGGCCTTTCCGCTTACCACATCGGCCACTGTGTCGTTTTCTTCCTGACAGTAGGTCTTAAAGCCAAGGATCTCTTTGAACATAGGGATAAGATAGCAAAGATCTATCTGATGTCCTGTGTATTCCTGAGCAATCTGAACCTCAAGCATCTGGTTGGTCTTTGTAAGGCCACCGATAAGAGGAGAAATAGGCTCTCTGATCTGGAAATCCATAGGACCATTCTTTATCTGAAGGATTACATTGTCATGATACTGTCCATCCAGGTCCTTAAAGTAGTCGTAGCCAGCTCTTGCTCTGTCTGTCTTGGTGTCGCGCCAGTCCTGAGTGCAGTTGTAAACAAAGCATCTCCAGATGATAATTCCGCCATAAGGAGCGATAACATCTCCCAGCATATTTGCGCCATCTGCCTGAGTTCTGCCATAGGTAAATGGACCGGGTCTTCCCTCGGAATCAGCCTTTACAAGGAAACCGCCGAGATTTGGAAGTTTGTCATATACCTCTTTTACCTTGTCCTTCCACCATGCGATGACCTGATCGTTTAACGGATCGCAGTTGTCGAGACCGCCAAGTTCGATCGGAGAAGCAAAGTTAAGTGACAGATAGAGCTTGATACCATAGTCAGCAAATATCTCAGAAAGTGTAAAGAGCTTGTCAAAAAATCTTACGGTGATAAGATCAGTTGCTGCCCACTTAACATTTACGTTGTTGATAACAACACCGTTGATTCCGATGCTTGCCATGAATCTTGCGTAGTCAACGGTTCTCTCGTTTATGATGATGTCATCTTTTTCAAAAAAGAAGGATCTTCCTGAGTAACCTCTCTCAATGCTGCCATCCATGTTGTCCCAGTGGTTCATCATTCTTAAAGGGTTTGATGGTGCCTTGGAAACGCTGAGGCTGCAGATATCCTCACCGCACTCAAGACTTCTTAAAAGATGGAATGCACCATAAAGAGCTCCGTTCTCATCGGAAGCTTCAATGATGGTGATGTCTCTTCCACCATTTATTGTGTATCCTTCCTTTGCAACAGCATCGTTCCTTTTGAACTTAACTGCTGTTCCAACCTCTGAAAGACCCTTAAAAAGCTCTTTTTCCGCACTCTTTAAGATCCTGTTCTCTGGCTCAAAACCCTCGTACATAACTGTACAGGAGCTTTCCCCCGCTCCTATTCTGTTGCTATAGGAAAGCCACAGATCTGACCAATTCTTTACTTCCATTTTACTTCTTTCCTTTCATTGAATGTGCTAAAATATAGCCATCTTGGATTGTTGTTCCAATCTACTGTTTGCACCAGGAGGCTATAAATGATAACCGATATAAATGCTCAGGCAAGAGAACATATCTTTTATGATACTTTAAAAGGCGTTCTCTTATATCATAATGATCTTGCCAATTATCCTCTCCACTGGCACAACGAAGTGGAGCTGATCCTTATCCTGTCAGGATCACTTAAGGTTAAATTCCATAATGACGCTTCTGCCGTTATTCGCTGTGCTCCCGGAGATATAATAATGATCGCACCGGGAACTTTGCATGAATATATTTCCGATTCTCCGGGTGGCGAGAAGCTTATTCTTTTATTTGATATTGCGAGCTATTCTCAGGTATCGTCACTGGTTCCGCTGCTTAAGACCCTGCCGCCCTACACTCATATCCCACAGACGGATTATCCTGTGGAGAGCGCCAGACTCCAGAATTATTTCTGGGAGATTGACAGGCTCTATGGCAAACAGGATGAGTTTTTACAGATATCTGTATACTCCCTGGTGTCCCTGATCCTTGCTCAGATAGGCAGCATGCATCTTGGCGGAAATCCGGGAGAAAACGAAGCTCCCGACTCCCAGCGCAAGAACATCGATAAGCTTGTGGAAGTGACCAACTACATTGATTCCCACAGATCCGATGATCTTACGGTTGAGCAGCTTGCTGACATTGCCGGATTTTCCAAGTTCCACTTTGAGAGACTCTTTAAGTCCTACATGGGAATTTCCTGCTACCAGTATATTACCAAAAGAAGAGTTCTTATGGCTCAGGAACTTCTCGGCGACACCGATCTGTCCGTAATGGACATCGCTCTGCAGTCCGGATTCTTCAGCCTTTCAACCTTTAACAGGGTGTTCAAGGATATCAATAACTGCTCGCCTACAGAGTACCGTAAGCTCTACCGCACCGGTGCCGACACATCTTCAAAAAGTAAATGATCCGTTCACCGGTAGCCCATCTTCACAGTTTAATAGACTGGGCACATGCAATCACATTGTTACAAGACAAATGATTTTACTTATGAATCCAGGAACTGCGCATTTGAATGCGCAGTTCTTTTTTCATTAAGTTGAGCCATTACTCGAACCGGAAGGACTTAAAATCAAAGTTGCTTCCCGGGAGGAACACAAAGGATGCATTCCAGATTCCCTTTCGCTCAGAAATAGCAAATTTCCTCTCGGTGTAGTCGCTGCACTGCTCAAACTCAAGGATCTCTTTTACCTCCTCGCTGTCATTCTTAAAGCGAAGATGTATTGTATTTGTACCCTCAGGAGCTCTTCCGCATATAACCACTTCTTTTGCTCCGACATCTCCAAAATCCAGACCTTCAAAGAAAAGAGTGACGTTATTACCGATGCCCTCTACAGAACCCGCAGTCTTCGTAAAGGTGTCTCCATATATCGAATCCGCATCAAGGGCTCTAACCGGGTAGAAAGCTCTGCTCTGCTTTGCAAAAGAAAAGCCCTTTATATGCATCTTGTTGAATACTTTAAAGCTTATGGTCTGAAGACCGGATAGCCTTTCTGACAGCTTCCAGGTATCCTCCTGATATACATTCCAGATGGTCTTCTTCTGGTAAAGAGCTTTCTTAAGAAGCTCTGCCCCAGCCTCGCCGGGAATACCCTTCCAGACTTCGATAACATATTCATCGTCATTTAGGGTAAAAATAGGAACTGTGATCTCATCGGAACCATCTTTTCCAAAATCAATTCCGCTGTAGGAAATAACTGTCTCTTCTCCCTTTGCCGAAGCAACGCCATGGTCATTGCCACTGCCAATCTTCCCCTCATAGGAGGTATAAAGGCTTCCCGGAATAAAGCCGTAGGGATCAAGAAAGGCCTGACCCACGCCCTGGACCTTAAACTCCAGCGCGGACATGACAGTAACCACATCCCTGCCACTCTTTGCCTCACACCTCAGGATAAAGTCTCCGTCTCCTAAAGCTTCTATCTCACAGGTATCACCATTTTGCGTTATCTTTGCAATATTAGTGTCGGTGCCGTTTGGATTAAGTGCTCTGAAGGTCAAGGTTTTATCTGTGGCATCCGCAGGAAAAACAGTTGCCTTAACTGTTACTTTTTTATTTTCCTTAGTAAGAATTCGGTTGCTTTCGCCATCTACCGAAAGTTCTATCTTTCGCAGAGGCACATTCTCAGCTCTTTTGACATCTATTGATATAGGTGCCAGGTCCTCTGTGCGCTTCACTATTGCCAGGAGCTTACCGTTAAAGAGCTTTCTGCAGTTGCCCTTATAGCTGTCAAAATCGGTACTGTCGCCGTTATCAAGGCCAGCCAGAACTCCGCCGCCGTTTACGCAAACTTCCACATAATCGGAGGCGTTTTCCACAGGATTGCCATCTTTATCAACCGCGCTTATCTCAGCAAAGACAAGGTCATCTCTGCCATCCTCAAAGTACTTATCCAGCCTGTGGTCTATCCTTACCACAAACCTGAAGGTGTCTCCAAAGGATCTGTGGATATCAATCGCTATCTCTTTTCCCGAAGCATCGTAGGCAACGGCTTTAATCTCGCCCTTTTCGTATGGCACACGGTAATCTGCAAATATCCTGCTGCCACTGTGAGGCTCGTGGGTAAGGGTCTGCCTTCCGAGGCTCTTTCCGTTCAGGAAAAGTTCAACCTCCGGAGCATTACTGCACACCCTCACATCTATCAGCTGACCCTCATTGAAATCCCAATAAGGGAAAACATGGACGAAGGGATCCTTATCAGGACTTACCCAGGCAGATTTGAAGGCATAGAATGCATCCTTGTAAAATCCTGCAGTATCTATAAGTCCAAAATAGGAATTCTTGGTGTGGTAAGGCGTGGGCTCGCCGATGTAGTCATAACCCGTCCACACAAACTGGCCCATGGAAAACTCCATGTCCCTGTCCTTGCAGATGCAGGCTTCGATACTGTCTGCGCCCCAGCTGGTGGTGCTGTTGCCCAGGGACGAACACTGTTCATCGCTGTCACATAAAACAGGAACCGAAAGAGGGAAATGATAAACACCTCTGCTCTGAACGATTGAATAGGTCTCGCTTCCGTAGATAATCCAATCCGGATGCTCCTTGTGATGCTGCTCGTAATAGTTCTCAGCATAGTTGTAGCCGGCAACCTTGAGGATATCCGCACACTTCTGCGCCATCTCCCAGGGCATATAGTTGGAGCCGATGGTGGCTCTTGCATTCATAAGCGGGTCGTGAAGTTCCACAAGGCTCTTAAGATCCCTTGTTACCTCCTGACCTCTTTCACTGGCATGAGTGTCATAGATCTCGTTGCCTATACTCCACATGATCACTGACGGATGATTTCTATCTCTCCTAACCCAGCTGGCAACATCTCTTCCATGCCACTTGGGGAAAAATCTTGCGTAGTCAAACTCAGTCTTTGGCCCTTCCCACATATCAAAGGCCTCAGATACCAAAAGAAATCCCATCTCATCCGCAAGTGCAATCACCTGAGGATCGTACATATTGTGGGTAAGTCGGATTGCGTTTACTCCCATCTCTTTTAACTGAATGAGACGCCTTCTCATGGCGGTGTTGTTGTAGGCTGAACCAAGAGCACCCAGATCGTGATGAATGCAGACACCGTTGAGCTTCATGTTCCTGCCGTTTAAGAAAAAGCCGCGGGCAGGATTCATGCGAACGTCGCGGAAGCCGATGGCGATTTCTTCCTGCTGAAGGATTTCGCCCTCTGCCTTACCGCAGTTATTCCCTTCAACTGCTATTGAACCAGCAACTGTTCCATCTTCTGTCATGGCACCTGACAGAGCTTGTCCTTTAGTAGTTCTAAGACTCACTTCGAGCTTGTATAGATTCGGCGCCTCAACATCCCACTCTTTTACGTTAGGCACAAAGAAACATTTTTGTGCATGGGCGGCCTTGGCGGGATCCGTGATTTCTTTTTCTATAAGCGGAATCTCAACACAATCTCGGTTTTTGTTCTCTTTGTTGCCTCCACCTACGAAACCATCATGACAACTATCACTGCCATCGGTTCCGGCTGCATCAAAGAGCCTGTATTCCACTTCCACTCCTGCCGAATTCTTATCATCAGAGACGACCTCGGAAGACACATACATCAGATAGCCGCCGTCGCACTTTTCACTGTGGACATACACTCCATTCTCCGGAATGTAGGTCCTGCCGTACTTGCAGAGCCACACATTTCTGTAGATTCCTGCTCCGGAGTACCATCTTGTATTCGGGAATTTACATCTGGCAGCTACAGCCAAAGTATTTTTTCCTATATTAACAAAGTCGGTGATATCAAGGATGAACTGGGAGTAGCCGTACTTCCACTCCCCGGCAGCCTTGCCATTCACATAGACAATGCTGTCCATGTAAATGCCGTCAAAAATAAGGACAAATCTCTTCCCGACGTCCTCATCCAAAAGCTCAAAATCCTTGATATACCATCCCGTGGAATCCTTGTAGAGATTTGCTGTATCGTGAATGAGGTAGTCATGGGGAATCTCCACACTCTCAAAGTCTGAGATATGCGCCATGGCATCTTCATACTCAGTTCCATATTCTGTTTCCAGGAATTTCCATCCTTCTGTAAAAAGTCTTTTCATTTAAATCCTCTCTGTAATAGGTAGTTCAAACGGACTCATTGGAATACCTGTTTCGTTGGTAACAAGTCCTCCGTGATAGGTGTTTTCGCAGCACCACTGAACCTTGGAAGCATGATTTTTGCACTCATCACACATAAGAAGAATCCTCTCCTTATCCGGCTCAAGTATGGCACTTGCTTTATATCTTTTGCCACTCTCATCAAGAATAAACATATCCTCAATCTCTGTGCCCTTACCAGCATCAAGGACTGTAAGCTCCTTGCAATGCGTAAGTTCAACAGCTACCGCAGGGTGCCCATCCTGTCCGATAACTCCGGTAACGCTCTTTACTACAGGGCCTGTGTACTCACCGTCAAAACCATATTTCAGATGTCCTGCCCAGAGAGCCAGACGCTCTCCGATAGGCTCCTTTGTCACAGGATGAAGGTCGTTATCCTCTCCAAGACCAAGAGTTACTGCAATACCTGTTCCCGGAATATCAAGTAGCTTATTCTGAACAAGTCTGAAGCCGCCCCAGTCATCTTCTCTTGGAAGCTGGTCTATCACAAAGTTAGGAAGCTGAACTCCGATAAACGGAAGGCTCTCATCCTTCCATGCCTTTCTGTAGCCCTCTACCATGCGCTTTGTGAAGTCATTGTAATCATAGCCGTCCTCAACATTGGACTCGCCCTGATACCAGCATACTCCATCTATCGAGAAGTTGTGGCAGGGTGCTGTCATGGCGTTGTAAAGACCTGTTGGCTTCCAGTTGATGAAATCTGTCTCAGGAATCTGCTCACACTTTGCTGCGATCTTATAATTCCACTTTCCGTCCAGGAATACCTCTGCCTTGTCGTTAAAAATCTTAAGCTCTTTTCCCGGAGTAAATCGTCCCATTCCGGTCTCAACACAGAGTCTTATTACAACAGTGTTGTCTTTTTCTCTGGTAAGTCCTTTTGGAATATCATATTTTCTTGGAGGATACTGATATCCGGTCTCCCCCACCTTCTGACCGTTTACAAAAACAACGTCGTTGTCCACCATGGTTCCAAGGAAAAGTCTTGCCTCTTTTCCAGCCAGCTCTTTTGGCAGATCAAATTTACGTCTGAACCAAACACTTCCGATAAAGCCATCAAGCTCTGTTCCCTTGAAGAAATTCGGGATCTCAAATTCTCCCCAGTTTTCTTTATCCGGATCAAAATCATCGCTCTCCCAATGGTTCTTAAAGCCCTGGTCGGCTCTGTAGAGATTGCCTCTCCAGGTGTCGCCGTTTTCTATATTCTTCTTTATCTGACCATTTCTGAAATCGTCATCCGCATACTGATCGGCTATTGAAAGAAGATCATCGTAGCCCTCCAGCATCTGTCTGCTCATCCAGGAATAAACCCTTGAACCGCCAAGGCTTGCGTTGATAAAGCCTACTGTCTGACCTGTGAGCTTCTGCAGATGCTTTGCAAAAAAGTATCCGGTTGCGGAAAAGCTCATGATAGTATCCTGACTTACGCTCTTCCAATCGCCGGTATTGTGCTCCTCGTACGGGCCGTCGTAGCAGGTCTCCTCAACAATCTTAAAGGTCCTGATCTTGTCGTTCGGCTCTACACTCAGCATCTCAGGATATCTGTCTTTTACCCTGGCAATTGGAAGCTCCATGTTGGACTGTCCGGAGCAGAACCACACAAGGCCCACCATAACATCTTTTACCGTGATGCTATCGCCCTTATCATCGCTTACGATAAGCTCGTAAGGACCGCCGCTCTCCCTGGCTGGAAGATACATATCAAATCTCCCTGAAGCGTCGCAGACAGTGTTTACAAAATCTGCAGGAACTTCTCCATTCTCAGCTGCTCTGCTATCCGCAGCTTCTTCTCTGGTAAGCTTGGCTGTGACGATGGCTCCTGCCTTGTCCCATCCCCAAATATGTATACTTTTTCTGCGCTGCAATACGACTCCGTCTGAAAGCAGGCGCGGTAGTTTAAGATCTGACATCACAAAATCTCCGTATTTTTGTATTTTACCTTTAATGATTATAAAACAATTTTAAAAATCTTCTCCGCGTAAATACTGCCCAGAACCTCTCATTTTTTGCCAACATAAAAATACTGCGCCACAGCCCGTAAAGGCTATGGCGCAGCGAGCTTATCATTTAGTGCCTATAGCGTTTCTGCCATAAGCATTACCCTTGAAATACTTCTTAGTTTGAAGAAGAAACTGCTGCTGAAGTGGATGCTGCCATTATCGCTACATACATGCAGAGCTGCTGAGCTATCACAGTTGCAATCGCTCCGCTTGTTACTGAAGCTGACACAGGTGCCTTCTCATCAGAGTAGCTACCTGCCACAATCATTGTGCCAAGCATAAGTCTTGTGTGCTTATCCATATCAAGCATTCCAAAACCTTTATTATCCTTCAAATAATCTGCAACCTCTATCACTTCAGATACAAGTTCTTCTGTATTCATATTGACATTTACCAGAGCTCCAATCGAAGCAAGCTCATAGTTTTTGCCATACTTGGAACCGGCTTCCTTAAAAGCATCAAAAATCTCAAGAGCTTTTTCACCTTTCCGGTCATAGTTCCCTTCAAGCGTTGTAAGTACCTGGCTAAGGGAATATGCTGCATTGTCATGGAATGAGAATTTATCTTTTATGTACTGGTAAGAATCTTCAAGTTCCGAAAGAATTTCTTCAGTACTTTTATCTGTCATAGCAAGAAGCACTGCAAAGCTGGTATCCTCATCTGAAGTAAGCCATGGATGGCTCTTGCTCATCCCCTTCAAAAGAATATTCGTTTTTTCTACAATCTCTTCAGCTTGCGCTGCTCTTCCTGCATCACAGATTGACATGGCTGCAAGTACTCTGTAATAGGAGCCAAAGAATTTGCCTTTCTGGAATACTTTATTTACTTCAATCACATCATCAAGATAGCCTTCAGGATTTCCGCTAAGCGCCATCTTTGCTGCAATGATAAGCGTGCTATTTCCGTGCAGATATGAGAAAGCCCCCTGCTTCTTTTTAAGGAGCTTGATACAATCCTTTAACTGATCTACATCAACACTCATATCCTTTTCTGTGTAAGATGCTGCAGCAACTGCTCTGATAATACTGCTCTCAAGTACTAAAGCCTTGCTTACAAGCTGTCTGTTTTCAACAAGTAAATCACATCTTCTCTGAACTGTGTTCTTCATAGTTAAACTCCTTTTCCTGACTGATCGTTTATTGTTATTACTAGAATACATCAAGATGGAAAAGGAATATATAGCAAAAAAAGACGTGAAGTCTAATTCACGCCTTTTTTGTATATTTCCTTTGAAAAATTTTAAGTTATGCCTCAAATACATATACATTCCAGGAAAGAGGCTTTACATAGAGATTAAGTTCTCCGTTCTCAAACTTGTAGTTCTCCTCTTTTACAGGAACAATGAGTTCATCGTTCTCAAAAGAATTCTTGAGTTCAAGATCGTCATTGTGAAGCTTGTATGCCGCAACAGGCTTATAGCCCTCGAAGCCCTTAAGGTCAATTGTCAGAGGATACTCAGTTTCTTCATTTCTGTTAATAACGAATACTGTTACTCGCTTTTTATCCTCATCCCATGCGCTGGCTGCGTCGATGAAGTTAACGCCCTCTTTTCCCGTGTACTGAGATGTGTCCTCGATAGCATAGCCCGGCATGTCATAAGTCTCACTATCAACCTTAGTATCGAGAGATGTTCCTTTCGCGTACTCAAGAAGCTGCATAAATACATAGTGAGAAGCAGATCTCCACACATGGTCGTGGTTGGAAGCCGCAAGCGCACCTAGGCCTCCAGTCATGCATCCGATCTTAACTCTGTCCGCATGTCTAAGAAGCACCAGCTGGATTGATGCCATGGAAAGTGCATGGAGCATGTCTCCGCCCGGGAACGGTCTCTCAGGCATGTTGTCAGGATCATGGAGGATGTACTTTCTCTCAGGATCGAATCGATAGTGGTTTCTTGCCATGTTGTATCTGCCATATCCCGGATGCAGCTCCTGGAGCGGTCTTACCATTGCTCCGTACTCATCAAAAGAGATGTTGACCTGCTTTGGTGATCTGTGCTTGGAAGCAACGTAGTCTATCATGGCAACTTCTGTGTTGATGAAATCCTCGTAGTAAAGTGAACCGCCAAGAAGAGACTTGATATCCCCGGGTGCTGCGCTGTGATAATGGTGAACAGAGACATAGTCCACAACGTCATAGCACTTGTTAAGAGCGGCCTCATCCCAGTCAGGGAAGCCTTCCATAAAGGGTGCTGATGAGCCGCAGACAGCAGTCTCTATTGTCTCATCAATCCACTTGATTGCCTTGGAAGTCTCAAGTACTTTGCTGCCGTAGCCCTCCGGATTTGAATTCCAGGAACCAAGCTGCCATGGGCCATCCATCTCGTTTCCAAGGTACCACATCTTTACATTATATGGATCCTCGTGACCATACTTTCTTCGAAGGTCTGACCAGTAGGTGCCCTTTTCATGATTTGTATACTCAACAAGATCCATTGCATCCTGGATTGTTCCGGTTCCCATATTTACGGTATAAAGAGGCTCTGTGCCTACCTTCTGAGCCCACTGAAGATACTCGTCATGTCCAACATCATTTAAGATGTACTGATGCCATGCCGGATCAAGGTGAACCTTTCTCTCTGACATGGGACCTATAGAATCTTTCCACTGCCAGGCGGATACAAAGTTTCCTCCGGGAAGTCTTACTGCCGGAAGATTTGTCTTTTTAAGAGCATCAATGAAGTCCCTTCTAAAGCCCTGTTCATCTGCAGTTGGATGCTTGAGATTGAACATTGTGCCATTTACCATTGTGCCGATAGGCTCCAAAAAAGCTGAGAAGAGCCTGTTAGAAATTTCCCCAATTTTGTATTTAGGATGAACTGTAATCCTAGCGTTTTGCGCCATTTGTAACTCCTCCTTTTCCCCATAAAACGAAACGCCTACCGTATCACAGATTAGTGTAACACGCTAGGCGCCCCTTAATTCTTGCTTTCTTTTGCGTTATCAGATAATCTTGTCGAAGGTCTCTGCAAGTGCAGGATAGATGGTCTTGAACTGCTGATATCTTGCCTCGTATTTTGCCACAAGCTCCGGGTCTGGCTTCTCTGTGCCTGAAACCTTAACGATTGCAGCTGCTGCCTCCTCTACGCTCTTGTAAGCTCCGCAAGCTACCATAGCAAGCATAGCGCCACCCATTCCAGGTCCTTCCTCACATACAGGAATGTCAACTTCGATGTTGAGGATGTTGGCGATCATCTTTCTCCAGAGAGGGCTCTTAGCACCGCCGCCGCAGATCATTGTTCTCTCAGGTTTAACACCGATTGACTTTGCAACTTCGTACATATCTCTTGTAGCAAAAGCAACACCTTCAAGAACAGCCTGCGTCATATCCTCTCTTGTTGTATCCATTGTGATACCTGTGAAGGTTGCACGTGCATTAGGATTGTTCCAAGGAGATCTCTCACCCATAAGGTAAGGAAGGAAGAATACGTGGTTCTCACCAAGCTTCTCAATGCCCTTCTGCTCTGCTGCGTAATCTTTGGTCTTAAGGATCTCATCATTCCACCACTTGTTGCAGCTTGCTGCGCTGAGCATGCATCCCATAAGATGGAAGTGTCCGTCAGCGTGATCAAATGAGTGAAGTGCGTTGTTGCTGTCAACTGCGAAGTTATTTGAAGACATGAAGATTGTTCCGCTGGTACCAAGTGAGATATTGCACTTGTTGTTGCCAACAGTTCCTGTACCAACTGCAGCTGCTGCGTTGTCGCCGGCACCTGCTGCGATCACAACGTCCTCTGAAAGTCCAAGCTCACTTGCAAGCTCAGCCTTAAGAGTTCCAACCTTCTCATAGCTCTCGTAAAGCTTTGGAAGCATTTCCTCTGTGATGCCGCAGATATCGCACATCTCCTTAGACCACTTGCGGTTCTGTACATCCAAAAGAAGCATTCCTGAAGCATCTGAATAATCTGTGCAGAATGATCCGGAGAGCTTATATGCTAGATAATCCTTAGGAAGCATGATCTTCTTGATCTTCTTGAAGTTCTCAGGCTCGTTCTCTTTTACCCAGAGAATCTTAGGTGCAGTAAAGCCGGCAAATGCGATGTTAGCAGTGTATTTGGAAAGTGTCTCTTTTCCAATCTCGCCGTTAAGATAATCAACCTGCTTCTGAGTTCTGCCGTCGTTCCAAAGAATTGCAGGACGAATTACGTTGTCGTTCTCATCAAGGATTACAAGGCCATGCATCTGTCCGCCAAAGCTGATGCCCTTAACCTGGCTCTTGTCCGCATCCTTAAGAAGTTCCTTTAGTCCCTCCAGGGCCTGTGAATACCAATCCTCAGGCTTCTGCTCAGACCAGCCGGGCTGAGGGAAGAACAAAGGATATTCCTTTGTAACTGTTCCATGAATCTTACCACTCTCATCCATAAGCACCAGCTTAACAGATGATGTTCCCAAATCTACACCAATATAAAGCATTGCAACCTCCTTATATAAATCGTTTACTGTGTTCGTGATAATTTAGAAATGTGATCTGTCAGTTTTGTCGCAGTCTCACATGATAATGATACTTTATTTTTTTTCTCACTTCACTCCGTTTTTTGCTTTTTACTGCTTGATTATTGATGTAGAGGGTGGACACGAGGGTGGAACGAGGGGGACGGTTCCTGCGTTTCATTGCGTAAAACGGAACGCAGGAACCGTCCCCTCGTTTCATTGTATAAAATGGAACGCAAGAACCGTCCCCTCGTTTCACCCCCCTTAGCCTTATGCTGTCAGGCGGCTTCTTCCTGCGCATTTTCTTCCATCAGTCTGTCGTAGGCGCTTATAGCCTCAGACAATCTGCCCATTATATCCGATGCCTTATATAATCCATTTGTGTCAGCGTTAAGTCCTTTTAACCTGAGGCTGTAGATTGCCGGAGGATTGTCTATTCCAAGAAGAGACATGTTTCGAAGTTGCTCAGTCTTCTGGTACACCATGTCGAGACTTATATATTCTTCACCGGCACTATCCTTCCACCTGCTGATTACAAGCTTTGATCCGATGGGCGTCTTTTTTTCTATTGCATAAGGAAGGCTGTAATCTTCCACATCCAGTGAAGCAAGTACGCTTCCAATATTTGCGTCATGTCCGCAGAGGAAGGTGAACTGTCTTCCCTCTGTCAAAAGCTCTTTTTCCATTTCCTGGAGAAGCGGATGGGCCACGTTTATTGCCACCGAAGGCGCTGTGAAAAGGACATCTCCATATACATCCTTTATCTCTGATATGGCTTCCCAGTCTTCGTCAGAAAGACTGTGTCCAAAGGCCGCCTTCTCGCTATCCGGCTCCTCGTAGTACTGAAGAACAAGGGCATCACTGACCTGGCAGGCTTTCTTTAATGATCCGGCAACCGTAGGCTCTTTTCCCTCCTCAAAGGAAAAAGTGCTATCACCTGTCACGAATCCGGCAAAATCGCCCTTTTTGTAATCCTCTGATTCTTTGGCGTCTATCACTTCCTCCAGCAGAGCATAGTTATCCGCAAGGCCCTCAATGGCAGCGTCGTAGAGCCTATGAATCTCCGCTTCAGCAACTTCCGTATAATCATCGGACACATAGGTAAAGACCGGGCTGAACACCGGGTCCATGGTGTCAAACTCACAGTGGTACTCAGTTTCGGCGTTATAGGCAGGAAGAAGTCCTGCAGTAAAAAATCTGGCGGTCGCTATAGTTCGCTGCTTTGAATTTGCATAAATCCGAACAGATCCATCTTTTGGCTGATAATTTGCTTCAAAAAGATTTTCCGATTCCAGCCACTTCCTGAAATACTGCCCCATTTCAGTCTCGAGAGTACCTCCACGAACTGAAAGCTGGCTTGCCTCCGAGGACCAGTTAAACCACTCATGGGGTGTTATGGTATCAAGAGCTGAACCGGCCCCGGAAAGCGGTGCACGGATATTGTGCCTGCTCAGTACCACAGCCTGCTCCAAAGTATAGCCATCTCTGGACAGAGTTGTTCTTATATTTTTATCTGATGCCAGATTCGGGAATTGAACGATGTTATCTGTTTTTGCGGAATTCTCAGTCATCTGCTCCGTTCCGGCGACCGCAAAGTCTAATTCAAATTTGTTTGCCTCCACTTTTAAGCGGGCTTTTTCTCCCATGAGAAGAGGATAGTTGATATCACCATGACCTGCAGGAAAACCAAAGGCCACCGGAACATTCAGATCCGGCAAAAACTGTCTTGAAATCATATCAGCCACGGATCCATAGGCTCCGCCACGGCTTGAACCGGAATAATCGCCCATATCCTGCGGAAGCTCAGCCCACTCGCCAAATACGATTCCCGCCGCGTTTTCCAATACTCCTGCATGCTTCAAAACAGTAAGATACCTGTGGATGTGCTGAATATTCTCTCCCACATCCTCAAGGAAAAGAATGTATGGCTCTCCCATTTTTGTGCAATCATAAGCAGAATCAATGACTGCGGTGAATGTAGCAAGATTGCCGCCGATGAGGATGCCCGTTGCTTCGCCCTGCTGACAATTTACGCTGCTTTCGCAGGTGTAGGAAGGAATTTCACCCTTTAAGATTTTTTCCTCCGCCTCAAAACAGCTTTCCGGCAGACCGGAAAATGTGCCGCTCATGCAGGAATGTATGGATGCTATGCCGTTAGCGGTCCAGGCTGAATGATATACAGTAATGTCGCTATAGCCGATGATAAGCTTGTGACCTTGTTTTATGAGCTCCGCTGACAGGTCGTCTGCCACCTCTGTTGCACCGTATCCGCCACGCACGCAAAAGATTGCCTTTATCTCCGGATTTTCAAGAGCCCATTCCAGATCTTCCTTAATGTCATCGAGAGTGCGGGTTTCTGCGCAGACGTGTTTTCCCTCTACCGGCTCATAGCCCCACTCCTTAAGCCCGTTTATTACAGCATCAGTCTGCTCCCTACTTGGAAGAGCGGATGGGGATATTACCGCAATTTTGTCTCCACTTTTAAGGAAAAGATTCTTGTTTTCACCAGTGTATGTGCCAAAAGATACCTCACACTTGGTATCTTCTCCTTCTGTAAGGATTTCAGATTCTGCGGACTCTGCAGCGATCTTCTCCTGCTGCATTTCTTGCTCTTGCTGCTCAGGCTTCTGCGAACCACAGGCTGTGACCAGCATGGTAAACGCTGTGATCATTGCAACTGCCATAGTTTTTTTGCTCATGTTATTACCCCTCCTCATTTTACAGCCTATTATCATTTTACCATTTTGCGTATATTTCTTTTGTAAAAAAAGTATAATCAAATGGTTTAGCTGATTTTGCATGGAACGAGGGGACGGTTCTTTCGTTCCACTTTCAGCCGTTAGGTTCCAATGGTTTTCTTTTTTCGTTTTAGGAGAAATAGCATCCATTTTCTCGCAACTGTTGATATATATTATGCTCCGAAACGGTCATATACTAATAACATCAACAGACAACATTAACAGACAAACAAAACGAAAGGAGGAGCTGGATATGTTGACACTGGTTATTTTATTTTTTGCATTTGCATTTTGTGGAAGACTTATAGGATTTGCTTTTAAGGCAACATGGAATATCGCAAACTTCTTCCTGTTCGTAGTTTTCCTACCGGCTATGCTGGTGATCGCAATTATCGGCGGACTTATTTCTCTGGCATGGCCGATTTTAATCATCGCAGGAATCGTGCTGATCGTAAAAAACTGCACAAGATGCGCATAATAAAGTAAATCCACTGGGGATGAAAAGAAAGGTCCCCGGTGGATTCTTTTTTTATGTAATTTTTCATGTTATTCTCTTTGTATATTGATGACTACATAATATAGAGGGATTATCAAAGATGTTAAAAGAACAGACCATAAAGATTGACAATAAAGAGTTTTACCGGCATCTGTCCAGGATCGCCATTCCCATATCTCTTCAGAGTCTTATGCTTGCCATGGTGGCAGCGGCTGATGCTCTGATGCTGGGGAGGGTTGAACAGGTCCAGATGACTGCGGTTTCGTTGGCAACTCAGATTCAGTTTGTCCAGAATATGTTCCTTGCAGCGGCAACCAGCGCCGGTGCTATTTTGGGCGCTCAGTACTGGGGAAAAGGTGATAAGAAAACTCTGGAGAACATTTTTAACCTTATGCTATGGTTCTGCGGAATTGTTTCTATTATCTTTTTCCTTGCCTGTGAGTTTGCGCCGGAAAAGCTCATGCTCTTTTTTGCCAGCGACAGCGAGCTTATAAGCATTGGCAGTTCATATCTTAAAATCGCAGGATTCTCTTACCTTCTGACCGGGATAAGTGAATGTTATCTGGCTATCATGAAGGTTACCGAACATGTAAGAACCGGGGCGTTTATCAGCTCAAGTGCCGTTGTGATAAATATTCTTCTCAACGGAGTGCTTATCTTTGGACTCCTTGGAGCTCCAAGGATGGAAGCAAGAGGTGCGGCTCTGGCTACAACTATTTCAAGAGTTATTCAGCTGTGCCTGTGTCTTGGATTATCCTCGGGGCAAAAATATATAAGACCAGCCATAGACAGATTCTTTAAAATTCCAAAGCTTCTTATCGGAGATTTCTTTAAACAGTGTCTGCCTCTTATGGGCGGATGTCTTTGTTGGGGTATAGGCTTTACCTCATATACGGCAATCATGGGACACATGGGCGTGGATGCAGCTGCAGCCAACTCAGTAGCCGCCGTAGTAAGAGACCTTGTCTGCTGCGCCTGCAACGGTATAGGAACTGCTGCCGGAATCATGGTGGGAAATGAGCTTGGTGCCGGACGCCTTGAACTAGGAAAAGCCTATGGTATCAAGTTAAAAAACATATCTTTTGTGGTCGGCTTTATCTCTACAGCCATTGTTCTTGCTGTAACACCTCTGGTTGTAAATGGAGTGATTCTTACAGATACCGCCAGAAAATATCTCGTGGGAATGATGGTTATCATGTCAGTTTACATGATCGGAAGATGCGTAAATACAGTTATGATAAACGGAGTTCTGGACGGAGGGGGGGATACTCTTTTCGATATGTACAGCCTTATCGTATCCATGTGGATGATTGCTATTCCTTTGGCTGTTGCCGGAGCTTTTTTCCTCCACTGGTCTCCTCTTGCAGTTTATGCTTGTACCTGTGTCGATGAAGTGGGAAAAATCCCGTGGGTGCTGATAAGATTCCACAAATATAAATGGGTTCAGGATCTGACAAGGTAAATCCATGTGGAACGAGAGAACCGTCCCCCCGTTCCACCGTCCCCAGTGTTTTACCACCTATAGAAATGGATCTCCGCTGTTGCGCCACAGATATCAGGCCTATCCTCTGTTTCGTCGCGCATAACCATGAAATCCGTAAAACCATTCTTCTCAAGCCATGCTTCATAAATCTTGCGATATCTGTCATCAAGGCAGTACATGGTCTTAAGTGTTATGTCATCTCCATATTGACCATCATCCCATTTGTAAAGCGCTCTGGCTACTTCTGTCATCTTTTGCAAAAGACCTGAAGCTATCCCCTCTCTTCTTCTATCCATAGCTGTCCAAATACTGAGAAGATTTATATCTCCCCCATCCTCAAGTTCAGCAATAACAACACCCAGAGCAGTGTCTTCGTCTATTGCAGCAAGTGCAATGTAGTTTTCCTCTATACATGACTGCTGCAAAAGCTCTTCGTAGATCATGGGAAGCATAAAAGCTTCATATTCAGAAAGATCTTTTTCAGTAATCTGTTTATATGTGATCGTCTTCATCAATTTACAATCCCTCTTTTAGATTATACCCTCCGCACACCATCTATGATATTCGTCAGCAGCTCACGGGTTTGCGTCATGTTCCCCATGTGATAAGAAATTATGTTCCTTCGGCCTGAACTAAAATTTAGCTTTTTCAAGGCCGAATTAACACATGCTGCAATTGGTGAATTTAATAGTTTTAGCGCCAGAGCATCCGATGACTGTTCTTCTTTCCCATCAATATATGAAGTCACTATACTCTTTATAGTAGACTCATTTCCCAACAGCTTTGCCTTCAAATGATTATCAATATCTGCAATGACAGCGTCGTTTGAGTGCAGATAGTTAAAATTAATAGTGTCAATCCCATTAATAACTTTTCCCATGATAACTGCCTGCTGGATACATGAAGGGCTGTGGAATGTAAAGAAATCTCCTTCAAGCTGCTCCCCACTCTCTGTTTGCATTTCCGCATCAGGAAGTGTTTTAAAAGCATACTCTATGTCTTTTGACCCATACTCATCCTTATACAGATTAAAGCGACCCGCACGACCAAAGTCACATGCTGTTCTATATTCTCTGTACAAAGCGTTTTGTCTCTTCGACTGCTCATCAGTTTTTTCCGCAGACGAAAGCTGGCTAAGCTCTTGTAATTCATTATAGTCTCTGACAATCTGAGGTCCGGATTTTCCAAGCTTCACATACCCATAGTACAATTCAGGGCTTATACTGATCTTAATCTCCGGATTTCCAACCCTTTTAAGTTTTATTGTTTCATCTGTCTCATAGTTCTCAAACAGTCCACCCATTTCGCTCTGATACTCATAGCTGATATTTTCCCGATATGCATTATCAAGGAAGTTAAGAGTAGCTTCACAGAGACTTAAGTATTTCATCAAGGGTTCATTTAAAAGCGAATCATTTTTTAGTTTTTCAGCATAGAACTTATTTATGGCTTTCATTTTTTCGCGTATAACTCTATGCTTGTCCTTCACTTTTCCGGGTATCTGGTTTCCATTTTTCCCCAATACATCTGTGAGAATTACGCCGTCTTTCAAAAACTCCAAGCTTTGCTCATCCTCTTCCTGCAATAAGTTCTGTTCCCGGAGTCTTTCCTTAATCTTGGCTGCAAGTTCTTCCCCTGCGTTTTCAAGCCTCTTCTGGAAGTCTGAGCCAAACCTCTCAACTTCCCCCATATCGTCGAATTCAGGAACCTCTTGGCTCTCCCCATTAAATGCTGAAAGCTCGCCCTTTTTATCTTCTCGTAGATCTTCGCCCAAAGCACCCGGCGAATATCCTTTTTTAATAAGGGTATTGTTTTGGGCCGTGTCATAATATCGATCAAGATCTTCTTTGGTAGTCAGCTTCTGACCATAATTCTGATAGGACTTATCCTTTGTCTGGAATTTGTCCGCAATGTTATTGGCAGCAAGATAATAAGCTGAATTTGCACCGCCCATCAAAACATTAGCACTATTTGAAACAAGACCCTGAAAACTAATAGCATCCTGACCGGTCTCATCAGCGATTGGTATATTGGCCAGCTTTGCCATATCTACAACAAAGGTAGTACAGTTTCTGGTATAATATCCGTAGCCACCATCGGCATACGTTTCTGCAGCTCTAAGGATTCTGTTTATATCACCAGGCTTTACAGTATACTTCCTGGCAATATGGTAAACAAAATCTGAGTCATCTCTGACCTGCCCCTGCATCAACGCATTCGCGGTCATCATTACATGGTTGGCCATCTTCTGCGCTCCACCTCCCGGGTGGAAACCAATCCTTAAATTGTATCTTTCTTTTCGTCCCGTAGCCTTATTAAACCTGCTGTAGGCCAGCCCTATCATGGCATGCCCCATTCCCCCATAGGGATCCGTTGCGCGGCTTCCGACAATCGACTGCTTGGACATTATGGTTACTTCCGGAGGATCATCAGGATCTCCTGCCGTCAGTTTTTCCCAGACAAGAGGTGCCCTTCGAATATCATATAGGATATTTTGCTCATCATCACTGTCTGTTATATGTTCATCAGCAAATTTCTCATCTTTTGTGCCGGGTACTATGCCATGTATTCGTTTCTTCTGTGCAGCTTTAACCTTTTCTTTTTCCTGAAGCTGTCCTGACATTCCAAGGAACATACCGACAACAGTACCGACTTTTCCGACAGTTGCTCCAACCATCCATCTTGCGCCGGAAAGCCCATAGTTCTTAAGTGTACCCCAAAAGCCCATTCTACCAGCAGGCTTTTCGACCGGAACAAAGCTTCTTCCCTGAACTGCCCGCATTGAAGCGTCTATATTCCGCCTCTCAACCTCAGGGGCCTCTTTGACAATATGTTCTTTCAGTTCTGATCTGAAGCCTTCAATCTCTTCCTGTTTGAATTCTGAAAGGTCCCTGGCAAAAATACTGTCAAGCGCATCCCTCTCTCTGACAAAACGGTTTTTCCTCTCCTCCACCTTAATACCTTTGCGTTCAAGAAGTCCATCCAGAGACTTCTCAATTTTGGTATTCCTGGTGAAATAATCACTTATCTTTGTTGTATCCCAACGTTTTTTCTTTGCTTGCAGCTTATCGATATAGTCAGTAAACTCAGGCGGAACCTTCTTTTTAATCCGGGTCCCCGGTATTTCTTTTTCCTGTTTCATTGCGATAAGCTTGGCATCACTTTTTTCTGTCATGGCACTTTCAATGTCAGACTGCTGCAAAAGTGCATAATAAGGAGAAGACATGATTGAAAGCCTCTCAGAATAGTCTTTCTCAATCTCCTTGTATATCTTAAGTCTGTCCTTCATTTCCTCAAGCGTTTTCTCCGAGAAATCCAAAGGCGTATCGCAGACGCTGTCGTTATGCATACGAAGCACTTCCCCCAGCAGGATGTCTGCGTTCTTGGCGAGCTGAAGCTTACTGTACAGCTTCATAAAATGCTCTTTTTGAGACTCTCCTTTATCCCTTCTGTGAAGGAAATCATCCGTCTTTCCAAATGTAAAATCATTCATGTTCCATGACATGATATCTGCAAGTATAATCTCAATCTGCCTTGCCTTTATCCTGGCCGGGAGATTACCCTTATCATCATCAATCTTCAGACGGCTGTACATTGTCGCCATAGCTTCATCGGTGCGGTTATATGCTCTTCCATACCATAGAATCGTATCAATGCAGATAGCATCAAAACCTTCATTTACAC
This sequence comes from Butyrivibrio sp., assembly GCA_017413105.1. GTDB lineage: Bacteria > Bacillota > Clostridia > Lachnospirales > Lachnospiraceae > Butyrivibrio. The sequence continues at coordinate 18,743 of JAFPVA010000231.1, read as the reverse complement.
TTTGGCCAATCCCAAGCTGCTGCTTCTGCTGGTCAAGAAATGCTCGCTTACTGCTTTTCCACTTTTCTATATCTGCCTTGTAGCTATTAGCAAGCTTTACGTCCTGTATTTTTTTTCTGAAGTTGTCACGCCTTTCTTTTGTAACCTCAGAAAGCGGCCCTGCACCTGTAAGACTATGTGCAATACGAATCTCATTATCTATCTCTTCATAGGTCATATGCCTTCCATCAAGCATATAAGATGTGCTATGTTCCAATGAAATAGCATTTGCTGCAGCATACGCATCTATTTTCAGAATAAGCCTCTCGCACATAGTTTTTCTGGCCAGATCAGATGATCTTTTTCTCTCAATAAGATAATACGCCGCACTATCACGGATGGCAGAAAGACTGTTTATCTTCTCTTTTTCTGTCGTTGCCTGATTATAAAGCGCAGCTGCTGCTTTAACCTTGCCAAAGCGCGCCATTCTTTTGTTATCATCGAGAATGCTGATAATCAGGCTCTCAATTTCAGTCAGGTGCACTTCATTTTCTTTATGCTGTCTATCGTCTTGCTCTTCCAGGCCACTAAGCATCGAATGGTCCATGAAGGAATTTTCACTCTCCATATTTCCATGAACACTAATACGGCTCTCTTCCAAACTATTATTCTTTTGAATATTATCAATCCTGCTATGTTCCAGCATAGTCTTTCTCCTTATGTGCTAATAATCTGAAGTCATGCACATTTTCATATGCCTTGCTCAATATCAGACAATCGTAAGTATACTTAAAAATCCTGTCATCTTAAAAATATCCATGATATCCTGAGATACATTTTTAATGGTCATGGCGCCGTCCTTATCATCCATTTCCTGCTGCGCAGTAAGGATCACTCTAAGTCCTGCACTTGTCAGATATTCAAGATCAGCAAAGTCAAAGTTAATCTCTGTCACATCAGCTGCAGATTCCTTTATGATTTCTCCAAGTTCAGGAGCCGATTGTGAGTTCAACGCTCCACCGATTGCAATGTTCATGATTTTTCCTGTAATCTCTTTTTTTATCACAGCCATAGTTACCTCTCTATTTATTTCAAAAAAAATTCTCACCAATCTGACTCATGCGCTTTTAGCATGCCAGTTCCGATTGCTTGGGCTACTCATTTTTGCTCCCGGCATATACCGGTATTCCAAAGCCTCTTGGAAAGAGTTTTTCAGAAAGCAGCAGAGATGCTTCATTGTGACGATTTAATAAAATCTTCGTGTCAGGCGGATAGTTTTCTTCCATCGCAGATACAAATTTTCTCATCATTCCGGGAAGCACAACACCTACGTCCTTATCAAGACAGACCATAAGCTGAATAGAAAGCATGCCTGAAGTGAGCATATGAAACAGTAAAAATCCCATTATTTCCCCATCTTTATTGATATAACAGACCGATACGTCAGGTTCAAAAAACGAAACAGGAAGTAAACTAAGGTCCTCACATAAACCCTTTTTATTGACAGCTACGCATCTTGCAGCTCCATTTTTGTACTGCCTCACCATTATCTCTCCAAGAGTTGTAACACCCTTCGGAATCTTTTTGTCTTTCATAAGCGGCATGGATGAGAGTTCTGAAAGTGTCACGATTATGTTGTCGCTTTCGGATAGCCTTACTGTAAAACCGACCTGCTTTAGTATTTCCTTTTCCGTCTTATCCTTTGTTGCAGGCACAACAATATCAGACCTTTTCACTTCCATTTCTTTTATCGCTTCCCTGTAATAGGAAAAAAGTTCCTCAGCCACATTCACGTCTGACGCCTTAAACCATTCAATCACGCTTACGCAATCTTTTTCGACCATCTTATAGTTCCAAAGCATTCCACCCTTTACCATAAAATCTTCGCTGGCAATAATTCCCTTATAGAAAGCCCTTGTGATATTCTCTGCAATATCAGCACCGATATAGTCTTCGAATATTTCGATATTACTATCATCAAGCTCAATGATATTCACCTTGCCCTCTCCTTTCGCAACCCTCTTTAACTTACCTGCTTACCGTTATATCTGATGATAAGCAAGGTCAGATCATCAAACTGAGGCGCTTCCTTTACAAACGAATCAACCTCCTCTTTGACATGAGCAAGAAGCTCTGATGCTTCATCATCCTTGTGCCTGTTAATGGCACTCATCATTCCGCTTAGCCCCAGGCGCTTGTTCTGCGCATTAGTTGCCTCCGGAAGGCCGTCAGTGTACATGAACAGCTTATCTCCTTCAGCAAGCTCAAATCTAAGATCTTTATATTTAATCCCTCTCCTGTAGCCAAGTACTAAGCCATTCTCTGTCTCCACAAGTTCGTAGTCTTCACCCTTCCTCTGAATCACCGGATATTCATGTCCTGCACTGGCCTGAAGGAGTTCTCCGGTTGAAAGCGTAAGTATTCCAAGCCACACTGTAACAAACATTTTTTCATCATTGCCTTCGAAAAGACTGTTATTCGCATCATGGAGGATTTCTGAAGGCTTCCCACCTCTCTGGGCTCTGTTTTTGATCATTGTCTTTGAAATCACCATAAACAGTGCCGCAGGAACTCCCTTCCCTGATACATCCCCCACAACAATGCATAGATGGTCATCGTCTATAAGGAACATATCATAGAAATCTCCGCCGACCTCCTTTGCCGGTGTCATGGTCGCATATAGATCAAATTCCTTTCTATCAGGAAAGATAGGGAAATTCTTAGGCAGCATATCCGCCTGTATTTTGGCCGCCACGCGAAGCTCCGTTCCTATCCTCTCTTTCTCCGCAGTAATAGAAGTAATCTCATCAATATACTTTTTTGTCCTTTCCGAAAGTTCTTCAAAAGTACCCGCAAGTACCTCAATCTCATCTCCCGTCCGATAAATGTCTTCAATTCTAAAACTAAAGCTGTCTCCTGAAATATTTTGAACAGATTCAGTCATGCGATTTATAGGCGCCGTTAGTCTTCCGGAGAACATAATCGCGGCTACAGTGGCACTGATAACAAGTACTACCACGGCAATTGTCAGAAAAATTGCTGCATTGCGATAGTTTTTTTCATACTCTGACATAGTATCCTTATTAACACTGTCCAGTGTACCCAAAAGATTATTTGTTGGCTCTTCGATTTTCTCCTTACTAACAAACATAAATAAGTTCCAGTAGTCAGTGGGTTTATTGCCATAAGCAACGTAATAGTCTTTACCGTCTATAGTTATATCCGTAAATCCACTTATTCCGTCCAGAGACTCTTTAAGAATCGTCTTTAGCCTCTCATTCGAAGAATCCATTATATAAGACTGCATCTTGACATCATATGCCAACTCCCCTGTCGTTTGGGGCGAGTAAATGATCAATCCGTCATCGCTTAAAAGAACTTCAAATCCTGTTTCGCCAAAATCAACGGATTCAAGCACTTCCTGCACCGATTCCAGTCTTAACGAACTCTCGACCACTGCAACAAGCTTATCGTCTACATATACAGGAACTGCATATTCCAAAACAGCTATTTCCAGAAGCTCGCTGAAACTTGGGTTGGCAAGATACCCGTGCTTCAATGTTGTGGCCCCTTTCCACCATTGTCTGAGTGTAGGATCGTAATCAATAAGATTTCCGTCCTCAGCAATCTTTATGTCGGAAAGATTATCCATATCCAGAGCCATACCATTTGGTAATGCAATAATGATATCAAGAAGCTCAAATGAAGAATCCAATATCATATCTCTCATAATCGGCCCAAGCGAAGAAAGCTTTCTTACAGTTACCATATCTTCATCGCTAGGACTGTAATTCTTTGGAGTAAGAAGCTGAAGTGTGAGCGTATTCTCGTCTTTTTTTTGTGGAGCGCTGACTTCCTGCTCTGAATAGTTATCCGGATTTTCTAAAATATCTGCAACCTGCCCTACCAGTGATTCTGCAGCATGCTGCATCATCCATATTTCATAATAAACACACAGTGAACTAGTCCAGGCAACCTCCTGCATATTATCGCAGATCTGATTCATCATATACTCCTGCGATTCTTTTTTTACACTTTCTATCTGTCGTTTTCCCGACTTTTCTGCAATAGTATGAAAATTGATTATTTGAATTATTCCCAGAATAGAAAATCCGACGCTTGCCGCTATAACAAGTAAAATACACAATCTGAAGATTTTCACCCGCAGTCCGCTATTCTTATTTTTCTTATTTTCATTTTCCGTCATATAAGTTCTCCTGCCATATGCGAAAATGTAAAGAGTCCGAAGAACAGATTGCTCAGCTTAACAACATAGTAGTTATTTTTGTTTGGTTTTTCAATACAGTTTTGAAAACTTTAATATATGAATAAAGCGCATAAAAAAACATTGCACAAAAATACATCCCATTTTTTTGTGCAATGCCCATAAGCCCTTATATAAAATAAATCTCAGGTCTCCTGTGTACAGAGATGCCTTGCAAAAAGACCTGAAAAAAGTGGAACGAGAGAACCGTCCCCTCGTTCCACCAACAATCAGTGTTTGTTCTTCTTAACTAATACAGCGATAATGCCGGCAAGTGCCAGTACTCCGGCGACAATGACTGCCGCAATGCCGAACCTGCTTCCGGAATCAGCAACGCTGCTGCCGTTATCTGATGTCTTCTCTGACGACCGATCAGAAGCAGAAGAAGCTTCTTCACTCTTACCTGCGCCGTTTGTATCAGCCGCAACAATTGTCTCATCCCCTCTTACAAGGATCATTGCTGACAAAGGTTCTATGGTGTTCTTCTTGCTGCCATCCAGTTTTCCAAGGGACTCGCAGCCAGCCTTAAGACCGCTTGCGCAGATATCCCACTCTCCGCTACCGATGAGGAATTCTTTCTCTTCCTGAGAAGCATTGAATATCACCATTATCGATTCAGCACTCTCGCCTGAAATCTTTTTGTCCGTATTACTAAAGAGGAATGTAATCAGCTTTGTATCATCGCTATAATCAGGAGTAATTGTATTCCAAACATCCTCAGCAGTACTCAGTCTCAGGATTGGATGAGCCTTTCTGAAAGCGATAAGTCCCTTGTAATACTCAAGGTTTGCCTGATATTCTGCATCGTCAAGGTTCTCCCACTTAATGCAGTTTACTGCATCGCCTGAGCTGTAGCTGTTGGAGTCGTAGGTGCCATCCTCTTTAACCTTGGTCCTGAGGATTTCTTCGCCTGCCTGCATGAAAGGAATTCCCTCGGCAGTAAGATAGAAGGAAGCAGCCAGATTACTCATCTTGATCCACTCAGCTCTTGTTAGGTCAGTTCTTGCAGTTGCGATCCTGTCGATAAGAGTATTGTTGTCATGGCAGGAAGCGTACTGAACGATCTGGGCGGGGTTGCTGCTCCATGCCTCATTAGCCATGAAAGAAGCTATCATCGCATTTTCTTTTCCCCTGGATCCTGAAGCCCATCCGGTCTCGCCTGTGTTAAAGACGCTGCCCTTTAAGCCATCACGGATATTGTCATTGAAGTAAGCAAAATCCGGAGTCTTCTCTGATGCCCTCTGTGTAGCCATTGTCACATCTTCCTTGGTCACATCGGTATTCATGCTCCAACCTTCGCCGTAGAAGATAACATCAGGGTGAGTCTTGTGAACGCTCTCAACGATCTCATTTACAGTGTCCACATCAAGAAGTCCCACAAGGTCAAATCTGAAGCCGTCGATGTGGTACTCATCAGCCCAGTAATTTACTGAATCCACAATATATTTTCTTACCATTGAGCGCTCGGAAGCTGTGTCGTTGCCGCAGCCTGAGCCATTTGAATATGTACCGTCAGCATTTATTCTTGAAAAATATCCCGGCACGAGACGGTTTATGCAGAAATCCTTTCCGCTGTAAACATGGTTATAAACCACATCCATAACCACAGACAGGCCGTTGTCGTGGAGGGCCTTCACCATCTCTTTTGCCTCAGCCACACGAACTTCACCGTGGTAAGGGTCTGTTGAATAGGAACCTTCCGGAACGTTGTAGTTCACCGGATCGTAGCCCCAGTTGAACTGCTCTGAAGAAGGTGAGTTCTCATCCACAGAACCGAAATCATAGAAGGGTAAAAGATGTACATGAGTTACCCCAAGTTCCTTGATATAGTCAATTCCTGTGGCATTTCCGCCTGCAGTCTTAGTTCCTGTATGGGTAAAAGCAGTGTACTTGCCGGCATCAGGGATGTTGCCAGCCTCCGATACGGAAAAATCACGAACATGAAGCTCATAGATAACCGCATCATTTATGGTCTCGCCCGCATGAGGATTGGAATCTGTATCCCACCCTTCCGGATTAGTGGCATCAAGATCGATGACCATAGCTCTTTTGCCATTAACGCCTGTGGTTCTTGCATAAGGATCGCAGGCCTCAACGCTGAGTCCGTCAATTATGGCAGTATATGTGTAATAAACTCCAGCCTGGTCTCCTGAAACCTCAGCCACCCAGGTGCCGTTCTCATCAGCTTTCATCTGAACCTTTTCAATGAGGTCATCCTCCCACGGATCACCGGACTTATAAAGGTTTACATAAGCCTCCTCGCAGGTAGGTGCCCAGAGCCTGAAATAGGTGGCATCCTTTTTGTAGGTTGCTCCAAGATCATCTCTCGTATATGTATACTTCCCCTCAAACTCAGGAGTTGAGTAGATGATCGGCATGTTCACAGGATACTCCTGCCCTTCGAATCCGACTCTGTAATTCCTGTTATTATCTAGCTTCTCTTCGATTGTGAGGTCATAATAGTACTCGCTGTCAGAAGCCTTCTCGGAAAGTGCCACACCTGTAACTGCTACTTCGCCAAGCCTTCCGATAACATAAAAGGTCTTTTCCTGCTCCTTACTTACCTCACCTGTAAAAAGAACTGTTACCGTATTTTCACCATCGTAAACCGCACTCTTAAGCTTTGTCCCTGTCACAACATCATCTCCGTATTCTTTGGTTGCGCCCTCTACGCCTGATTCCACGTAGGCATGTACTGTTCCTGAAACAACTTCCGACAGATCAATGAACTGATCCATGTCTATATCCTTGGTCCAGTCCTGGGTTCTTACAATAAAGCCGACCTTGGTCTTTCCTGCAGGCACTGACATGGTAGCCACCATCTCACCGTCCTCCTCTTCAAAAGGATATCCGGCGCCTTCGCCGCCCTCAGGCCAAAGCCACACATCCCAGGGCTCATAATCGCCATCTTCTCTGTGGTAATGGAGCTTTAATGTTACTCCCTCGTCGGCTCTTGCTACGATTGGCATTCCAATGTCTGACAAAAAAAGCACAGCCATCATCACAAGTGCCATGACACCAGCCATCAGCTTTCTTACACACGTCGATCCACTCGATGAATTAACGTGTTTGCCATCTCCGGCTGCTTTGCGCATTTCCCCGTATCTCACTTTCATACCTCCTCTATATATCATGAAAATTTCGGAAAACGTTTTCCTAAGTATTTTATCACTTTTACTTCATACCGTAAAGAGGAAGCTGATCAAAAAAAGGACTGCAGCTATTGCCGCAGTCCTTTTGGTTTGTTTGACGCAGGATATTCAGGAGTTTGAGCGCATCTGTCAGCTTATGGGCAGCAAAATCTGAAGAGTAAAAATTCCATCCCTGGCGCTTACAGTCATTGTGCCACCGTACTTCTCTGCCAGGAACCTTATACTCTTTACTCCAAAGCCGTGATTTAATTTATCCTTTTTGGTGGTAATGGGCAATCCGTTCTCGAAGTACAGGCTGCCATCGTAGTAGTTTTGAAGCTGGACCATGAAGAAATTGTTCTGATTAAGAACCTTGAGATTGATAACCCTCTTTTCCGGGTCAGATATCTTTTCCACAGCTGTGATAGCGTTATCAAGGGCATTACCAAAAATAGCATACACATCCTCAAGCTTCATAAAAGACAGCGAGCCGGCATCTGCCATGCAGCTAAGCTGAATGTTGTGCTCGCAGCAATATAGCCCCTTATCCATCATCAGAACATTTAACGCCTCATTGCCGGTATCAATGGCAGTATCATAGATCATGATGTCCTTTTTGAGTTCTCTGTAGTATGCCTCCCTGTCGCTCTCCTTTTCCATGTGGTGCATAGCCTCCAGCTGATGCTTGAGATCGTGACACTTTCGGTTGATGCTGTCAATGGTCTCCTGCCTCATCCTGTACTGTTCTTTCTGTATGCGGAAGGCCTGATTGATACCCGCCAGTTCTCCTGCGTAATACTCGCTCTGGCGCCGGATTCCCTGGGTCCAGAGAATATATGCACAGCACAGAGCATCAACTATCCGGTAAAATATATAGTTCCATGAAAAGCCTGCTCCGCTGAAGGTATTGCCCTCGTAAAACACGCTGACGCACAGTACTATGAGCATAATAGTCATCATAGGAATCAGATCCGTGTGACTCACGTTTTTGGATCCCATCTTGCCAAAGATATTCCTGATAACATAAGCAAACAATCCATAAATGATCAGGTATATCAGCACATCAATAATAGCTATCCTTCCAAATGCCGAGTCAGCTATTTCACAGATATCAAAGGCCACATGCTGGACTGCCATTGCGATGACAGAATAGTAAAGGACCTGCTTATAATCAAAGCTGACACACAGGCCTATCAAAAGAATGAGTCCACCCACAAATAAAGTCCAGTAACCCACATATCCCACTGCTTTCATTATAGAGTCCCCGAAATAATGCAGAAAAACAGATATGCCTGCAAAGATTCCCACGGACAAAATGTATCTGATATAGAAATGTTCCTTCTTAGGACTAAACGCCACAATCACACTTCCCGCAATCAAAAGCTGAACAGCATAGGAAATGTACTCCCATATCATAAGCAATGTGTTCACAGCATTTTACCTCCCATGTATTCGGCTATGGACTGCAGGAACTCTCTCTTCTTGGGCCTGCTGATCTTGAGTCTCTCACCTCTGACCAGCACATCATCCCTATCCACACCGTCCACATACTTAAGGTTCACAAGATAACAGTTGTTGCATCTCTTAAAAGGAAGATCAGCTACCTTTTCCTCTATTTCTTTGAGAGTTCCCTTCTGCTTGTACACAGCCTTCGTTGTGTGATAGTAGGTATAGTGCCCGTTCACTTCTATATACAGAAGGTCGTCGCTGGTAAGCATTACAAACCCGCCATCGGTTGCCACCTTGAAACTCTCTGTTCTTCTGGCAAGACAAAACCCCAGTGCACTTCGCATCTTCATGGCAAAGTCACCGTAGTTCACGGGCTTTACAATAAAGTCAAAGGCCCTGACTTCATATCCCTTTATTGCCATCTGCGCGAGATTGGTAATAAAGATGATCATAACGTCAGGGTCAGTATGACGAATCTTTTTTGCCAGCTCTATCCCATTGTCATCAGGGTTCTGACCATTTAATTCTATATCAAGAAAAAGAATTGAATAGCTCTTGTCATATACGCTCAAAAAAGAGGAGCTGTCTGCGAAAGAATCAATGAGAAAATCCTGCCCCAGCTCCACTTTAAGCCTGTAAAACATGTCCGTTAAGTTTTTAAGTTCCTGCGGATTGTCATCCACTACAGCTAACTTGATCATTCTTCTCCTCAGGGAAAATAATCTTATATACCGGGAAATAAATCAGCATCTGAACTCCGCCATTAATCACCGTAATAAGGATATTGTAGACAGCAGGAGCAAAGAACTGCTTGCAGATTGGCACGTAGATTGACATAAGTGCACTGCACACAACTGTAATTGCAACAAATGCCAGAACATACCACATGGCCTGATAAAAAACATTTCCATGGGATTTGAAGGTCACATTGCGCTGCATTGGGAAATTAACGCACTGCGCAATGAACAACGTAATGGCAAAAGCTGCAAAATACCCCATTCCCCCAGTCTCATCTCCAGTCACGGGGTAGTTGAAAACATAGGTATCTACTATACCTAATTTTATCCTAAAAAGCTGACAAGGTATACTGCACCAGTCGGTGTTCCTGAAAAACACTCCCGGAAGAAATGTCAGAAGCAGATACTGGAGCAGTGTTACCAGCAGTGAAAAGAGATAGAACTTTACAAACTGTACCAGCAGTTTTTTTATTTTTTCTGATTTCATTATATAACCTCAACCTCGGCTTCTGCCGTAAGCTTTCCATCAACAGTCGCGGCGCTGATCCTGATTTTCTTTTCTCCCTCAATGGGCTTTACTATTGCAAGAGCTTCTCCGTAGTATGTATCGCACACATTTCCAAGATAGCTCTTTGTGTAATAAGGACATCCGCTTCCAAGACCTATCAGTCTGCCGCCTTTTGTCTCAATCCTGATATCAGAACGCGCAAGTGGCTTTAAGACTCCGTTATCATCGGTAAACTTAAGGCGTATGTATGCAAGATCTCCATAAGATTTAATACAGTTCTGCTCGGGCTGCGCCATAAGTCTGGTGGAGCTCCCTGCGCTTACCAGACAAGTGTCTGCAATTTCACGGCCTTTACTGTCATATGCCACTGCCTTTAATTCTCCGGGCTTGTAGGTAACATCAAATATCACCCTACAGTCGTTGTGAGGTCTCTTTTTTCCAAGGGATCTGTTGTTCAAAAACAGCTCTACCTCATATGCCCTGGAATAAACCTCCACCTTTGTCTTCATACCATCACACCCTTCAAAAGACCAGCTGGCCATGGCATTGGTCATCTTCCAGGCAGATGGTGAATGCTTCTGTCCTGCAAATTTGACAGGAATAACTCCGATGGCAATGTCCAGTTTCTCGAATGCCACCTTTGTGTAATCCGCTTCCGAGAGGGGCTTTCCTGTAAGATCGACTCTTCCTGAGCCTGCAGCAACCCAACCTATCCCGTGTGAAAAATCAGAAGCATATTCCTCATACTCCCAGCTTCCAACTCCCACTTCACCCAGATAGTCCATTCCTGACCACACAAAGTCCCCAATGATCCTGGGCTGTTTCTTGGCCAGTTCATAGAACCTGTAGGCATCCGAGCAAAAGGTCTCGCTTCCAAGTATCAGCCTGTCAGGATATTTTTTCAGATCATGAATGTATCTGCCTATTCCGTAGTTGTAGCCTGCAAAGTCCATTCTTGCAAAAGCATCCCTTGTCAGAACATCACAGGGGTAGAGAGTTGCTCCGAACTTCATGAAACCAGCTCCCAGAACACCTGCAAGATTATTAAAGAACTCACTTCCAACGGCCTTTTTCTTCTTGACATTTTGAGCTTCCTGATCAGCCTTTTTGTCGGAATAGACTCCAAAGCCCATAGTGCTCAGGAAATTGAAAAAGATATTAATGCCGCAGGACACGGGCCTGGAAGAATCCAGACCGTGAAGATAATCTGTCATATTCCCGCAAAGCTCAATTCCTCTTTTCTGTGCTGTCTCAGCCACCTCGTTTCCGGTGGAATACATGATAACACTTGGATGATTGTAATCCTTGTCCACCATAGCCTTTAAGTCTTTTTTGTAGCAGCTCTCAACCTTTGTGGCATAATCGTTTTTGGTCTTGTGGATGTACCATGCGTCAACATACTCATCCATCATCAGAACTCCAAGCTCATCGCATGCCCTGAGGGTTGCCTCAGAGCATGGATTGTGTGCACTTCTAACGGCGTTGTAGCCGTTTTCCTTCATAAGCCTTATCTTCCTAAAATCGGAAAACTCGTATCCTGCAGCTCCCAAAAGTCCGTTGTCATGGTGTATACAGGCTCCTCTCAGGATCACTCTTTTACCGTTGATGGCAAAACCTACCTTTTCGTTAAAAGTCAGTGTCCTTATACCTATTCGCTCTGTTCTCTCATCCTGTCCAAAGCTGACATCAAGATCATAGAGCCTTGGATTATCACAGCTCCAAAGCTCAGCTTCTGGAAGTATCATGTTGATCGTGGCGCTTCCGTCCTCAGAGGTCTGTGCAGTTTCTTTTGCCTCAAGCTCTTTTATACTGCAGCTTACAGTACCCTGCGCACTGGCATTGATCCTGATTCTGATCGTCGGAGGATTTATAGAAACTGTGTCCACCTTGATCCCGTTAACATGAATATGCTCTTTTGGCATACTGTAAAGCCATACCGGCCTATAGATACCGGTACCTGAATACCATCTGCTGTTAGGCTGATCTGTATTTACAGCCTCAACAAGAATGATATTGTTCTCACCGTATTTAAAGAGTTCTGTGACATCAACATAAAAGCCGGTATAGCCATAATCCTGATATGCGGCTTTTTCTCCGTTCACAAAGACAGTTGCCTTGTGATAAACCCCCTCAAAATAAAGGACGTTTACTCTGCCTTCCCACTCCTTAGGCGCAAAGAGTTTTTTCTCATAGGAATAGTCCTTGGGAACATACCATCCGAGATTGACACCTGTAACACTGTTATCATCCTTCTCATCAAGAAGGAGGGCGTCATGAGGAAGGTCCACTTCAAAACCATTTTCTCTTTTTCCGGTCTCAAAACATATCCAGTTGTCGTTTAAGCATATTCTGTTCATGATCATTTCTCTCTCTTTAAAAATCCACTTACTATAGCCAGTAATGTTCCTACTACCATGCAGACACCTATCGAAATTATGGTGCCAACCTGAGATGCATCACCAAACATGTTTATTCCCTGGAATGCATCCACAAAAGATCCCACCTGATCTGCAAGATGCCTGAACAGTCCAAAGGCGTAACAGCCTGTTACTGCCACAAGGACAAGATCCTCATCCTTTACAATTGAAGCGATATTGAGCGCAATGCCCAGTATCAATACCACAACCACAATTACATTCATTGAATTGTGAGCGGGAGCCCACATCAGATATCTTATCAGCGAAATAACCGCTGCCACCAGGGCCAGTACTACAACCCAGAAACCATATGCCTTACCGGTCAAAAAATCCTTCATGATCATCCACCTCATTCCTCAACAATCTTAGCTTTACGGGTTCTAACATTCATGCAGATAAAGAATACATCAAGTGCAGCAAACAGTACGATAAGTGCTTTCATAAGCGGCTGCCACCAGGGTGTTACGGAAACTATCTTAGAGTCCACACTGTAACCATTCATTATGCTGCTGTTTGCAACGGTGTAAAGATAGTCATGAGCAGACTTTCTGACAAGAGCAAGAAGATCTCCATCATCCGTCTCTTTAATCTGAGCTGCCACTTCGCGGCCAACATCTCCTGCAAAATCCAGGCAGAACTGATCAACACCTGCTGCTACCGCGCTGGAAAGATGCCACTTATAGGTTCCAGCTGAACCGGCAACGGCGTCTGTCTCCTGCTGACCGACAAAGCCCCACTCCTTCTCAATGACCTGATTGCAAAGAGCTGAGTTTTCAGAGCACCATACGAGTCCAAGTCTGTTAAAGCCATGCATGAGCGCCTGTCCCTTTGCAACCGCAACAGCACCTTCCGCTGCCCTTAAGGTTATCTCCCTGAAGGCCTGTTCATTAAAGAATACTGCAATACCCTCTCTGTTGTTCTCCTGATCGTTTCCTACAACATGCTTGGCTCCGGCATGGACGCCTCTCTCTTCCATGGCTGTAACTTCAGGTATTTCACAGAGGTAGTTCATCACACCGTCCTCTGAATAGTACTCAAAGTTTCTGCCACCAAAAGGAGTTCTGTGAATGTTAACTCCTGGCATCCAGTCTTCTTCCATTCCAAGATACATGCACTCATTGGCCATAAGCTTACCTCTGTTATACATGAGGTCCTTATTAAAGGTTGAAGCCAGCACAATCTCTGTAGGGAAGCATGTATCCTGTACGCCTGTTCCATATTTGCTCTCATTGTAAGTTCCGCCAACGCCGTCAGGGCCGTCGCCAGCTACAACTGCAGGCTTTCCAACTGACGTAATCTCTGTAGTACCGAAGTTGTCGGATAAAAGTCCTGTCAGCTCATCAATTGTAAACTGATTAAGGTATTCCTCCCAGGCCTGGTCATCATAGTCAAGACCAATCATGGCCGCAAGAGGTGTTCCCGTATTTGCCCCCTGGATAAATGCCGATACCGAAAGGGCATCTTCACTCTTCTCATAATAGTTTCCGGCAAGAAGCTTTATCATATCCTCTGAAAGAGTGAGCTTTGTTGCCTCTGTAGGGTAAGTCTTTTCCCAGTCATTTCTTGAAAGATATGTCACAGTGTCATCCTGCCAATAATTGGGATTGGCTTCATCAAACCTGTTTGTCACTGTCTCATCTGAATATCTTGAAACCTTGTAAGTTTCTGTATCAAGTTTTTCATTCCAGCTGTATACATTATCCGCGTTGCCACTAACCGACTCTCCATCCTGGTCAAAGAGCACTTCTGCTCCCTTGGCAGCAAGGACATTGTTAAGGGCGTCATGGGCATTGTCACCCACTGCAAGGTAATAGGTACCCTCACTCATAATATAGCCCTTTACGTTTGTGTAGTCGTAGCTGGCAAGAAGGTATTTGTCGCAGGTAATGGTAATTGTCTGTGACTCTCCTGGCTGAAGCAGTTCACTCTTTCCAAAATCAAGAAGCTGTATAGCAGATTTTTCCACGAGGTTCTTCTTTTCGTAATCGCCGTAAGGAGTCTGCGCATATATCTGTACAGAGGTCTTTCCTGCTACTGATCCGGTATTGGTCACAGTAACATTTACTGTTATATCGTCTCCTTCTATTGAGACATCGTCCAGTTTCTTTTCAAAAGTTGTGTATGACAGCCCGTATCCAAATGGATAAGTTACTTCGGCAGCATAGTTCCATTCATTTCCAAAGGAAGATCCTGCCTTGGAAGTGGCATTCCCCTGTCCCAGTACGCTGTCCTCATATCTTGTCTCGTAGTATTTGTATCCCACATAGATACCCTCAGCCTGAACCGTTGAGTATGAGATACCTGCGTCATCATCATCAATTGCTGCAAGAACCTCGTCGAGATTTGCCCAGGTCTGGTTGTTGAAGCTTCCGTTTACTACAGCAGGAGCAGATATGGAGCTGGCTGCATAGGTATCTGTAAGCGAGCCTGAAGGATTAACTGTTCCGTCAAGAATCCTGGCAACTGCTTCAAATCCTCTCTGGCCGGGCTCACCTATCCATAGACAGGCATCAACGCCATATTCATCCAGCCATTCCAGTTCCATGGGATTTCCGCTGTTAATAAGAACAACTACCTTCTTAAATACGCCGGAATCCTTTATCATGTTCAAGAGGTCTTTTTCCTCCTGATGAAGAGCCAACTGGCTTATTCCTTCGAACTCATCCTCTATGGCAAGCTCCATTCCTTCGCCACCTTCTCTTGCAAACATGACAACTGCCACATCACTGTAGTTTTCAAAGGAAGCCTTAAGCTCATCGGTGTAAAAGGATATATCTTCCTCACCCATGGAGTGTACACTGGTAGTCTGGCTCACAAAATCAAACGCCCCGGTTCCTCTTTCTGTTGAGGAATTTTTATAGGCATCAAAAAGAGTATCGTTAATCTCAAACCCCTGATTTTTAAGCGCCGTATACAGATCGATTCCCTCTGAACTGTTATAGCCCTTTGATCCTGCAGACGCGTTTTTATAAAGGGGCTGTGCTACTGCGTGCCCGAAGAGAGTAATCTTTTTCTCCGTGTCTGCAAGAGGAAGGGCGCTGTTATCATTCTTCAAAAGAACTGCTCCCTCAGCCTCTTCCTGAACCGCCTCATCATAAGTGTCTGCTATAAGTTTTGTCAGGTTATCAGAACTCAGTTCGCCATAATCACTCTCAAAGTATGTGGTGTCTTCTGATGAATCCCCTGTATTCACCACCTTACTTGTGGTAATCCCCAATGCCTAGTTGACTGTTCCGGAATACCCCATCATACAATTCAGACCGACTCCCGAAAGAACCAGGCAACATGTGCTGACTGATGCAAGCCCAGTCCAAAGTCTGGAATGTTTGCTCATTATTTCTACCTCCTCAGTTTGCTAAAATATAGTTTCTGCAAGGAGATTATCCGATTCAGAAAGTCACATCAATAGGTTATGCATAACCTGTAATTCATGGTTCACAAACTGTATCCCTAAGACACTTTTATATGGCTTCAGCTATAATTTCCTTTGATATTTTGTTCATAATTAAAAATGAGCTGATCATTCACGACCAGCTCTTTCCCTATCTTCTTATACCACTTCTTTTTCGTGCAGCTCCTGAATCTCGTCAATGGATGAAAGCATAGGCTTTATATTTTTTCCCAGAATCTTTCTGTCCACATAGTTCCTGGTGATTTTCATTACGG
This sequence comes from Butyrivibrio sp., assembly GCA_017413105.1. GTDB lineage: Bacteria > Bacillota > Clostridia > Lachnospirales > Lachnospiraceae > Butyrivibrio. The sequence continues at coordinate 2,592 of JAFPVA010000231.1, read as the reverse complement.
TTCCGCTTAAGGAAACAACACCGATAAGGTTCGGGATTGCCATAAGTCCGTTAAAGGTATCGGAGAGATCCCAGGCAAGGGTCAGATCCATTGTTGCACCTACCAGGATGAACACCACAAATACAATATGATAAAGCTTTACAGCTCCTCTTCCAAAAAGATACTCGAAGCCCTTGCTGCCATACTGGCTCCAGCCAAGCACAGTTGAGAAGGCAAAAAACAGGATTGCTATAGCAATGAATGCACCGCCAAGACCGCCAAAGACTGTAGAAAACGCCTCAGCTACAAGCGCTGTGGAAACATTCTCTGAGAGAACCTTTCCGGTCTCAAGGTCCACAAGACCACTTGATAAAACTGCAAATGCAGTCAGAGTACATACGATTATAGTGTCGGCAAATACCTCGAAGATTCCCCACATTCCCTGAACAACAGGCTCTCTTACGTTGGAACTTGAGTGAACCATTACGGATGAACCAAGACCTGCCTCGTTGGAGAAGACTCCTCTCTTCATTCCCCACTGAACAGCCATGGCAACTCCGCTACCAACTATACCACCGCCAACGGCTCTCATTCCGAAGGCACCCTTGATGATCGAAGCAAAAACAGCACCAACCTGATCAATATTTACGATAAATACTGCCAATGCTCCAACAAGATAAATAACAGCCATGAAAGGAACAAGCTTTTCTGTTACAGATGCAATTCTCTTAAGGCCACCAACGATAACCAGGCCTGCGATTACCATTAAGAAGATTCCTGTGAAAATAGCAGGCACATGGAAAACTGAGTTAAGGTTAACTGCGATGGAGTTTACCTGTCCCATATTTCCGATTCCGAAGGAAGCCAGAACACAGAATATACTAAAGAGTACCGCAAGAGCTGCTCCGATCTGCTTGCAGCCCTTCTTTGCTCCAAGGCCGTCCTTTAAGTAATACATGGCGCCGCCGCACCACTCATTCTTTTCATTTCTTCTCCTGTAGTAGATACCAAGTACGTTCTCTGAGAAGTTGGTCATCATGCCAAAGAATGCCACAATCCACATCCAGAAGATAGCTCCCGGACCCCCTGCTGCGATAGCTGCCGCAACACCCGCTATATTTCCCGTTCCGATGGTTGCTGCCAAAGCAGTACAAAGGCTCTGGAACTGGGATATCTGCATGTCATCTTTTGATGTATGTGCAGTAACTTTCGAATCCTTAAAAATTCCTCCAACAGTGTTTTTTACCCAGTGCTTAAAATGGGAAATCTGGAAACATCTGGTGAGACAGGTCATAAGAATACCTGTTCCAACCAGCAGGATAAGCATTGGCAGTCCCCAGACGAAGCCATTTACTTTTCCGTTGATTTCTTCAACAACTGACAAAAAAGAGCTCATACAAATCCTCCCGACACGTTAGTGATTTACAGTGTTAAACTATAGTGGTAAAAAATCAGGGCGTCCGACATCTACGTCGACGCCCTTGTCACTTTAAAAGTATAGCACACTAAAGTGTAAAAGCATATACCTAATTTTAAAAAATTAATTGATATGATGATCCTGTCCGGAGGAACCAAGTCTTACGAGTGCTCTGTACAGCTTAGCCTCAGCGCGGATACGTGCATCTTTATCAAGAAGCTTATCCTTTAGCCTTTCCTCGGCTCTTTCTTTTGCTGCCTTTGCTCTCTCGACATCAATGTCTTCTGCCCATTCCCATGTGGTGGGAAGAACTCTGACTTCTCCGTTCATCACTGACAACATTCCACCGATACAGGCCGCTTTTCTCTCCTTGCCATCAGCCATGGTAACCTTGGCGGTTCCCATTCCGATAGCAGTACAATAATCGGTGTGGCGAGCAAGAATCTCAACATCACCATCTATTGTACGAAGCAATATTTTCTGGACCTCTCCGTCAAACTCTGATCCGTCCAGAGATACAACCTGTAAATGATAAGTCGTGGCCATGTAATCGCTCCTTTACTGTTTCTTAGCTTTTTCGAATACTTCGTCGATAGTTCCAACAAGCAGGAATGCTGACTCTGGCAACTCATCACACTCGCCGTCAAGGATCATCTTGAAGCCACGGATTGTCTCCTTAAGAGGAACGTATTTTCCGGGAAGACCTGTGAACTGCTCAGCAACTGAGAAGCTCTGTGACAAGAAGTTCTGAACTTTACGTGCTCTGTAAACAGTAAGCTTATCCTCTTCTGAAAGCTCATCCATACCCATGATAGCAATGATATCCTGAAGTTCACGATATCTCTGAAGAACCTGCTGAACTCCCTTGGCTACTTCATAATGCTCTTTTCCTACGATATCAGGTGAAAGGATACGGCTTGTAGAATCAAGAGGATCAACAGCCGGGTAAATACCCTTTGATGCGATATCTCTGGAAAGAACGGTGGTAGCATCCAGGTGTGTGAAGGTTGTAGCAGGAGCAGGGTCTGTAAGGTCATCGGCAGGCACGTATACGGCCTGAACTGATGTGATGGAACCCTTCTTGGTTGATGTGATACGCTCCTGAAGCGCACCCATCTCAGTAGCCAGTGTAGGCTGATAACCTACGGCTGAAGGCATACGTCCAAGAAGCGCTGAAACCTCTGAACCAGCCTGTG
>JAFPVA010000230.1 GCA_017413105.1 Butyrivibrio sp. | reverse complement strand
TAGCAATCATCTCATTTATTATTTCATCAAATGTAGTCTCTGTTACATCTTCTGAAATCAGATTGACAATGGCTTCAAGCCAATAGAACTTATAGCAATATGATGGATTTTTCATCATAAGAGAGAAGCCTTCTATATCCAGATGGTTATAGTAGTCTCCTTCAATTCTTAAACCATATTCTATTTTCTTGGAATCAAATTCAGCCATGACTTTCCTATATTCCTTCAAATCCGATGCTCACGCTACCGGAAGAAAACTAGCCGGAATTGGAGCCTCAGTCTCCCATTCAATGTTCATGGGCAAATCTCCAGTCGAACTAACGTAATTTACATATCCCAGACAATAAAAGGGGCAGGTATTTCCATAACCATCATTCTTTGCTTCTCTTACAAATAACAGAAACTTCTTCCCATTCTTTACATGATCTATAAAACGTTTTCCCTTGTTTGTGTGTGAATCATTATTCTGTGATTGCCAATGGAATCTATGCTCACTTATAACATAGTCATCGTACATTGTAGTAGGGGAAAATTCCTTATCCGATTTATTAAGAGTAACAAAAAACAGTTCTGTATTCATTTCCTTAATATCATAAACTCCCGCCACAGAACCACTCATTCTTTTTTCTTCTGTCTGTTTTCCAAATATTGTGAATATATCCTCCCTGGAATAACATCCATACATTTCCAGATAATCCGGGAGATGACCATCATCTATTAACTCTGTTTTTATAGTCAGATTATCTTTTATATATTCTATAAGTTCACGTAATTCTTCAACAAAATCAGGATACTCTCCGAATTTATCCAAGGCATCATCTACTGTATCAAACCCCGTTTCTGACAGTTTTTTCTGATACAAAGCGTAATACAACATAAGCTTTAGTACATGTTTATTATCGCTTAGCCCCCTACAGCTACATCCATTGTTGAGATATTCAGTGATAAACGATATATAATTCTGTGAATTGATATAAAAAAAACGCCCCATCCCTTTGGTATAAATCTTTGTATACTCATCTTCTACATAATTACACTTGCCAGCTCTTTTCCTGATGGATGTCCAACAATTATTATTTCTGTATATAATACGAATATCCTGTCCAATACGATTTAGAAATTGAGATAATGAAATATCTTCTGGTATAAGACTAAGTTCTCTACTGAGCTTTCTAACATCATATGTAGCTGATTGAATATGATCCAGTATCTCCTGCTGAGCCTTTTCCTCCATGTGTATGGAACAGCCCGGAGGAAGCATTGTAAAACCACACTTGATTTGATCTCTCAGATTGACATCATATTTTTTCATCAAACTTTGAAACTTCTGAGAGTAATCATAATTCTTATTTGCCTGAGCAACAAAATCAAGAACTGTAAGAACTGTCTTCCCGGGTGCCAAACGCAGACCTCTTCCTAACTGCTGTTGAAAAATCGTTATACTCTCGGTCGGACGAAGAAATAAAACTGTATCCACAGCCGGTATATCAACTCCCTCGTTGAATATATCTTTTACAAACAAATAATGAATGTTTCCTTGTTCTAAATCTTTTTTTATCTTGTTTCTGTCACCCCCTGCCTCCTTTAGCCTCTCCGATGTCAACCAATCAGCTTTCAATCCCACACTATTAAAAATATCCGACATATACTTTGCGTGTTTTTGACTCGCACAAAATCCCAATGCTTTACATTCATATTCATTTGGTACATAGGTTTGCAAGGCTTTTATTATCTGCTGTGCTCTTCCTTCATTACATAGTCGGTTAGTCAGTTCCCTTTCAACGTATTTTCCCTGAAGCCATAGAATATCATCTGTGAGATCTGTTTCATCCGAAATGCAAAAATATTGAAATGGCGTAAGAAGTCCGGCTTCCAGTGCCTTGGGCAATCTAATCTCTGCGCTGATCTTGTCACAAAAATCAGGAAGCAATGATTTTCCGTCCATTCTTTCAGGCGTTGCTGTCAATCCAATAAGGTATTCTGGGTCAAAAAGCTTAATCAATCTCTGATAAGAATCAGCTTCAATATGGTGTGCCTCATCAAAAACAATGTAATCAAAATAGGCTCTACCCAAATCTTTAAATGTTTGAATGTTTGAAGTAGCCATATCAACTGATACAAAAAGATGATTCAGATTGTTTGGCCTATTCCTACCAACCCACAGTTCACCAAAATTGGCATCCTGTAAAACACCTCTATATGTGTGACGCGCTTGCTTCAGTATTTCTTCTCTGTGGGCTATATATAAAAGCTTACAATCCTTGTGTGATTTTTCACTGATATACTTATAGTCAAACGCAGAGATAACGGTTTTACCTGTTCCTGTAGCTGCAACCACCAGGTTACGTTTTACCCCTTGCTCTCTCTCTGCAGTTAGCTTCTCTATAATTGCTTTTTGATGTGGAAGAATGTTGTATACATTTAAGAAACCAACATCTTTATCACTGGTTCTATCTTGAGTGGACGCAATTTTTAGCTCTTTTTCAAATTTGGCTATTCCCCCTATGGAAAAATCTTCAAAATCAGGGCTATTCCAGTATCTCTCAAATGTGGCTATAGCTGCCTTTATAATCTGAGGGTTCTCAACATTTGTCACACGTACATTCCATTCAAGTCCATCAGATTGTGCTGCCTTGGATAGATTTGAAGAACCAATATACGCTGTACTCATATTTGAATTCCTCTCAAAAATATATGATTTGGCGTGGAGACGTTCAATACGGGTATTATAAGATATCTTAATCTCCGTATTATCCAATTCAGATAAGCGCTTCAGCGCTTTTGCTTCGGTGATTCCACAATATGTCGTTGTAATTATCCTTAGTTCATGACCCTCTTTCCCACAGAATTCTTTCAGCTTATCATATATCAGGTTCAATCCCGATAATCTCAAAAATGAAACTATGATATAAATCTTATCAGCGCTTTCAATATCACGAATCAGTTCAGAATACATTGAAATACTACTGCTTCCACCTGTAAACAGCGTACTTGTCCGATATCCGGATAAAGGACGTGCCAATTCTTTTTTTGTGACTCTCCTTATTGCTGCATCTTCCTTCGAGATAATCTCAGCCAAATAATTCTGTTCATCAACAATAAGCTCATCATCAGATATTCCCAATTTAGAAAGGATACCATTAGCATATTCTACGCGTAGTTTTACTTCTTCTATACCACTGCTATCAGTGATTTCTTCTATTTTCTTTTTCAGAATGTCAGACAGATATTCCGCTAAAAACTTAGACGATTCTGCCGAATCAATCCTTTTCTTTTTGGATTCCATCCCTTCGCTTTCAGCATTTTCTATCTCGACATTATTCGTTTTATTTATTAAATTTTCATATGCTCCTGGTTTCATAAAATGTTCTGTGCCTTCCTATGCTTTAAAATGCTTATTAAAATGACACCATATCCACACTACGAAATAAAAGTCTAGAATATTTCATATAAACATCATTGATTTTTACTGTGACTACACAACAATTCAATTATGTTCTTTTTATTCTCTTCATCAGCTTTTTTTTATTTCTTTTACTTTCATTGCTTATAGTTTTCTGCGCTTTATTACATCAATTATAATAATATCATTACGACTAGATTTATGATAAAAAAACATAATGAAAATCTTCATAAAAGCAATATTTTTTTATTAAGATTTCATAAATAAGCTTCACCAATGATAGACTTGGTCCGTAAAGTGAAATCATAAAGTCTCCTACACATTCTTTGTGAATTCTCCATATTGCTACCTTCTCGTCAATCCATTTATACTAACTCAGAGATTTCAGAAATCCACCAAATACATTCCCACACGGATCTGTGTAAAACCTCCTTAGGAGACCAATATAATTCTCTCACACTTTTGTTTGATACGATGATAGCGCATCAGGTTTTCAGAAAGGTCGCTCCGCAGGCGACGAAAAGTGTTTCAGTCATGATAACTATGATGAATTATCCAGTATGAAGGATTACAGCCATTTGTCATCCTGAATGCCTCTTCTTTCATCTGTCTGTATAACTCCGGATTTTTCTTTTTCACTGACGCGCATCTCAGATCAAATTTCAAAAATCCAACAACAATCTCAATGGTCTTTATAAAGCACCAGCCCACAAATAGTAATGGTGCAAAAGCTATAATCAAAAAGATCATGGTATTTTCCTCTCTTTCTCAACTAAGTTCCCCATCTATATGGCAAATCTCATAGTACTCACATGTAACGCAGAAGTGCTTACAGAACTTGTTATGGCCCATAATACATTTCTTAACCCAATACAACAGTCTCTTCATAATCCCAGCCTCTTTACCAACCCATGTCATCCATGTCATCTTCATAGTCTAGCCATGCATCTAGACGGTCATCTTCTCTGTCACGTCTAAACTCTTTTTGTCTACGATCGAAATCCTTGCGTTCCTTCTTGCTCATGCCACCTACAAGGCTCTTGTACTCTTTATCTGTCAGTCTTACGTCTTTATCTTTCTTTCCGAAAAACATATGCTCACCATCCTTTCTATATAGACACAGGCAGGAAATGATATATGATCATTCCCCGCCCTAAATACTTTTTTCCACGCTATACTACCTCTCTCCTTGTATTGGTTGTATTGGTGTATTGGTATTGGTTTTCTTATGGTTACAGTATAAAAAATATGAAGTCCCATAAAAATGACAACTACATGATGGGGTGTCCGCGGCTTTTTCCACACCCTAAAATACAATATGATGTATACAACGAAAAAGACTCCGGCACATAAATGACGAAGTCTTAAGATATCTATATTCAGTTTACATGTCCGGATCCATGTAAAGATTCCTTCTCAATATCCTATTTCTCTGCAGAACAAGTCAACAGACTGTACTCTGTATTCGTTTGGACGTGAGCTGCTCTTCATTTGGATCCGTCCATCTGCTCTTAATTCCAACGTAATGGTGGTTCCATCTGATTTAGTAACTGTCATCTTCTCACCTGAGGGAGCTCCCGCAACATCCCCTTTATTTGTATACTCCTCAGAAAAAAAATTCCTCCAACATCTCTGTATCTCATCGATAATCTTTCTATACCTTACAAAATTCTTTGGATGAATCAGAAATATATATGAGCGCTGCGTCCCTTTATGGAACGTAAGTATTACCGGTTTTGCATCCGGAATTCTATCAACCATCGCATTCTTATAATCATCCCACTGGGTATATGTTCGCCTGCCCTTATGACAGTAATAGACAACGTTGTGGCCTTCGTTATAGTATTGCTTCACCTCAATAGGGAAGATATACTTATCTGCATTCTTTGCCAGATAATCATTATTGTCCATAAGACCATTGTCCGGATCCATAAAGATCAAATCAGTGCCTGCTAATGCGTCCATGCTTTTATTGAACCAGAAAATTCTTCGATGTTCTTTCTCTGGGGGATTTCCCTGAACCTTTAGAAGCTCATCAAAGTATAATGCGTTCGAAATAAGCCCGGCATCCTGGACAGCCTGAACAGATCTATTGCCATTATTCACAATCTTTTTTAAAGCATCAAAAACTACAGGGTCATACCTTCTCATATCTTCTTTTTCCAGATAGCTGATGTGCTTCCCGTCGTTAGAGCCATCATCCTCTGTGAGATACCAGTTTATTCCCACTTTAACTCCGGATTCTGAAAAAGCTCGAAGTAATGAGTACTTCCCATAATCCCCTATATCTCCGACATATTGATTTTTCATAACGCCCCCTAATCACTTATCCTTTGAAGTATCCCGGCAACATCTACTCCTGGATGTGTAAAGTACATCCGGCAGACCTGTTCCGCCAGGTCTTCTGATATTTTTAATTTTGCTGCGATCTCCTCGTGAGAGGCTCCTTTGTCGGCAAGCTTCATTGTCTTCGATATGATTGTATCTATATTCTTCGGAAGAGAGCTGGTACTGCCCTCGACCTTTATAATTTTCTTCTCAAAGGAGAAATCGTCCTTGCCGCGGATCTCGAGAATCGCAAAAGATACTTCCTGATCCGGTTTTCTTTTTCCACAGCAACCAGGGTTGAACCAGACCTGGCCGTTCTTCTCTACAAGGGAGTACTTATGACTGTGACCATAAATAATTATGGGAAGATCCATAATGAAATCATCAATCTTTCCCTTGTTGTGGATCACGTAGATCCTATTACCTTCAAATTCGAGAAGCGCCTTCTCCGGAAGATACACTGCCCAATCCTTGTCAGCATTTCCTCTTACTGCAGTGACCGGTGCAATCTTTTCCAGCTCATTGAGCACTTCCTTCTTGTCGATATCCCCGGCATGAATTATGTGATCAACACCCCGGAGTCCTTCGACAACTTCTTTCCGAAGGAGGCCATGGGTATCCGAAACAATTCCTATTCTCATCGTTCATCTCCGTTCAGTTCTGAACATTTTAGCCTCTTCATTATACCAAAAATCCCGGCCCACGTTCCGGCGCGCCGACCCGTGGCTGAGCCGTGTCCTAACGGTAGTAAGTAAAGTGGCAAGTGGTGTATTCCTGCGCATAAATGCTCCGTAATACTCACTTGTTGGGGCGTATCCCCAATCCCCTCGCATCAGATTTTCAATCTGACTAAGCTCTCTTCGCGAGCTAAAGGCACAAAAAAAGAAGGGACACCACCATCATCTTTCTGATGGTAATGTCCCTAAAAAAATTATCGCGTCTGCTCGCGTGTCCTGTTCTGATCCGGAGTCTTTTCAATTCCAAGGATCTTATCGATGTCATATTTTGCAGTCTGATAGGTCTGCATATTTTTTCTGACTTCCCTGTATTCGGAGTAGGCCGCTTTCTTTTTTGCCAAAACTTTTCCGTACTCATCACTGAGTTCTTTTACAGAAGGAAGCTTTCCTTTGTGCCTGTTAAAAGAATCTTTGGCTGCCTTGTGAGTCATGATCTCTTCCTTGTGCTCAGCAAAAAACTGTCTGCTGTAACCAGATTGTCTGTACTGCTGATAGATGTCTTTTGTCTTGGAGTAGTCGATAATCTTACTCTTAAGCTCTGAGATTTCTTTAAGACGTTTCTCGTAACCCTTGATCTGATCACTGAGCTCAGAGAATCTTTCAGAGGTATCGCCGGCTCTTTTCTCTAGTTCATTGTAAGTCCTAAGTCCCTGCTCCTGGAAAAAGAGAAGTGCCTTCATGACATTTTTGACGTTGTACTTTTTCGCCCAGAGTTCATAGCCGGGACCTTTTCCCTTTGCAATAACCTCCTGCATGTTAAGGAGAAGATCGAAGCTGTCCTCTCTGTAGAAGGGCTTGGCTTTTTCTTTTGGAGAAGTGTCTTTTCTCTCTTCTGTTCCTCTTGCCACACCCTCAAGTTTCTGATGCAGGTCTTTTTCCGTATAGCCATCTCCAAGGGAACGGAACCTGATGAATCTGGTCTGACCATTTCCTCTGACGGAAGTGTGCTTACCTCTCTTGATCTCATATCCCTGCTTGGAGAGATTCGCCAGCAGCTCATCAAATGAGCCGGGCTTTTTGGAAAGAGCCGTGTCGATTGCTTCTCTAATTCCATCGCGGAATGTGGGTCCGCGCTCAGCATGGATGTAGGTTGTCTTACTATGATAAGGCTGAGGCGCTATAACTGACAGACCATTTTCCATGCAGATAAGATTGGAAAGTCTACCCAGGGCAATGCCGGAATAAGAAAAATTGGTAAACTTCCTGTCGCCATTAAGCGTCGTGGAGTTAAAGATCACATGATTGTGAATATGATTTCTGTCGGTATGTGTAGCCACTATGAATGCATGGTTGCCCTTGGTAAACCTCATGGCTGTCTCATATCCGATTCGGTTTGCTTCCTCAGGAGTAATCTCCCCGGGCTTGAAGGACTGCCTGATCTGATAGGCGATCACATCTCCCTTTTCTTTTCCGTTTGCCACTTCGTAATCTCTTTTGGACAAAAGAAAGTCCTCGTTAACAGTCCTTGGATTGCAGGCATAAGCTGTAACGAGGCTCCCTTTTTCTGTCTTATCCGGATTCATTGCGTAGTCCGTTCTTTCCTTGAGGCACTTGGCCAGAGTCCTTCCCTTGGTGGCATGAAGTGCTATAAGTCTTGTTGCTGCCATTGTAATTTCCTTATTTGATGAATGATAATCTGAAAAGAATTTCCTTTAGTGTTTCCCATATTTCATCCAGCTCTGCCTGGAGCTGTTTGATGTCCTGAAGATATATGCAGCCGGTCTCTTCTACTTTCTTTTCAAACTTTTTAAGCGTATCAGTGTATTCGCCAAGAATCCTTTCCACTTCCTTTATGTCCGACAGATCCAACATGATGACATGACCATCGATGGCCATCTTTCTCATGTAGGCGCTGATTTTTCTGACACCGGCCAGTTCCATTTTCTGCATTATCTTCATCCGCTCTTCAGGCGTAACCCGGACAAAGATTCTGCCCTGTGATGGTTCTTTCATATCACAGCACCAGCTCAGGAGCAAAAGACCTGCAGGGATGATCATCATGCTCGGGCTTACACTCGTGGAGTTCTTTCAAAAGAGAAACCTTCTCTTCTCTCTCCGTGATAACTTCATGGAAATGATCTTTGCCAACAGGCTTCTCGTCTTCATCCGGAATGCCGTTGGCGTTGTTATCAATCATAGGCTCATTTTTATGAGCATCCTCAGGAAGATTATTGATAACACCATCTCCTATCATGTTGTCGTTCTGCTCCAGCTGATCTTCAAGGCCTCTTCTGACATTTCCGATGATGTTGGGATCCTGTTCCTGTGGAAGCTTCACCGGCTGCTCCACTACCTCAGGTTCCGGTTCAGGTGTATTTCCATGAATGTCGTCCCACTTTTCTATGGGTGTTCCTGTTTTTCTTTCCATACAATCATCACTCCCCTTCTTTCTTTTTCCTTTGAGGAAATCGGATCTCGAAGTGAGGCCTCTGCTCCTCATCCACAGTCAGATCCACGTAGCAGTTAAAAGAGTTCCCGGTTCTCTTGGACTTGCAGCCCTCTAGCTTGACTGTACCGCAGTTAAGGAGCTCATCTGCAACTTCCCTGGTCATTTCTTTTCCAATTGCCTCAAAGAATCTATTGTTCTTCCACAAACCAAAACGGCACTCCATATTGTTACAAAGAAAGCCCTTCTCTCTTGCAACAATGTGAGCTCCGCATACAGGGCAGTTGCCAACTACGTCATCGTTCGCATAGGCCTGCTTAGTTCCACTGCCGTCCTCAAAATTCCCAAATGGAAGCTCGTCGCCAAAATCGGCAGCATCCTTCCATCCATCATCTATACCACTCATTTCGTGACTACCTCCTTCTCTTTACCGGCAGTTTTTTCTGCCGTTTCGTTTTTTATCTGATCCTTTCGGATATTCAGGTTATCCAGAAGAGACTGCTTGACTCCGCCCCATCCATCAGGAAGGATACGGACTGTTCCCAGTATCTTTCTGCCAACATTTCCTGCCACTCCGGACTTATCAGCAACAACTCCATCTGCATTTTTCAGTGGTGCGTCACCCTCATGATGGCTCTTCTCAATCCCTTCTTTTGACTTAACACCTGCCTGTTCCTTCGCATATTGTTCCAGGAGCACTCCCTGCTCAGGACTCATCTCCTGAGTTTTTTCTTTATCAATCATCATGTCTTCCACCGATTTGATGATCATGGAAGAGGTTGACCTAATGGTGCCAAGGGCACTCTTTAGTTCCTTAAGACTTTCATCCGTGGAATAGGATGCCAGATATGGGAAGCTGTAGGAGCTGGTATCATAGCCAAAAAAGTTAAGGACAACTGCTGCAGTTCCTTCTGCCTCAATCTCTTTCCTGTTCTTACTGATTTCTTTTCCCGGATCAGCGTGAAGCTTGGCATGGACCACTTCATGAAGGCAGGTCTTGAGAGTCTGCAGATCACTCATCCCTTCCTGGATTGCAATCCTCTTATCCTGCACATGGTAATAACCCTTGGCTCCGGTCTTAATATCTTCAAAGCCAATAGGAACGGGGCTGATATCTTTGATGATATCCATGAGAATAGTGAACTTGTTTACATCACCCTTAAGCTCATTAATGGCAAGCTGCGGAAGCTCTTTTCCCTCAGTCTGTGAAACATCAAAAGTAGTCTCTGCCTTATAACTCATGACATTGATCTCCCTGGTCTCTTTCACAGGCTCTCCATCTCTATCAAGAATGACTTTTCC
>JAFPVA010000229.1 GCA_017413105.1 Butyrivibrio sp. | reverse complement strand
CATATAAGGTTTACAAGAATACGATGATGAACTTCGCATTCAAGGGAACTGATTTCGAGCAGCTTTCTGACCTTTTAAACGGCCCTTCAGCAATGGCTGTTTCTGAGACAGATCCGGCAGCTCCGGCTCGTGTTCTTTACGAGTTTGCTAAGCAGGCTAAGGCTCTTGAGATTAAGGGTGGTGTTATAGAAGGTAAATTCTATGATGCATCAGCAATGACTGAGATTGCTTCCATCCCTTCAAAGGAAGTTCTTCTTTCAAGATTGCTTGGTTCTATGCAGTCACCTATCGCAAACTTCGCTCGCGTTATCAATCAGATCGCAGAGAAAGGCGGCGAGTCAGCTCCTGCAGCTGAGGAAGCTCCTGCTGAGACAGCAGAGGCACCTGCTACAGAAGAAGCTCCTGCAGAAGCACCTGCAGCAGAGTAATCTGTACAGATTAGTTAGTTTTTTTAACAACACAAATTCAGAAATTATACTATATGGAGGTATATAATAATGGCAAAGTTAACAACAGCAGAATTTATCGATGCTATCAAAGAGCTTACAGTTCTTGAGCTTAACGATCTTGTAAAGGCTTGTGAGGAAGAGTTCGGCGTATCTGCAGCAGCAGGCGTTGTAGTTGCAGCAGCAGGTGCTGGCGCAGCAGCAGCTGGTGAGGAGAAGACTGAGTTCAACGTAGAGCTTACAGAGGTTGGTCCTAACAAGGTTAAGGTTATCAAGGTTGTTCGTGAGCTTACAGGTCTTGGACTTAAGGAAGCAAAGGATCTCGTTGATGGAGCTCCTAAGATGGTTAAGGAGAACGCTGCTAAGGCTGAGGCTGATGACATCAAGGCTAAGCTTGAGGCTGAGGGCGCTAAGGTTACTCTTAAGTAATTCTTGCTTCTTAATAACAGATCATACAAGGGCAGATGCGTTTTTGCATCTGCTCTTTTTTTATGTTATAAAAGAATTGATGTTTTTATGTGAAGATAGATTATGAAAACTGTTAACCGGACAGGAATGAAATTACCGTTACAGAGTGGGATTGTTTTGCCATGAAGGATATAGAGAGAGATTTTATTGAACTTACAAATAGAGCCATCAACCAGATTCCTGGAAATGATGGCTTTTTTGATTGTGCTGATTGGAAAGGCATTTTGGAACTGGCTTACAAAAACGGTCTTGCTGCGGTTGTCTTGGATGTGGCGAGACAAGTAGGGGTAATTCCGGATGATCTTTTGAAACAGTGGGAAGCGACTCGCCTTCAGATATACATAAGGCAGGCAAAACACTTGCATGCTCTTATGGATTTGCTTTTTGAAATGAATGAGGCAAAAATAGATTATGCTGTATTTAAGGGACCGATAGTTGCAGCCTGCTATCCCAACCCTCTTTACAGGATTTCATCCGACTCGGATATTCTGGTGGATCCCAGCGACAGAGTAAAGGTTTGCGGAATGATTGAAAAAAGAGGCTATTCGATCATGGAGCATGAAACCAAAGAGCAGGTCTTTGTTTACAAAAATGAACGCACAGGACATAAGATAGAGCTGCATACCAGCGTTTTTGAGGACTACAAGGGCTCTAAGATAGAAATTATCAGGGACGCAGGTATAGATAGACCTGAGCATAGAATTAACGTGAGATTAAAAGAAGGCAAGATCAGAACCTTCGGAGTAAATGAACATCTTGTATATCTGGTGTTTCATATGATAAAGCATTTTATTCTCGAAGGAGCGAGCATTAAGTTCTTTACGGATATTGTTCTGTTCGTGGATAAGAATTCGGATAATATCAATCCGGTATTTTTCTGGGATGTAATGGAAAAATGTGGCTATACAAAGTTTTGTGAGAATTTCTTTACCATCTGTATCACAAAATTTGGTATGAAGGAATTCATATTAAACGGTCATGAAATGCAGACTGATGAACAAATACTGGATGCCCTTCTTGTGGATTTTATTTATATTGGAGATGAAAATCAGCTCAGAACAGAACAGTGGCAGTTAACAAGCACACTTGAGCCGTATTTTGTGGGTGAGAGGACGAAAATTAAAAAGAGTAAGCTGGCGAGGACAATCAATTTTCTTTTTCCAAGACCCTGTGAACTTAATGAAAATTATGAATATGCCAAGAAAATGCCGGCGCTTCTTCCTATAGCTTGGGTTCATAGAGCGGTGCGAAAAGTACTGTGGCAACTTTTTATAAGGAATAAAGAATCATATACAGGGATGCAGAAGGTGGAAATTGTTGAATCCAGGTTAGGGCTTCTTGGAAGCGTGGGACTTTTAGATGAAGAATAAAATTATTAGGAGAGTTGTGGCAATCTGGTATCTTACAGCCTTCTACAGAGCACAGATGCTATTGATTCCATCAAAAAAACTTGAAAAAAGGTGGGGGAAAAGAGGGGAGGAATCTCCTGCGGATGACACACCATGGAATTATAAATATGCCTATGATGTCTCTACTGATGTAAATAGAATCGCTGGAAAAACCCCCTGGAAGAGCAAATGTCTGGTGAGAGCGTTGACAGTCAGATATTTTTT
>JAFPVA010000228.1 GCA_017413105.1 Butyrivibrio sp. | reverse complement strand
AAGTCAGCTACCGGAGGCAAGTCTCGTTTGCGGTTTCAGAAAATGGCAGACCGAATTTAACAGGACAGTCAATAAAGGAGAGCACGGGATTATGATCTTGGCTCCCATCAAAGGTAAGACTGAGGTTGTAGAAGAGGTTTTCGATGAGAATAACAAGGCTGTTGTTAATGAAAACGGAAATCAGAAGACAGAGAAGGTAACAAGAGAGTATCAGACATTCAGACCGGTATATGTCTTCGATGTTTCACAGACGAGCGGAGATCCGCTGCCTACTCTTGCATCGGAACTAAATGAAACAGTTGATTCTTTTGAGGAAATGAAAGGCGTTCTTATTAGTATCAGCCCGGTTCCGGTGTCATTTGAAACAATAAACGGCGGTGCCAACGGATATTTTTCTCCGACTGCAGGAAAGATTGTGATTGATGAACGTCTGCCGCAGCTTCAGATGCTAAAGACGATGGTTCATGAGATTGCGCATGCAACCCTTGGACACGGCAGTAAAGAGGATAAGTGGGACAGGCAGACCAAAGAGGTTCAGGCGGAATCGGTAGCGTATTGGGTAACGCAGATGATAGGGCTCGATACATCTGACTATTCCTTTGGGTATATATCCGGTTGGAGTAAGGATAAGGAAGTTTCTGAGCTTAAGGAAAGCCTGGATGTAATCAAACAGACAGCGGATAAGCTCTCTTCTTCTATAGAAGAAAAGATAAGGGAACTTAAGAAAGAAAGGGAATCTCTTCCTATGGTATCAGAGGAAAAAGAGCCGTATATACCGACACCACACAAAAAAAGATAAAAATATTTGTTTTGCATTTCGGATTAGGAAGATACATGTCCCACAAATAGGATGAAAGGAAAAAATCCAGCACACAAAGATAAGGAGGTAGCGATATGGATTATTCTTTTGGAAATGCTCATGTGGAGGTAGAAAAGAACTTCACAAAAAACGAGCAGGTAAAGGCGACTGTAAAGGCAGTTGCAGAAAAAATCAAGGAGAAGGAGGAAAAGGACAATGCTTGATTTCGAGTCATTTCAGCAGTATGTGAAGGACAACATCAAAGATTTTCTGCCTTCCGAGTTTGCGGATGCAGAGGTAAACTTGCAGACCGTAAACAAGAATAACGGAAAGCAGCTCCACGGCATCACGATCCGCACAGGCGAAAATCCTGTATGCCCTAATATCTACCTGGATCAGTTCTATGAGAACTATAAGGAACAGGGCATGGATATTGATGTAGTCATGGAAAGGGTAGCGCAGCTTGAGCTTGAGCACATGAACCCTTCCGAAGACTTTAGCAGCATTGCTGAGAAGTTTAAGGATGTAGAGTTTATTAAGTCTCATGTTGTAGTTGCAATCGTAAATGCAGAGAAGAATGCCGAGATGCTTCAAAACACACCTCATAAGCTGACAGAGGATCTGGCCATCATTTATAAGGTATATCTTGGTGGCGGCTCAGATGGTATTGGAACTATTACCATCAAGGATGAACATATGAAGCAGTGGGATATTTCTCTGGATGAACTTCATGCATGTGCAATGGAGAACAGTAAAACTATCATGCCTGCAAAGGTTCAGGACATGGGAAGTGTACTTGCCGAGATGATGGGTGGTATGCCGGAAGACATGATGCCTATGGTTGCGGAAGATAAGATGATGTATGTCATCAGTAACGAGCAGAAGGTAAACGGTGCTGCAAGTATTATCTACTCAGATGCACTTGAAAAGCTTTCTGAAAAGCTTGGTACAGATTTGTACATCTTACCTTCATCGATCCATGAGACAATCGCCATTTCTGCAAACTTCGGTACACCCGAGGAACTTGCACAGATGGTAAGAGAAGTAAACGCGACTCAGGTTTCTCAGGAAGAGCAGCTTTCTGATCACGTTTATAAGTACGATGCTAAGACAAAGACCCTGTCTTTAGCAGACGTAGAGGGTTTAAGCCAGGATATCTCAAAGGTTTCTGAAGACAAGCAGACCTATGATGCAGTAAACACAGAGGTTTCGAGACCTCGCCACCACAGATAAGGAGTAAAGGTATGGAGATTACAGATATCAGAATGAACCTGCTTGATAATGCAGGCGGTGTAAAAGCCATCGGAAGCTTTTCGCTTGATAATGCATTTGCTGTCCGTGGTATGAGAGTCATGGAGGATAAGAAGGGCAGAAATTTTGTTGCCTTTCCCTCTAGAGAACGTGCAAACGGTGAGTATGAAGACATTGCTTTCCCTCTTAGCAAAGAGTTCTATCATGAGATCACCGATGCCATTATGAAAGAGTTTCATCGTAAGCAGGAGGAAGTTGCCCAGGAGGCTCAGGACAAAAGCCACAATCAGGATGAGTCCAAAGGTCAGGAGCAGACTCAGGCGGAAGATGCAGCTAAGCCCCATAAGGGACGTGGACGATAAGGAGGATCCTTGTTATGCAGATTTCCGAAGTGAGGCTTAAAAAGAGGGAAGGTGATGATAAGTTTCTTGCCAGTGGCTCCATCACCTTTGAAGGAATGTTTGTTGTATCCGGTATCAAGGTTATGAGAGCAAAAAGCGGAGACCTTTTTGTGGCATATCCTTCATGGAAGAACTCAGATGGGGAGTACAAGGATGTATGTTTTCCTATGACAAAGGCTCTTCGAGAGGATATCAACATGCAGGTGCTTTCCAAGTACGAGGAACTTTAAGATGTAAGCGGGGCTGCCATAATAGGCGGCCCTGTTTTTTTGGAGGTATTTATGGCAAAAGGTATTGTTGCAAAAATCTGGAATATAAAGGATGGCTCAAAGGGAAGAGGAGCCGGAGCACAGATTTCAGATTCCATTGACTACATAACAAATAGCGAAAAATGTGATGAGACCCTTGGAGGAAGCCAGGCTCAGATAGGAAGGGAGCTTACCTATGTCACGAATGATGTAAAGACTTTGGAGGGGCTTTATGTCGGATGCCGCAATATCTCAGACATCAAGAATGCAACAAATGAAATGATGCAGGTAAAGGAGTTTCATGGAAAGCTTGGAGGCAGGGTAGCACTCCACGGCATTATATCTCTTGACGCAGCAGAGTCGGATAAGAAGAATGCCGGGAAACTTATGATGCTTCTAAATGACCTTTTAGAGGAGATATTTCCAAATAATCAGGCGGTATATGCAGTGCATACCAATACAGAAAACCTTCATATCCATTTCATATTAAATACCGTAGGGCTTGGTGGTAAGAAGATCCATATGGATAAGTCTTTTATGAGTAAGGTGTTTGATCCGGCTCTTAACAGGCTTGCTGAGAAGTATGGTTTTACGCCAAATGAAGCTTGGGTAAAGGAAAAGCAGGAGGATAAGGTTTCTTTCGGAGAGAGAGTAGTTAAGCTAAGGCAGGCTGTTGATGAGGCAGTAGAGCGGTCTGAGGATTTCGAGGAGTTTTTAAAAGACTTAAAAAAACAGGGAATCGTGGTTAATTGTGGAAAATATCTAAGTCTTAAGGCAGAGGGGATGACAAGAGGTATTAGAAGCTATCGGCTTGGTTCTTTGTATACAGTTGAGGCAATCAGAGACAGGATCCTTAATAAGCGAGAGGAATTGATACGAAGCGAAGTCGGAGAGCATGTAGGAAGAAAGAAGGACCCTGCAACAGTCTTTGTAAAGACATCTCCGCTAAAGAAGTTTAAGGATATGTCAGAGGATGAAAAAAAGGAATGCATTAGGGCTTTAAAACTTGGCAGGAATCCTTGGAGAGAAAGGCAGGAGTCAAACTGGCAGCTTCAAAGGCTTTCTGATGAGTTTAGGCGCACGGCGGGTGTATATGAGCTTATAAGGGTATATGCGCCAAATACCGGTAATGCTCAGGATGCCTTGGATAATATTGTAGCCCGTCAGAAGGAAATAGCAGCAGAAAAGAAGGCTGTCAGGGAGAACCTAAAGACCTATCAGCCAATCATAAGGCTTTACAAGGAGATAAAAAAGTATGCAAGAAAAGCGTACCTATATGAGTTTGCTGCCTGTGATGAGTATTTATCTTCCTACATGGAATATAAAAAGCTCTGTGAAAGATTAGAAAACGGATATGGAAAGAGCGTTCTTGAAGTATCTGCCTATATTGAAGATCAGGAGAATCAGATACTGTATGCCACGGCACAGTCAAAGGAGCTTTCTGATGAATATAAAACTATTTTGAGATTCAAGGAAAATGAGCTCAAACAGGGTATTTCAGAGTATACATCTCTTTATGATGCAATTGGCTTTTCCAAAGCAAGGACAAGAGCCATGCAGATGGGTGTATTTGAAAGCAGTATAAGGTTCATAGCTGCGGATGGAGCTGATGGAGCATACATAAGAGTTGTTATCACACCAGACATTATTGAAGGGAAACGTACTGAAAAGGCTATTGTTACCGTATTTGATAAATCAGGGAAACAGTTATCTGAGATTTCTTCAAAGGACATGTCTATAAAAGACTTTAACCGGAGCATATCAGAACTAAAGGCAGAGTACGGATTATATAAATGCCATTCATTTGATAAGTGGGAGGATGCAGAGAGCTTTGTAGAAAAGCAGCAGGAAGAAAAAGCAAAAAAAGTAAGACGCCAGGTTTCGGATTAGACCAAGGTGTGTCCCACATAAAGGGTAGAAAGGAGGATTTTATGAGCGAGCTTAGGTATGAACCTAAATCGAAGGCTCCGCTCAAACTTGAATCTGATTTCTACCCTGTTT
>JAFPVA010000227.1 GCA_017413105.1 Butyrivibrio sp. | reverse complement strand
TGACAATACGCAATAATCAACTGCACCTTTTTCTATTACTAAACAAAATGCCTGGATGGTGGTTCTGAAAAACCAGAACCGCCGTTCAGGCATTTTTTATCTTCGTCCTCTCTGCGGTTTTGGATTCTTCAGCAAGTCGGAGGTTGACGACCCTCCAAAAATTGCGGGTCGTTATACAAAAGGTGCAGAGTGTAGTGCTGGATGGCTGCTTTGGAACAGCGTTTGCCAATCCATTGCCGAGCTTACATCCTATTGATTTATTAGTGGGACTTGCTATCGGCGGAATCTTGCGGCTTGCGGTTTATATCAAAGGCAAGAATGCTAAGAAATTTCGGCACAATCAGGAATATGGATCTGCCAGGTGGGGAAAACATGAGGACATAGAGCCATACATGGACCCGGTCTTTCAGAATAACGTGATTTTATCGCAGACTGAGAGACTTACCATGAACTCAAGACCTGCCAATCCGAAGTACGCAAGGAATAAGAATACGCTAGTAGTCGGCGGTTCCGGCTCCGGTAAAACGAGATTTTTTATTAAGCCGAACCTACTTCAAATGCATAGTTCCTATGTACTTACAGATCCGAAAGGGACAGTTTTGCCTGAGGTTGGCAATGCTCTTTTAAAGAACGGATATCGTATAAAAATCTTTAATACCATCAACTTTAAAAAGAGTATGCATTACAACCCATTTGCCTATGTGCATGATGAGAAGGACATCTTAAAGCTTGTAACTACGCTGATTGCCAACACCAAAGGCGAAGGTAAATCCAATGATGAATTTTGGGAAAAAGCAGAGAAACTGCTGTATTCGGCGCTTATCGGATACATCCATTATGAAGCACCGGAGGAGGAGCAGAACTTTTCAACTTTGCTTGAAATGATCAATGCGATGGAAGTCAGGGAAGATGACGAAGAGTTCAAAAACCCTGTAGATCTCATGTTTGACGAGCTTGCAGAACGTGACCCGGATCACTTTGCGGTACGCCAATATGCCAAATACAAGTTAAGTGCCGGCAAGACAGCCAAATCCATACTTGTGAGCTGCGGTGCAAGGCTTGCTCCCTTTGATATAAAGGAGCTTCGTGAGATTACAGCATACGATGAACTTGAGCTTGATATCCTGGGCGATAAGAAGACTGCATTATTCCTTATCATGTCAGATACGGATGCAACCTTTAATTTCCTAATCAGCATGGTTTACACGCAGCTTTTCAACCTACTTTGCGAAAAAGCAGATGATGTCTATGGCGGAAGGCTTCCGGTGCATGTAAGATGTCTTATTGATGAGGCAGCAAACATCGGCCAGATTCCGAATCTTGAGAAACTTATGGCTACCATCCGTAGCCGTGAGATATCTGCAGCACTTGTGTTGCAGGCAAAATCACAGCTTAAGGCGATTTACAAAGACAATGCAGATACCATCATTGGTAACTGCGACACCCAGATATTCCTGGGCGGCTCTGAACAGACGACTCTTAAGGACCTGAACACTATTCTTGGTAAAGAAACGATTGATATGTATAACACGGGCGAAACCAGGGGTACGAGTCAGAGCTACAACATGAATTACCAGAAGTTAGGTCATGATCTTATGAGTATCGACGAATTGGCGGTCATGGATGGCGGCAAGTGTATTGTTCAGGTCAGAGGCGTAAGACCTTTTCTTTCAGATAAGTACGACTTAACGCAGCATCCGAAATATCCGCTGACAGCGGATGCGGACAAAAGGAACCGGTTCGATATCGAGAAGTTCCTTGATCACAACTTAATATTGAAACCCGATGACCAATATGAAGTCATCGAAATCAACGAAGACTAAGGCTTTCTCCTAAGAACGGGAGAGGGCCTTTTTCTTATGCGCGCATACCGTGAGTCAGTCGACGGGCTTACGGACAACAGTAACTAACAAACAATCATTTTAATTTACGGAGGATTTTTATTATGGCATTTTTTCAGAGCGCAGTAGGCGTACTTCAGACACTCGTTGTAGCACTTGGTGCAGGTCTTGGCATTTGGGGAGCAATCAACCTCATGGAAGGATACGGCAATGATAATCCCGGCGCTAAGAGCCAGGGAATGAAGCAGCTCATGGCCGGAGGTGGTGTTGCCCTCATCGGTACTGTACTTGTTCCTTTGCTTTCCGGACTTTTCTAAGAAGAGCTTAGAAAAGGAAGTTGGAGCCGGGCTTAGCTGTCCGGCTCCTTAATACGGAAGGAGGTAACAAGTGGACAGCATACTTCAGTCGATTGAGGACTGGTTTCGCGGACTGCTTGTTTCAGGCATCATGGATAATCTGTCAAATACCTTTGAATCAGTGAATAATCAAGTAGGGCAGATTGCAACAGAGGTAGGACAGACTCCTGCCAACTTTTCACCGGCGGTTTATAACATGATTCGTACTCTATCAGAGAATGTAATCATGCCGATTGCCGGATTGATACTTACTTTTATCGCCTGTTACGAGCTGATCCAGCTGGTCATCAGCCATAACAATTTGGCAAACTTTGAAACTTGGATCTTCTGGAAGTGGATTTTCAAAACTTTTGTAGCAGTAACCTTAATTACCAATACGATGAATATCACGATGGCGGTATTTGATGTGGCGCAACATGTGGTAACGCAGGCAGGCGGTATCATAGCCGGAAGTACGGCAATTGATGACAGTACCCTTGCTACTGTACAAAGCACACTCGAAGCCATGGATATCGGACCTTTGCTTTCAATATATCTTCAGACCATCATTGTAAGGTTCCTGATTTATATTTTGTCGGCACTGATCTTTGTCATCGTATATGCGAGAATGATTGAAATTTATCTCATGGTAAGCCTTGCTCCGATACCGTTTTCAACCTTTGGAAACAGAGAACAGAGCATGATAGGGCAGAACTATTTAAGGTCGCTGTTTGCACTTGGCTTTCAGGGATTCTTAATCATGGTATGTGTGGGAATATATGCGGTGCTGATTCAATCCGTAGCATTTTCAACAGATATCATCGGCTCCTTATGGGGTGTACTTGGCTATACGATTCTTCTGGCCTTTACACTGTTTAAGACCGGAGCGGTAGCAAAATCAATACTTCACGCGCATTAGCGCAAAAGAAAGGAATACAGTTATGGCAGCATCATATATCTCGGTGCCTCGTGATCTTACGAAGGTAAAGAGTAAGGTGATGTTCAATCTGACAAAAAGGCAGCTGATTTGCTTTAGTGTGGCGGCACTCATCGGGGTGCCGTCATTCTTTTTGATAAAGCAGATAGCTTCAACAAGTACAGCAGCCATAGGAATGATGGTGATTATGATGCCATTCTTTTTCCTGGCAATGTATGAAAAGAACGGTCAGCATCTTGAAGTCATTTTGGGACATCTTATCGAGGCAACATTTATTAGGCCTAAACAGAGGCCTTATCAGACAGATAACAAATATGCCGCGCTGAAGCGATTCGAAGAGGCAGATCAGGAAATAATGGAAATCATTATGTACAGCGAGGCTACAAGACCGGAAAAGAGGAAAGGAGGAGACAATGATCCCGTTTTTTAAAAAGCAGGAAAAAAGAAATATCAAGATGCCTGCGCATTTAACCAGAGCGGAGCAGAAGGAAATCCGTGAAATCATCAAGAGAGCAGAGAAAGATGACGGTATTCCCAGAACGGCGCAGCAGTCGATTCCCTTCGACAGAATGTTTCAGGACGGTATTTGCCGCATAGGAAGCGACTATTATACCAAGACATTGCAGTTCCAGGATATCAACTATCAGCTTGCATTGCAGGAGGATAAGACAGAGATTTTTGAGGAATGGTGTGCATTTCTTAACTTCTTTGACAGCTCCGTTCATTTTGAACTCAGCTTCATGAACATGGCTACCGATGTGGAGGATTTCAGAACCGGTATAGCAATCCCTCATAGGAAGGATGAGTTTAACGGTGTCAGGGATGAGTATAGTTCCATGCTCTTTCATCAGATGGAAGCAGGAAACAATGGTCTTACGAAGACCAAATACTTAACCTTTGGCATTCATGCGGATTCAATCAAGGCAGCTAAGCCGAGAATCATTCATATCGAAACAGACATCTTAAATAACTTCAAGCGTCTGGGAGTGCAGGCCAAGGTGTTAAACGGTAAGGAGAGACTTGCTCTTATGCATCAGCAGTTCCATATGGGCGATAAGGATAAGTTCAATTTTGATTGGAAGTATCTGACGGGTTCAGGGCTTTCGGTAAAAGACTTTATCGCACCCAGCAGCTTTTCATTTCCTACAGGCAAGAAGTTTACGATGGGAAGTCTTTATGGTGCCATGAGTTTCTTATCCATTGATGCATCGGATATTTCCGACAGAATGCTGGCAGATTTCCTCAATATGGAATCAAGCCAGATTGTAACCATGCATATTCAGTCGGTGGATCAGAATGAAGCTATCAAGACCGTAAAGCATACCATTACCGAGCTTGACAGAAGTAAGATTGAGGAACAGAAGAAGGCGGTTCGTGCCGGATATGATATGGATATCATTCCTTCGGATCTTGCAACCTTCGGTAAGGATGCAAAGGCTCTTCTTAAAGAACTTCAGAGTCAGAACGAGAGAATGTTTTTACTTACGTTTCTTATCATGAATACGGGCAGAACAGAGCAGGAGCTTGAAAACAATGTGTTCCAGGCAAAATCTATCGCTCAGAAACATAACTGCAATCTTGTGAGACTCGATTTTCAGCAGGAGCAGGGGCTTATGAGTTCCCTTCCGCTGGCGCAGAATCTTATTGAGATTCACAGGGGAATGACTACAAGCTCCACAGCAATCTTTGTTCCATTTACAACGCAGGAGTTATTCCAGTCCGGTGATGAGAGCCTTTACTATGGCTTAAATGCTTTATCAAACAACCTCATCATGGTGGACAGAAAGCTGCTTAAGAACCCTAACGGCCTTATCATTGGTACACCAGGTTCCGGTAAGTCTTTTGCAGCCAAGAGGGAAATTGCCAATGCGTTTCTGGTGACAGACGATGATGTAATCATCTCAGATCCCGAAGCAGAGTATTCGCCTCTTGTTGAAAGGTTTGGTGGCCAGGTCATCAAGATCAGTCCTACGTCTACGCAGTACATCAATCCGATGGATATCAACATGAATTATTCGGATGATGACAACCCGATTGCACTTAAGGCGGATTTTATTTTGTCATT
>JAFPVA010000226.1 GCA_017413105.1 Butyrivibrio sp. | reverse complement strand
TCCAGAAAAGAAGAAGGATTATTCTTACGAAGAGGGTCAGTTCCACCTCAAGCAGGCTCCAAACGATCCTAATGCAGTATGGAAGAAGAATCACCTTGATTCAGTACTTGTAATTGCTCCTCTTACAAACGGATTCGTTGATAGCGATGAGCTTGTACAGGCTGGTAACAAGTTCTTCACAGAGAACTGTGTAGATGCTCCTGCAGCAGCTTCTTGCGATACTCTTACAGAGAACGAGGCAGCACTTGTAGAGCTTAAGACAACTCTTATGAACCAGGCTGTAACTGGTGAGATTTCTCCTGAGGAAGCTATTGAGACCTACAAGGCTGAGATGGGCGATATCGCACAGCAGATCGTTGACGAGCTCAACGCTCAGTAATTATATAATCTAGAAATGTGATTATTTTCCCACCCCTGAGGGGTAAAGTCTTGGGGGTGGGATTTTTTGTAAAAAATTCACGAAAAAACTGTTATAATTAAGTATAAACGTGAACGTAATTTTGAAAGGATGAGGATGATATGAGTAAGAAACAAAATGTTGCTACTACATCCACGGGCGCTCCTATCAACAAGAAATCTCTTGGCACACGTATTAAGAATAACCTGGGATATTACCTGATGTTCTTGCCGGTACTTGTCTTTGTTATCATCATCTATTACTGGCCAATGCTTGGCGTGCGCTATGCATTTTACGAGTACAAGCTTAGAAGTATATCTTGGGTGGGACTTAAGAACTTCGAAACAATGTTTTCTAAAAAGGAGTTCTGGACAGCTTTTAGTAACACATTACAGATTTCAATCACTAAACTTATAATCACAACTTTTGCATCTGTATTGGTATCTGTTTTTCTTAATGAGATGCACAATCTTTTTGCCAAGAAGTCATTACAGACAATAATTTATCTGCCTCACTTTATGTCTTGGGCAGTTGTAGCAGCTATTTTCCAGTTGTTCTTATCAAAATCTTCAACCGGTTTTGTTAACGA
Organism: Butyrivibrio sp.; assembly: GCA_017413105.1. GTDB lineage: Bacteria > Bacillota > Clostridia > Lachnospirales > Lachnospiraceae > Butyrivibrio. The sequence continues at coordinate 43,878 of JAFPVA010000226.1, read as the reverse complement.
AACATTGAAATCATGGGGAATACTTAGTCAGAGTATTGATTTCTTACACACAAAGACAATGTGGAGACCTATTTTCTACCTGATCAATATCTGGAAGGAAACAGGTTGGGGAACAGTTATTTTCCTTGCCACACTTTCCGGAATCAATCCGGAATTATATGAAGCAGCTGATATCGATGGTGCTTCAAGATTACAAAAGATCTGGTACGTTACAGTACCTGCTCTTATGAATACGGTAATTATTGTATTGATTCTTAACCTTGCAAAGGTTCTTAATCTTTTTGAATCAGTATTTGTATTATATAACAACCGTGTATTTGATGTATCTGATGTTATTTCAACTTATATCTACCGTCAGACCTTCCTTACTGCGATACCGGATTATGGATACACCACAGCCGTTGGTTTGTTCAAGTCATTGGTTGGATGTGCACTTGTACTTATCTGTAATTACGCAAGTAAGAGAATTCGTGGACGCGGAATTATTTAAGGAGGGAACATTATGGCACAGGCAAATGCAGCTCAGGTACGTGTAAAAGCTAAGAAGAGCAAAATTCACGTATTTGACATCGTTAACTATCTTGTATTCATTATTATTGCTTTAATAGTTCTCATTCCTATTTGGAAGGTAGTTGTTGACTCCTTTAACGCTGTAGGCGTTTACCAGTTTAGATTCTGGCCAGAGGACTTTACATTTAACGGATACTTGACAATCTTTACAACAGTAAGACTTTACAGACCATTTCTTAATTCTGTTATTACAACTGTTTTAGGAACAATACTTGGTCTTGTACTTTCCACACTTGGTGGATATGTACTTACACAGCAGGATATGCCGGGAAGAGGATTTTTATCATTTTTCCTTCTTTTCACAATGATATTCTCCGGTGGTATGATTCCTGAATACCTTGTTATGAAACAGCTTCATCTTGTAGATACAATTTGGATCCTTGTTATAAAGCATGGTATGAACGTATATAACCTGGTACTTATGAAGAACTTCTTTGAAGGAATTCCCGGTTCACTTTTTGAGGCCGCTAAGATTGACGGATGCAGCCCTATGGGAATCTTCTTCAAGATCGTGCTTCCTCTTTCCAAGGCAGCTCTTGCATCAATCGGTCTTATGTATGCAGTTACTGTTTGGAACGATTACAGCACAGTACAGATTTATATCACAAACCCTGATCATGTTAACTTCCAGTACAAGCTGAGAGTTATGATCATGGATGGTGATACACCTACGACAGCTTATAAGGTATCACAGAATACCCTTTATTATGCGGCTATCGTATGTGCAATCCTTCCTTTCATGGCAGCATATCCATTCCTTCAGAAATACTTTGTACAGGGCGTTAATGTAGGAGCTGTTAAAGAGTAAAGTATATTGCATTACGACTAATAAATTTTTAAATCACAGGTCTGCTTTCTTTAAGCGTTGCTTTAAACAGCCAGCAGCCCTGTGATTTTTTCTTTAAGGAGATCATAGTTTAATGAGACATATTTTTTGGGCTGGTGACTCTACTGTTGCATGTAATAAGTTTGCTACATATCCTCAGACAGGGATTGCACAGGCTTTTGACAGGTATTGCGCTGAGGATGTAGTAATTTGCAATCATGCGGTCAATGGAAGAAGTACAAAGAGTTTTATAGATGAGAGCAGACTGGCGACAATATATGATGAGATTACCGCAGGAGACTATCTTTTTATACAGTTTGGACATAACGATGAGAAGATAAATGATCCTACAAGATACACTGATCCACATGGAGAGTTTATTGTTAATCTTGGCAAATTTGTAAATGTTGCAAGAAATAAAAAGGCACATCCTGTTTTTATTACGTCTGTTGAGCGAAGGCTTTTTGACGAAAATGGAAAGCTAAAACCCTCTGAACATACTGAGTATGTACTTGGGATGAAGGAGGCGGGAGAAAAGTTTGATGTTCCTGTTGTTGATCTTTTTACCATGAGTCGTGATTTCCTTGAGAAAACAGGAGATGAGGACTCAAAGAAGTATTACATGAATCTTGCCCCTTGTGAGGCTTCCTGGGCTCCGGAGGGAAAAACTGATAACTCGCATCTAAAATATGAGGGGGCTATGCTTTATGCAGGTATGATTGCTAAAGGACTTACGCAACTTGGAAATCCATATTCAACACTTATAGCTGGTGAGAACCTTATTTCATTTACAAGTGCAATTGAAACTAACGGATGAATATGGAGTCTTTTTCATAAATTCGAAGCTGGTGCTTACTGCATTAGTTGATTGAAACTGAGGATAAAAAAATGCGTTTTTCTGATCTTGGGAATGGTAGATTTCAAAATCCTATTCTTTTTGCTGATTATTCTGATCCTGATGTCATCAGGGTAGATGATATTTATTATATGACTGCGTCCAGTTTTAACTACACTCCGGGATTGCCAATTCTGATTTCAAAGGATCTCGTTAACTGGAAGCTTGTAAATTATGCTCTGAAAAATATCAAAGAAGAGCGCTATGATATTCCAAGACATTCAGAAGGAGTCTGGGCGCCCGCCATAAGATTTCATGATGGGATGTATTATATTTATTATGGTATGCCAGATGAAGGCTATTATGTAGTAAGGACAAGTGATCCACTTGGAGAGTGGGATGAGCCTGTTTGTATTCTTGAAGGAAAAGGACTTATAGATCCATGCCCGTTTTGGGACGATGACGGTAAAGCGTACATTATTCATGGCTATGCTAAGAGCAGGATTGGATTTAAGAGTATTCTCGGGATTTTTGAGATGAGCTCTGATGGACTTAAGGCAGTTACTGAGGACCATTTTATCTTTAACGGAAATGACCCGAAGCATCCGGCAGTTACTATTGAAGGTCCTAAGGTCTATAAGAGAGAGGGCTATTACTACATCCTTGCTCCTGCAGGAGGAGTAAAGGACGGCTATCAGGTAGCACTCAGAAGTCAAAATATACATGGCCCTTATGAGATAAAAACCGTTATGCATACAGGGAGTAGCTGTATCAACGGACCTCATCAGGGAGGACTTGTTGATACAACTACCGGAGAAGAATGGTTTATACATTTTCAGGACAGGGGCTTATATGGCAGAATATGCCACTTGCAGCCTGTTTCCTGGAATGAAGGTTGGCCTGTTATTGGTGTTAATCCGGATTACGATGGTTGTGGCGAACCGGTATTTGAGATGAAAAAACCAAGTACTGCTTTTGAGAATGAAGAGCAAGTATATCTTGAAGCTTCAGATGAATTTATGAATGGTGATTATGGTCTTATTTGGCAATGGCTTGGAAATCATAAGGACAGCTTTACTGACTTTTGTGATAAGGGAATCAGATTAAATGCACTGAATCCTTCCAAAGAAGATGAACCTGTTATCTGGAGAAGTGCAAATGTGCTTACTCAGAAGCCTGTTTTTCCTATATTTGAGACTGAGATCAAAATGAATATTTCAGGGCTTAAAGAGGGAGAGAGAGCCGGAGTATGCATGACAGGCGGGCAGTATGTAACAGCATATATCGAGAGGAACGAGGATGGTTCTTTTACCATAAATGTTGCAGAGTCTGAAGGCGGAGACAAGGATAAAAAAGAAGTTGTTACGTTTTCTCAAAATCTTTCTTTGTTTTTAAGTGAACAATCTGGTCATAAGGACTACGTTGTTGATAGTCAAAATGACATAGTTTTTAAAATGATCTTTGATCTGGATGAAAAAGCCAATTCAAAAAAGCTGTATTTTCAAAATGTCCATGAACCTTTAACCGGTAAAAATCCTAGTCTAAAGATTTACGTTAAGGCCGGAGAGGGCGAATATAAGGACTTAAACATCAGATTTACTCCATCGGACCATACCTGGGTTGGAGCAAAAATTGGAATCTATGCTTTAAGTGTTCATAAAGAAGCAGATAATCCGGGATATGCATTATTTTATTATGTCAGGACTAAAGAACTGTAATTGATAAAATAACGGAAATGCAGACTTGTATTGACGAAATGGATGGGGCTGTAGAAGGCATTGTCACGACATTCAATAAATATAATACTATAAGAAAAATAAGGTTTTTAGGAGAGAGAGATGCAGATAGGAATCAGATTTCATGATACAGTAGAACTTCCTTTCGAGGAGAGACTACAGGAGATAAAAAGGCAGGGCTTTAGCTGCACGCATATTGCTTTGTCAAAGGTGCCGGGATTTACTGCTAATGCAGATGCACTTACACCGGGATATGCTATGTATTTAAGAGATGCATTCAGGAGAGCAGACCTTGATGTGGCAGTTCTTGGATGCTACCTTAATCTTGCAACCCCGGATGAGAAAGCGCTTAAGGCCAATCAGGACAAATATATGGCACATATCCGGTTTGCTTCTTTATTGGGAGCAGGTATGGTTGGTACAGAGACCGGAGCTCCAAATGTTGATTATCACTACGACAAGGAGGCATGCCATTCGCAGGAGGCTCTTGAGACATTTATTACAAATCTGCGTCCTGTAGTAGATTATGCTGAAAAGATGGGTGTTATAGTCGCCATTGAGCCTGTGTTCAGACATATTGTCCACACACCTAAGCGTGCAAGAGAAGTTCTGGACAGGATCGGATCTCCAAATCTCCAGATAATTTTTGATCCGGTAAATCTTCTCTGGACAGACAACTATGCTCAGCGCCAGGAAGTATTTGAAGAGGCTATGGATCTTTTAAAGCCTGAGATCTGTATGATTCACTTAAAGGACTGTGTTCTTGAAGAAAACGGTGTTAAAAGCATGGCCTGCGGTCTCGGCGAAATGGATTACACTTCCATAGCTAAATTTGCAAAGGAATACAAGCCATTTATCCATGCAACCTTAGAGGATACCAAGCCTGACAACGCTGTTAAGGCAAGAGAATTCATTCAGGAGATAGAAAGCCGCGTATGATGTTTTATGACAAGCTGGAACGTTGCATATGTTCATGCATCGAAGCGTTCTAAGTAAAAATAGAATGCGCAGATGAAAATGCGCATTCTATTTTTTTAAGTGCTCCAATTGTCTTGTTAATTCTTCCGGAATAGGGATTTCTTCTTTTTGAAGCTTGTGTATCATATTTACGATTGGCTTTCCCTGATTTCCAATCCTTGAGTTATAGTGATTTATCAGCTCTGTATATTGAGGATTATCGCCAATCTTTTCACGAAGTTCTTTTGCAAAAGGACAGAAGGTAAAGAGAATTTCTCGTGCTACCTTGTTCAGTCTCGGAGAACTTGCTGCTTCGAATTTGATATAGGCAAGATAATCTGCGATAAATACATTTTTGTAATTATTACTGAATTTCTTAAGGTCTGTCCGGAGCTTTTCTTTATTGTCTGAGGAAAGAGCCGGATTCTTTTTGTAAAACTGCAGATAGTCGCAGTACATCGAAGTGAGAGATGGGTCAGTTACATCATTCCAGTGAACACCCTGTTCCGTCTTACACATTTCCCATCTGAATTCGCCAAAGAGTTTTATCATGCATTCTTCGGTGTTCTCTGTGTTAAATATGGAAACAATCATTCTGGCCGGGGTTCTTCTGTTTTTACCCTCTATTTCCTGCCATAGGGAAGCTCTGCTTCCGGCATTGGGCATAAGGATCATATATGGATCGATATCATCTGCATAATGGAGCTGCGGAATACCGATTTCAGGATTTGAGAAAAGAGCCTGTCTGCAGAAAACTCCAAAATCGACAGCTTTTATCTTGGCGTAATAGTCATGAATTTTGGCCGCGGTAAGATATGCCATATCCAGTGGCCTTAAGACGTTCTGGGAATCAAATACCGGTACAAAAGAGGATATTCGTCCAAAGGTCATTCTATTGCCAAGGGCAAAGAGATTGTGTATCTCAAAGTTTAATCTGTTTATCGGATCGGTCATGAGTTCAGCCATTTTCTCATCATTTATGCTTCCACTCATTCTCTGTTCCCTTAAATATGTGGGATAATCCTGATCAAATTCATTTCTTGATGGCTCAACCTCAAGGTTATAGATCTTTAGAAGCCATTCATATAACGTTACAACCTTTCCTTCAGGGTCAGGGGTATAAGCTTTTGCCATATTATAAAGTATGGCAGTATTTTTTTCTCCGGCCAGTTCTTCGTCAACGAAACCGAACATAAAAAACATTTTGACTTCCATTGGTATATTGTCGTCTGTAATGCTCTTTATAAAGGCCGGTGTAAAGACATCATAGAAGGAGGTGCCGATACTTCTTCTAAGGGCCCTTGCTTCGTCAGAGGAATCATATCGATTATCATTTCTTTTGAACTCTGCGATCTGTTCCTCAAATTTTATGGAAAGTTCAGAAGATACTCCGGAATAGAGGAGGATAGTACTTAGTGCATTGACGATCGTAACTACACTTTCACCGTTTTCTTCTGACCTTTCAATATCACCGAGCTTAGTTTTAATGACACGCATAGTGGCACAAAAATTAGATGCTTTCTTTTTGAGTGCCTTTCTGTATTCTGCCAAAAGCTGGGAGGCTTCAGAAATATTGTACATGAGAGAAAAACCTGTCATGACAAGTCCAACACAAATATCCATATTTAGGCAGTATAAGGATTTTTTAAGGGAAGCCTCATTTTCCTTCATGCTTCTGATAAATGCGAAATTCCATTCAGAAAGATTTTTGCTGCGCTCGGGAGAAATGATCTCACCAATCTCCGGGAATTTCTGAGGTGCTTCCCCGACTTTTATACAGAGGCTGGGATAGTCGTCGTAATCTGAAAGAATCTGTTCATATTCTGATAAAGCATCATCAAATTCCTTATCATATGCATCACAACATTTTGCAGTGCATTCAATAATCTGGGCTGCAAGAATTGGAGCAATCTTAGGATTTGATTTTACGACCTTTGGGATATCATCATAAGAATTAAAAGGATAGGAGTAGACAGTGGTCTCTTCTAAGGCCTCAATAGTATAAATATAAGGCTTTCCGGGAACTTCGGTAATGCCAATGAAACCTCCGACTCCAAGAGTTATGGAAGTGTACTGATTCGAAATCTTAATACTTCCCTTTACCAGGATTTCTACTGTCTCAACAATATCGCTTCCTGCTTTATGAAGTATTTTCCCTTTTTCAAGCTTGATAATTCCCATGTGATACCTCCGAAGTAAGACACGGACACCTATACATAATAATGGTATCACGTCAAAAAACTAACTTCAATCCGACCACAGGGAATAAATCTAAAAAATAAATTAATACTTTTAATATATGATCAGAGGCTGGCGAAATTCATTTATGGCCTTTCGCCTAAAGAGCTGTGAGTAAATCTGGCTCGCAAGTAGTGTTTCGTCAAAAAGGCTTTTTTGCTGCTCAGAAAGAGAGAGAGAGTTGACCTCCTTGAGATTACCTATTACAGGTATTCTGGAGTTTTCCTTGAGCTTTTTCACAAGGTCGGAGGAATCTTTTTTCATACCAAGGATTCTGACATAGGCAGTATAATCATCTTCCTTGTAGCTGTTCATTTTATCGTCTGTCATATCCAGGAGAATATGGAAAAGAGCTCTTGATATCCTTGAATATGCTATATCTTTTGATTTGAGCTTATCACAGAAATCGTCAAAGTTATAAAAACTATCCAATTTTGCCAGAATCTTATTTGAAAGATCTTCATTTACGTCCAGATAATTTGTAAAGCCATTACTTTTCTCAAGGCAAAGTTTATAGAACAAAAGAGAAGAGAAAGAATTTGTTTCGGCAAAGGATAAAACATTTTCTTCCAATAGCGAAAGCACAGATTCAGGAACAGATTCTTTTATAGCCTCAAAAATATCCAATCTTGGAGCAAGAAGGATTTTTCTAATTGCTGATGCGCTTGAAAGCTCAGTTATCTTATCGGAATGATAAGCTTCACCTGAACGTACTATAGTATAAGGCTTTATGTCGCTTTTTCTTTTTAATAGAGCCCTGATATACTCCAGGGCAAGGATGTTATTGGGATTTGACAGCAGGCTCGAAATTTCAGCTTCTTTTGATTCTTCATCGGATGCGCAAGCTTCATTATTTGAGAGCATACCATTTTTTAAGCATGACAAAATGGCGGCTTCTCTTGCACTTGCAAAGCTCATGCCGCTTTTCAGATTGGAATTTAATATGCTTTTATAATTTAATGGCTCATCATTCAGCAATTTTGCGATATCGTTTAAAAGAGCTACATTACCGCATTCGCTGCCAAAACACAGATGGTCGATAACTCCTGTCTTATCAAGAATTGAAACAGCCCCCTGTGCGAAGAATTCTGCGCTGGATAAACTGTAGTAGAGGGGCAGTTCTATGACAAGATCTGCACCGCAGCTCAGAGCCATCTTTGTTTTCGTAAATTTATCAACGACAGAAGGAGCGCCTCTTTGAACAAAGTCGCCGCTCATGATCACAACACATTTGTCAGCATTCAGGTGCTTACTGCATTTGTCTATCAAATGTAAATGCCCGTTGTGAAATGGATTAAATTCTGCTATTATACCTATAGTGTTCATGCGGATGTAAGTGCTTACAAGTTTTAACAGTTTTTGTACAATTTTAATCTTGTTTATAATATATACACTGTTAAAATTATAATGCAACATATTCCAAAATGTCATTTACAAACTATATATTTAGGAGAGGGTAATAATGAAAATTTTAGTTATTAACTGTGGAAGTTCATCACTTAAATTCCAGCTTATCGATTCTGAAACAGAGGGAGTTATCTGTAAAGGTCTCTGTGAGCGTATCGGCATAGACGGAAGCCAGATTGTTTATACTCCTGCAGGCAAGGACAAAATCACAAAGGCAGAGCCAATGCCTGATCACAACAGAGCTATTGAGCTTGTTATTGAGGCTCTTACAAATAGCGAAAACGGAGTTGTAGCTCTTGAGGAGATCGGTGCTGTTGGACATCGTATCGTTCACGGCGGCGAGAAGTTCACAAAGTCTGTTGTAATCGATGATGAAGTTATCAAGGCAATTGAAGATGTATCAGATCTTGCTCCTCTTCACAATCCTGCAAATCTTATCGGTATCAGAGCTTGCCAGAAGGTTATGCCAGGTGTGCCAATGGTTGCAGTATTTGATACAGCGTTCCATCAGACAATGCCTGAATTTGCATATCTCTATGGACTTCATTATTCATACTATGAGAAATACGGAATCAGAAGATATGGATTCCATGGCACAAGCCATTCCTATGTAAGTAAGCGTGCTGCTGAGATACTTGGACAGAAGCCGGAGGATCTTAAGCTTATCGTATGTCACCTTGGAAACGGAGCGTCTCTTTCAGCTGTTGACGGCGGCAAGTGTGTTGATACCTCTATGGGACTTACTCCTCTTGAGGGACTTATCATGGGAACAAGAACAGGAGATATCGATCCTTCTGTTGTTGAGTTCATTATGAAAAAAGAGAATTCAACTGTCGCAGAGGTTACGAATGTCCTGAACAAGAAATCCGGTGTTTTAGGTCTTTCAAATGATCTTTCTTCAGATTTTAGAGATCTTGAGGATGCTTATCTTGCAGGCGATAAGAATGCTATCCGTGCCGTTGATACTTTCGTATACAGAGTAGTTAAATATATCGGTGCTTATACAGCTGCAATGGGAAAAGTTGATGCTATCTGCTTCACTGCTGGTGTGGGTGAGAACAGCGGATTCACAAGAGGACTCATCTGCGAGAAGCTTGGTTTCCTTGGAGCTACTGTTGATAAAGAGGCTAATAAGGTAAGAGGCGAGGAGAAGTTCATCCAGGGTCCTGATTCCAAGGTTAAGCTTCTTGTTGTTCCTACTAATGAGGAGCTTGCTATCGCTCGTGATACATACGCACTTTGCAAATAATCTGAGGTAATTGATGAAGGAATTAAATTCATGTAAGGAAGCCATGGCCCGCAGCATGGAGACAAAGTCTTTTGCCGTTGCTCATCTTTACAAGGACGAAAAAGCTATGGAGATGCATATTCATGACTGCTATGAAGTGTATTTCTCCATATCGGGCGGCAAACAGTTTTTGATTGATAACAAAGTCTATGATATAAAGCCGGGAGATCTTTTCCTTATAAATCAGTATGATTCACATTATCTTACCCAGATTGATAAGGAACTTCATGAGAGAATCGTGATCATGATAGATCCGGAATATATGCAGGAAATTTCCAGCAAGGATACCAATCTTGATGCCTGTTTCCAGTGCAGAGAAGAGAAGTTTTCTCATAAGCTCAGTCTTTCACAGGAGCAGCAGAGCAGATTTCTGTACTTTGTAAATAAGATATTATCCAGTAACGGTTACGGTCATGACCTTTTGGAGAAGTCTACTTTTACAGAACTCTTTGTCATGATAAACGGGATTATCCAGGATAAGCAGTGCGACAGACAATCCGAGAAACCTGCTACATATAACGACCAGGTGGATGCGATTCTTTCATACCTCAACAATAATATTCAGTATCCTATAAGCATAGGAGATCTGGCTAAACAGTTTTATATAAGCGAGTCTTATATATGCAGGATATTTAAGTCAGCTACAGGCACCACCATTAATAAATACATGACAGCCAGAAGGATATCCATTGCAAAGTCTCTTCTGGCAGAGGGCATTGGTGTAAGTGAGGTATGTGACAGATGCGGCTTTAGTGATTACAGTAATTTCCTAAAGGCTTTTACAAAGTCTGTAGGCATATCACCAAAGAAATACTCTCAGAATTGCAACAGATAGAAAAAATGTGTTGACAAATGGCGACCGTGTGGATATACTACTTAGGTATGCTAATGAAAATACGTAAACAATTGCCAAATTACTGGCAGTTTCTTATACGGATACGGTAAGGAGGTGTTACTGAAATGTCAATCTGCCCTAAGAATAAGTCATCAAAAGGCCACAGAGATCAGAGAAGAGCTAACTGGAAAATGACAGCTCCAACACTGGTTAAGTGTAGTCATTGTGGAGCTCTTATGCAGCCTCACATGGCTTGCAAGAAATGCGGCTACTACAATAAGAAGAGCATCGTTGAAGTTGATGCATAATTAAGCTTTAAATACTTGCTTACAAAGGCTTTCCGATACTTTCGGAAAGCCTTGATTTTTGCATTTCACTCTAGTATATTAATATAGGTTTCATATTCGGATTGGGGGACTTATATTATGTCAGGACTTGTTAGAGTGGCTGTTGATGCCATGGGAGGTGACAATGCACCTTTCGTTACAGTAAAGGGTGCTGTCGATGCTATAAAAGAGTCTGACAGCCTTAAGGTTTTTCTTGTAGGTAAGCGTGACGCTGTTGAGAGCGAACTTGCTAAATACACCTATGACAAGGACAGAATTGAGGTTGTCAATGCTTCTGAAGTTATAGAAATGGCTGAACCACCTGTAATGGCTATCAGGACCAAGAAGGACTCATCTATTGTTAAGGCCATGTATATGGTCAATCACGGTGAGGCCGATGCCTATGTTTCTGCCGGAAGTACCGGTGCTACACTGGTTGGCGGACAGGTAATCGTCGGAAGACTTAAGGGTGTGGACAGAGCACCGCTTGCTCCACTTATCCCTACTGAAAAGGGGAATTCTCTTTTGATCGACTGCGGTGCAAATGTGGATGCCAGATCCAACCATCTCGTGCAGTTTGCCAAAATGGGCTCTGTGTACATGGAGAACATTATGGGAATCAAAAATCCTACAGTGGCAATAGTTAATATTGGTGCTGAGGAAGAAAAGGGTAATGCTCTTGTAAAGGAAACATTTCCTCTATTGAAGAACTGCCCGGATATCAACTTTATCGGAAGCATAGAGGCAAGAGATATTCCTGCAGGTTATGCGGACGTAGTTGTTTGTGAAGCTTTCACCGGTAATGTAATCCTTAAGATGTATGAAGGCGTTGCGAAGTCCATGATGCATGTGATCAAGGGAAGCCTTATGAGCAGCCTGAAGACCAAGATTGGCGCACTTCTTATTAAGGATGATCTTAAGAAGTCTTTGGCTAACTATAGTATGGAGAAGCATGGCGGCGCACCAATGCTGGGGCTTAAGGGACTTGTGGTCAAGACTCATGGAAGCGCAACTGAAGTAGAGGTCAAGAATTCAATTCTTCAGTGTGTAACTTTCACAGAACAGAAAATAAGCGAGAAAATCAGTGAGAAGCTCTCTCAGGGCTAAGCTGATTTAAGAAAAATAATAGTGTTTTAAGAGAGGCTATATTATGGAATTTGAGAAGATGAAAGAAGTAATTGCAAACGTGCTCAACGTAGATCCTGAAGAAATCACATTAGAGACTACATTCACAGAGGATCTTGGAGCAGATTCCCTTGATCTTTTCCAGATCATCATGGGACTTGAGGATGAGTTTGATGTTCAGATCGAGCCGGAGAAAGCTGAGAATATTACAACAGTAGGAGAGGCTGTAGAGCTTCTTAAGACTGCTATTTCCAGCAAGTAATTTTGCAGATTATTACAGAAAAAGGCAGTGAATCCACTGCCTTTTTTATATAATATGAAATCTTTAGGAATTTCTATTATGTAGAATATTATTATCCAGAAAGAGTAAAGCAATGTTAAGAGAGCAGGATATATTTGAATTTGAACAGAAAATTGGATATTCCTTCAAAAACAAAGACCTTCTTATTCAGGCATTTACCCACAGTTCACTGGTAAATGAACAGAAAATAAATAAAAAGCCTGATTATGAGCGCCTGGAGTTTTTGGGAGATGCTGTACTTGAGATGATCTCCAGTGCCTATCTGTATAAGACTTACCCTGACAAGAAGGAAGGGGAAATGTCAAAGATAAGGGCATCTCTTGTTTGTGAACCTGCTCTTGCCTATTGCTCTGAACAGATAAATATTAAGAAATATATTCAGCTTGGAAAGGGAGAGGAAGCCACCGGGGGCAGAAATAAAGAGTCTATAATTGCTGACGTTATGGAAGCGGTTATCGGAGCTTTGTTTTTGGATGGCGGAATTGAAGAATCCAAGCGCTTTATAGATAACTTCGTGCTTACAAATGCAGACAGCATGCAGATGTTTAGCGACAGCAAGTCTATCCTTCAGGAAATTACTCAGGGGCAGAACCTCGGAAATATCAGATATGAAATTTGTGGCGAAAGTGGCCCTGAACATGATAAAATATTTGAGGTTCGCGTTTTTGTTGGAGATAAGAATTTGGGAGAGGGGACAGGAAAGACCAAGAAGGCTGCCGAGCAGAAGGCGGCTTATCAGGCAATTCTTGTTTTGAAAAATAATTAAGAAATGTATTTAAAAAGTATTGAAATTCATGGCTTTAAATCTTTTGCCAATAAGATAAAATTCGATTTTCATAACGGTATCACCGGCATTGTAGGCCCTAACGGTTCAGGTAAGAGTAATGTTGCCGATGCTGTCAGATGGGTTTTGGGTGAACAACGTATTAAACAGCTGCGTGGCGGATCCATGCAGGATGTTATTTTCTCAGGCACAGAACTTCGTAAACCTTTGGGTTATGCTTATGTTGCCATCACTTTGGATAATTCTGATCATTCCCTTGCGATTGATTATGATGAAGTAACTGTTTCCAGGAGACTATACCGTTCCGGAGAGAGTGAATATATGATCAACGGCTCTACTTGCAGACTTAAGGATGTGAATGAGCTGTTTATGGATACCGGTATCGGTAAGGAAGGCTATTCCATTATCGGACAGGGGCAGATTGACCAGATCCTTTCAAGTAAGCCTGAGGACAGGAGAAATCTTTTTGACGAGGCTGCAGGTATTGTAAAATTCAAGTCCCGCAAGGAAACAGCTATTAAGAAACTTGAAGAGGAGAAGATCAATCTTACAAGACTTTCTGATATTCTGGCAGAGCTTGAAAAGCAGATCGGACCTTTGGAGAAGCAGTCTGAAGTTGCCAAGGAGTACCTCAAATACAGGGAAAGACTAAAGACTCTTGATGTTAATATGTTCCTTTTGGAGAACAAGAGCCAGAAGCAGCAATTCGAGGAAGCTGAGAAGAATCTTGAGATTGCATTAAGCTCTTTATCCGAGGCTAAGGTAGCCTATGAGAAAACAAAAGAGGAATATGAGAATATCCAGCTTCGCATAGAGACTCTTGACAAGGAAATCGACGAAGCAAGAGCCAAGATTACTGATTCTTCTGTTAAAAAAGAGAAATTGGAAGGCCAGATCGGCATCCTTAACGAGAAGATCAAAGCTGCTACTGCAAATGATGCTCATTTTAAGACCAGACAGAAGGATGAGCAGCAGAAGATAGACGAAAAGAACAAGGAAAAAGAGAAATATCTTACCGAGAAGGAAGAAATAGACAAGGAGGCGGAAGCTCTTTTGGCAGACAGGAATGTTGCCAGAAAAGAACTGGAGTCTGTCCTTACTAAGATCACGAATATCAATGACGAGATCGAGGAGTGCAAGAGTACTATTATTGAAACTCTTAATCTCCGTGCGACTATAAAGTCCAAGCTCAGTTCCCTTGATACAATGACCGAGCAGGTTAATATCAGGAAAGCTGAGCTCACCGGCAAACTTGTAAGAGCAAGATCCGACGAGTCCAGACAGGAAGAGACCATAAAGAAACTCAGGGATGAATTTGACAGGATCACTGCTGAGATTTCTGAGATGAACAAGAAGCAGAAATCAGCGGAGCAGGAAGTTGTCAGTATCCGTGAGGAGATGGGCAAAAAAGATGCTGAGTACAGAAAGACTTTAGAGTTATATCAGCAGGCAAAGTCCAATCTTTCTGCTCTGGCAAATATCACAGAGCGATATGAAGGGTATGGCGGAAGTGTAAAGAAGGTAATGGAGAGGAAAGAAGACACCAAGGGAATCATTGGTGTTGTTGCCGACATTATCAAGACAAAGCCTCAGTATGAGACCGCTATTGAAGTGGCTCTTGGCGGTAATATCCAGAATATCGTAACTGACGATGAAGAAACTGCCAAGAAAATGATCAGCTATCTTAAGGAAACTAAGGCAGGAAGAGCAACTTTCCTTCCTCTTACAGCCCTGGACAATCCTCCGGAGCTAAAAGCAAAGGAAGCCCTTCTTGAAGAAGGCGTTCTTGGAATGGCAGATGAACTGGTTGAGACTGAGCCCCAGTACCGTAGTGTTGCCAAGGCAATGCTTGGAAGAATTGTTGCCGTTGACAACATTGATAATGCCGTAAAGATTGCCAGAAAATATAAGTACACTGTAAGAATGGTAACTTTGGAGGGTGAACTTCTTGTTCCGGGTGGTGCCATCAGTGGTGGAGCTTTTAAGAACAATTCCAATCTTCTTGGTAGACGAAGAGAAATGGATGAACTCGAGGCTAAGGTCAAAAAGTACAAGGACCGTAGCGAGGAAATCCAAAAGGAGATTGAGGACCTCAAAGCAAAGAGAAATGAGCTCAGAACCCTTGCCGAGGAACTTAGAACAGAGCTTCAGGGCAAGTTCATTGAACAGAATACTGCAAGACTCAACGTCGAAAACGAGAAAAAGCGTCAGGAAGAGCAGAGAGGAAATTATACTGACCTTAAGACTGAAAGCGATGAGATAGAGGCAAAGATTGCTGAAATCGCATCTGAGAAGGAAGAAGCTCAGAATGCACTTTCTGATTCTGAGAGTGTTGAGAAGAACTGCACTGAGAAGGTTGAGAAATTCCAGAAGGAACTTGAAGGACTCCATGAGATCGAAGAACAGGAGAATGAAAAGGTTTCCAAGTGGGATATTCAATACGAAAAGATTGCTCAGAAGCAGGAATTCCAGCAGCTCAATATAAACCGTGTTACGGAAGAAATTGAGAATGAGGAGAAAGCTCTTTTCGAGATTGTTGAATCTCTTGAAAAGAATGAAGAGACCCTCATGCAGAGCAAGAAGGATATAGAGGAAGTAAGACTTACAATTGAAGCATCTTCGAATATCCAGGACGAGACCAGTAAGGAACTGGAAGAGAAGAAGCAGTTAAAGAGTGAACTTTCAGAATCTCAGAAAGAATTCTTTGGTAAGACAGAGGAACTCAATAACCAGATGTCCAGTCTTGACAAGGAGGTCACAAGACTTTCTGCCAAAAAGGAAAAATGTCAGGAATCCATTGATGCACAGATCAACTACATGTGGAACGAGTATGAGATTACTCTGACTGATGCCGCAGAACTCAGGGATGAAGAGATGAGCGATGTTCCCGCAATGAGGAAGGAAACCTCTTCTCTTAAGGAATCCATCAGAAAGCTGGGCGATGTCAATGTCAATGCTATTGAGGATTACAAGAACCTCATGGAGCGATATACTTTCATGAAGACTCAGCATGATGACCTTATCGAGGCTGAAGAGCAGCTTAAGGGAATCATCAAGGATCTTGATGAATCCATGAGAAAACAGTTTATCGAGCAGTTCCACAAGATAAACGAAGAATTTGATAAGGTATTTAAAGAGATGTTTGGCGGCGGAAAGGGTACTCTTCAGTTAAACGAAGACGAGGATGTCCTTGAAGCAGGAATCGGTATCAATGCTCAGCCTCCGGGCAAGAAGCTTGTTAATATGATGCAGATGTCCGGTGGAGAGAAAGCCCTGACTGCAATAGCACTTCTTTTTGCAATTCAGAATCTTAAGCCATCTCCATTCTGTCTTCTTGACGAGATTGAGGCGGCCCTGGATGAGAATAACGTCGTACGTTTTGCTAAGTATCTTCACAAATTATCAAGCACTCAGTTTATTGTAATAACTCATCGTCGTGGTACAATGGAAAGTGCTGACAGGCTCTATGGTATTACCATGCAGGAAAAGGGCGTGTCGACTCTGGTAAGCGTTAACCTTATTGACAAGGAGCTGACAAATTAATGGCTAATAATTTTTTTGCAAGATTACAGGAAGGCCTTTCAAAGACTAGGGAAAATATTGCGAAGGGCATAGATAATGTCTTTAATGGTTTTTCAAGTATTGATGATGATTTCTATGAGGAACTTGAAGAAACCCTTATTATGGGCGATATAGGCATAAACGCCACCAGTAAGATTATGGACGAGCTCAGACGTCAGGTAAAAGAAAAGCGAATCAAGGACCCTGCAGAATGTAAGGAACTGCTCATTGCCGACATCAGAGAACAGATGAAGACTGATGAGAACGCTTATGATTTTGAGGACAAAAAGACTGTTATTTTTATCATTGGTGTAAATGGCGTGGGAAAGACCACTTCTGTAGGCAAACTTGCAGCAATTTATAAGAACAAGGGTAAAAAAGTTTTAATCGCTGCGGCAGATACTTACAGGGCTGCTGCTACAGAACAGCTTAAAGAGTGGGCTGACAGGGCCGGAACACCTATCATTGCAGGAAAAGAAGGTGCTGACCCGGCAAGTGTAATTTATGATGCCGTCGGCGCCTTTAAGGCTAGAGGCTGTGATATTCTCATAGTAGATACCGCCGGAAGACTTCACAATAAAAAGAATCTAATGGAAGAACTTGCCAAGATGAACAGAATAATTGACAAGGAACTTTCTGATATATGGCGTGAGAATTTTATTGTTCTGGATGGAACCACAGGCCAGAATGCTCTTAATCAGGCCAGGGAATTTGGTGAGGCTGCAAGCCTTACAGGAATAATACTTACAAAGCTCGATGGTACCGCAAAGGGAGGTATTGCCGTTGCTATCGTATCGGAACTTAATATTCCGGTTAAATATATTGGCGTAGGTGAGGGAATTGAAGATCTTGAGAGATTTGATTCCGATGAATTTGTTAATGCACTTTTTATGTGAAAGAAGTTAAGGATAACGGAGGAGTAACTGATGTCTGACAGCAAAATGACCCTGGACAAATTTGAAGAGGCTTATGAGGATGTAAAAAAAGTAACACTGGAGACAAAACTGATTTACAGTGATTACTGGAGCAATACCACAGGTAATAAGGTTTATCTTAAGCCTGAAAATCTGCAGAGAACCGGAGCTTATAAGGTTAGAGGTGCCTATTATAAGATTACAACACTGTCTGATGAGGAGAGATCCAAGGGACTTATTACTGCATCTGCAGGTAACCATGCTCAGGGTGTTGCATACGCTGCAAAATGCTACGGAGTAAAGGCTACTATTGTCATGCCTACATCAACTCCTCTTATAAAGGTTAACAGAACAAAGGCTCTTGGAGCTGAGGTTGTTCTGTATGGTAATGTGTATGATGAAGCTTATGAGAAGGCCGTAGAGCTGTCACAGGAACATGGTTACACCATGGTTCATCCGTTCAATGACCTTGATGTAGCTACCGGACAGGGAACCATTGCTATGGAGATAATCAAGGAACTTCCTACTGTTGATTATATTCTGGTTCCTATTGGAGGAGGCGGTCTTGCAACCGGTGTATCAACTCTTGCAAAGCTTCTTAATCCCAAGATCAAGGTAATAGGTGTTGAGCCTGCAGGTGCTAACTGTATGCAGGAATCAATTAAGGCAGGTCATATTGTGACACTTCCTACTGTTAATACCATTGCTGACGGAACAGCTGTTAAGACTCCCGGAGAGCTTATTTTCCCATATCTTTCCAAGAATCTCGATGATATCATCACCGTTCCTGATGAGGATCTTGTGGTATCATTCCTTGATATGGTAGAGAACCACAAGATGGTAGTTGAGAATTCAGGTCTTCTTTCAGTGGCTGCATTAAAACAGCTTGATTGCAAGGACAAAAAGGTTGCTTGTGTATTATCTGGCGGAAACATGGATATCATCACGATGTCTTCTGTGGTTCAGCAGGGACTCATCATGAGAGACAGGATATTTACTGTATCTGTACTTCTTCCTGATAAGCCGGGAGAACTTTCAAGAGTTTCAGGAATAATCGCTGAGGTAAGCGGCAATGTTATCAAGCTTGAGCACAACCAGTTCGTTTCCATCAACAGAAACGCTGCTGTTGAGCTTAGAATCACTCTTGAAACCTTTGGAACAGAGCATAAGAATCAGATTATTGATGCTCTCGACAAGAATGGATATAAACCAAGAATAGTAAGGACAAATATTTAATTATGAGCAGTAACCGTGTGATTAGTGTTAGAAAAAGAGTTATGGAGTACCTGATGATTACCTGCGGTGCTTCACTGTATGGATTTGCTACAGCTCTTTTCATAGATCCAAATGATATCGCACCCGGAGGAATTACCGGTCTTGCAATTGTACTCAACAGACTGATACCAATTGGAACCGGTTTGTGGTTTTATCTTATGAACATTCCTATTCTTATCCTGGCGATTTGGAAATTTGGAATCAGATTCACTATTTCAACAATCTATGCTACGACAGTTATTTCTTTTGTTACAGACTTTTTGAGCAAATATTGTTCCAGCTGGCAGATCAAAGATCTGATCCTTGGCGTTACAATAGGTAGCGCTATCAGTGCCATTGCAATGGGGCTTGTGTTCAAAAGTCATGCTACAAGCGGTGGTACAGATGTTATAATAAAGATATTAAGAATTAAGTACCCGCATATAAGGACCGGGATGTTATATCTTTTGACTGATATGGTGGTTCTTATTGTGGCAGGCATTGTTTTTCACGATGTTACCAAGGCCCTTTATTCCTTTATTTCCGTTATGGTTACTTCTTTTGTTCTTGATCTTGTACTGTACGGAAGAGATGGGGCTAAGCTTATTTATATAATTTCAGATAAACCGGATATTATTACTGCAAGGCTTTTGGATGAACTTGATATTGGTGTGACACATGTTTTTGCCCAGGGAGCGTACAGCGGGGAGAAGAAAAAAGTTATCATGTGCGCCATCCGGAAGAGGTTATCACCTCAGGCTGAGGACATTGTAAGGCAGGAGGATCCAAATGCATTTATGATCGTATCCAGCGCCAGCGAGATTTTCGGTGAGGGATATAAGAGCTACTTTGACGAGAGAATGTGAGGATACAGATTTGGCCCAGGATTATAGAAGGAGTTTGGGGAGCAGAAATACTCATAATGTCGTATCTATAATTTTTTTGAGTCTTGTGTCTATTTCTGCGCTTGTTTTTTGCATTGTTTTATTGTTCAGAAATGCTGCTCTTGAGAAGGAAGAAGAGGCAGTAAGGCTTGAACTTGAGGCAATAAATTCAGAAGGGTACTATACAATTGCTGAAACAGAGAAAATGATCGAAGATGCAGAGATTACGGCAAGAGTAGAGGCTACCAATTCACTGAAAAATAAGATCCAGGGTAAGCTTGAAGCCGGAGACGGAACAACAGCTACCATCAGATCTCTTTTTCCTGAACAGATTGTTGTGGCAAGCGATGGAAGGTATTATTTCTTTCCTATCAGCGATTCTATTGCCCATCATGAATTTGAAGAGGATGATTTTAAGATAGGGGAAGATGGTTTCCTTACATACGTGGGAGATAATGCCTTTATAAATGTAAAAAAGGGTATCGATGTATCGAGGTTCCAGGGGAAAATCGACTGGGAGAAGGTAGCCGGTGCCGGTGTAGACTTTGCGATTATCAGGGTTGGTCTTCGTGGCACATCTGAGGGAAAACTCCTTGTAGATGACATGTTTGAGACCAATATTAAGGGGGCTACCAAGAATGGAATAAAAGTTGGTGTCTACATTTATTCACAGGCCCTCGATGAAGAGGAAGCAAAAGAAGAGGCGCAGCTTGTTCTTGATAATATCGAACCTTATGAAATCACCTATCCTGTAGTAATTGATATTGAGTCTGCTGATTCTGATACTGCAAGGACTAATAGCATGACTTCTGACAAGTATGAGATTGTGGCAAAGACTTTCTGCGATATGATTGGAAACGCTGGATATAAGCCCATGATCTATGGAAATGTAAAATCCTTTACCCTGCTTATGGATGCAGAGGATGTTGATGATTATGGTATATGGATTGCCTATTATGGCACTCCGTTGTATTACCCTTATCATTTTGATATCTGGCAATACAGTTCCACAGGAAGAGTAGATGGCATTGATGGAAATGTTGATCTGAATATCTGCATAACAGATTATTAAGAGCGATGCATCTTAGATAGACATATATAACTTGGAATATTAGTGGTAAATGGGGAGTTATCCTATGGAGAAGGCCTTTGATTCATCACTTCCCTATAGTGCTTATGAACAGAAGGGGTATCTGGATAAGGACTTTAAGTTTTTCCATATAAAGAATCACGAAAAGCTTGATGTGCCATATCATTATCATGATTTTCACAAGATAGTTCTGGTGCTAGGGGGAAATACAAAGTATTTTATAGAAGGGCGTGAGTATGATCTTATGCCCTTTGATTTTGTTATAGTTAACAGATTTCTTATTCATAAGCCTCAAGTTGAGGAGAAGGAGCTATACGACAGGATAATTCTTTACCTAAGCGATGATTTTCTATCACAGTTTGGGCTTCTTGATGCTTTTAACAAGGCAAAAGAGCTTGGGAGCAGCGTAGTAAGACTTCCCGGGGATGTGAGTGCACAGATTTTTGAGCAGTTTCTTAAGATTGAAGAGGATATAAAAAGAGAAAAGGATGAATATGCAGGTGAACTTGTTACACGGCTGGATGTCCTCAGGGCAATCATAA
Organism: Butyrivibrio sp.; assembly: GCA_017413105.1. GTDB lineage: Bacteria > Bacillota > Clostridia > Lachnospirales > Lachnospiraceae > Butyrivibrio. The sequence goes on along the minus strand of JAFPVA010000226.1, from coordinate 22,405 downwards.
GCTTTAATAAGGCTTGCATAGCGGAGGATTTTGGTTTTAGACCGGAAGCAAGGTATAACAGGAAAGTCATAGATCTGATAAAGTACATCAATGATAATTTGTCCAAAGATCTTTCCATAGATCTTTTGGCTGATCATTTTTATATGAGCAAATATCATATGATGAGGATATTCAAGAACGAAACTGGTTATTCTATACATCAGTACATTTCGGAAAAGAGAATCCTTCTGTCCAGAAGCATGATACTTGGAGGGATGCCTGCCACAAGCGCCTGTCTGGAATGTGGATTTAAGGATTATTCATCTTTTTGCAGAGCCTTTAAAAATTTGCTTGGAATACTTCCATCAGAGGTGAAAATTTAAGAGAAACAACTGTCAAGAAAAAACACTTGACACTTGTTTCTTTTTTGTTTATTATATCCATTGTGTTTAAAGGTGACCAGATATGAAGAAGATTGTAGAGCAGGGCTTGTTATACGATTTTTATGGCGAGCTTTTGACTGAGCATCAAAAAGAAATATATGAGGCTGCCGTTTACAATGATATGTCTCTTACTGAGATTGCAGAGGAGAACGGCATCAGCAAACAGGGAGTTCACGATCTCATAAAGAGATGTACCAATACTCTTCAGGGATACGAGGACCGACTTCATATGATCAGGCGTTTTGAGGCTATCAAGTGTACTGCTGAGGAACTTGGAAGATTATCTGATTCTTTAATAGATAACGACGAGCTCAGAATAGAGATCAGGAACATATCCGACAGAATATTAGAGGAGCTTACTTAATAGATGGCTTTTGAAAGTCTTACCGATAAATTACAAAATGCGTTTAAGAACCTGAGAAGCAAAGGTTCACTTACAGAAGAGGATGTTAAGGCTGCTTTAAAAGAGGTTAAGATGGCTCTTTTAGAGGCGGATGTCAGCTTTAAGGTTGTCAAGCAGTTCATTTCCGCAGTGCAGGAGAGAGCAATTGGAGAAGATGTACTTAACGGTCTGAATCCTGCGCAGATGGTCATAAAGATAGTTAATGAAGAGATGATCAAGCTCATGGGTTCAGAGACCACAGAGCTTACACTTCAGGATAGCAAATATATAACAGTTATCATGATGTGCGGTCTTCAGGGTGCCGGTAAAACTACTACAGCAGCAAAGCTTGCCGGCAAGCTTAAACAAAAGGGCAGAAAGCCGCTTCTTGTTGCCTGCGATATTTACAGACCTGCAGCTATAGATCAGCTGGAAATTAACGCCAAAAAACAGGAAGTTGAGTTCTTTTCAATGGGAACCGACGTTAATCCTGTTAAGATTGCTAAATCCGCTATGGATTATGCCAAAGAAAAGGGCATGAACGTAGTTATTTTCGATACAGCCGGACGTCTTCAGATTGACGAAGCGATGATGAAGGAACTCAGGGACATCAAGGATGAGATTGCAGTTCATCATACAATTCTCGTAGTTGATGCCATGACCGGTCAGGAAGCTGTCAATGTAGCTGAAGAGTTTGATCAGAAGGTTGGAATTAACGAGATCATCTTGTCCAAGATGGATGGTGACACCAGAGGTGGTGCAGCTCTTTCAACAAAGGCAGTTACCGGCAAACCTATACTGTATGTTGGTATGGGTGAGAAACTTTCAGATTTAGAGCAGTTCTATCCTGACAGAATGGCCAGCCGAATCCTTGGAATGGGAGATGTGCTTTCCCTGATTGACAAGGCTGTTGAGGCTAATGCTGAGCGAGATGCTGAAAAAGATCGTGAGATGGCCCAGAAGATGAAGAAGGGCAAGATCGATTTTGAGATGTATCTGGAGAGTATGAAGGCCATGAGAAACATGGGCGGTCTTGGTTCGATAATGTCGATGCTTCCCGGTATGGGCAAGATAAGCGATGATATGCTTCCTGATGAGAAGCAGCTTGCAAGAATTGAGGCAATAGTTCTTTCCATGACACCGGAGGAACGCAGGAATCCCAAGCTTATGAGTCCTCAGAGAAAATTCAGGATTGCTAAGGGCTCAGGCAATGACATTGCAGATGTAAACAGATTTATCAAGCAGTTTGAGCAGATGCAGAAGATGATGAAGCAGATGCCAGGACTTATGGGAGGCAAAAAAGGCTTTGGAAAGTTCGGAGGTCTTGGTGGTTTCCCAGGCAGAGGAAAATTCCCGTTCTGATATGTCTATCAGCGTAATAGCTGTTTTATACATATAACAACAATAATTCTTATTTTATTTATTTAATGGAGGAAATTAAAATGGCAGTAAAGATGAGATTAAAGAGAATTGGTAAGAAGAAGGTTCCTTTCTACAGAATTATCGTTTCTGATTCAAAGGCTCCTGTACAGGGTAAGTTCATCGATGAGATCGGAACATACGATCCTAACACAGATCCCAGCACAGTAAAGATTGACGCAGAACTTGCAAAGAAGTGGCTTTCAAACGGTGCACAGCCTACAGAGTCTGTTGCAAAGCTTCTTAAGCAGGCCGGCATTAAATAAGTTATTTTATAAAATCAAAACATGCCGGGGGGTATTCAATGAAAGAATTAGTTGAAGTTATCGCCAAGGCTCTTGTAGACAATCCGGGAGAGGTTGTTGTTACAGAGAAAACCGAGGGGCGTAATATCGTAATCGAGCTTCATGTAGCTCCATCAGACATGGGCAAAGTAATTGGCAAGCAGGGACGTATTGCTAAAGCAATCCGTGCCGTTGTTAAGGCTGCATCAACAAGAGAAAATCTCAAGGTTGATGTTGAGATAGTTTAAAGATTGTTAGCCGTCTTGGAAGAATCTATGATCAATTGCATATTTTATGCTCGTTAAGCCAAACACTGCGCTGAGCCATTGAAATGTCTCAGCTACGTGGCTTAAAAATCGCCTAAAATATAAAAATATCTCATAGATTCGTTCCAAGACGGCAATTTACGTTTTTGAGACATCTACATTTCAGATATCATAGAATGAAAATGTAGGTTGTGTTTGAATCAAATTTTTAGGTGTTAGAATATGAATTTTCATATTATGACTTTATTTCCTGAGATGATTGAACATAGTCTTTCGACGAGTATCCTCGGAAGAGCTATGATGAAGGGCCTTATTTCCTTTGAGGCAATTAATATCAGGAATTATTCAAAAGATGACAAGCATCACAAGGTTGATGATTATACATATGGAGGCGGGGCCGGCATGCTGATGCAGGCGCAGCCTATTTATGATTGCTACTCGGCAATTATTGAGAAAATCAGTAAGGCGAGAAATGAAGCACAGGTTGATGACGCTGAAGCTGATGATAATGGTGCCAAGATAACAGGAGATGATGCAGCCTTTAAGCCCAGGGTTATCTATGTTACTCCCCAGGGGGCGGTATTTAACCAGCAGATGGCTTCGGATTTTGCCAAGGAAGATGATCTTATCTTTCTTTGCGGACATTATGAGGGCGTTGATGAGAGAGTGCTTGAGGAAATCGTGACTGATTATGTTTCGATTGGAGATTATGTTCTTACAGGCGGTGAACTTCCGGCTATGGTCATGATAGATGCTATTTCAAGGCTTGTTCCGGGAGTCCTCAATAACGATGAGTCAGCAATGACTGAGAGTTTTAATAACAATCTTTTGGAGTATCCGCAGTATTCAAGACCTGAGGAATGGATGGGCAAAAAGGTTCCGGCAATCCTTTTGTCCGGGGATCATAAAAAGGTGGACGAATGGCGTCTTGAGCAGTCTATAATAAGAACTAAGGAAAGGCGACCGGATCTTTACGAAAGGTGGCTCTCTGAAAATCCGCCGGAGCCGGAGAAAAAGAAAAGACGCAGGAAGAAAAGTGATGCGGCAAATTCCGAAGCAAATGCTGAAATTACAATAGAATTAGGTGACGAGAAAAAGAATCATGAAACTTGATTATTTATATTTGATTGAGGAAATAATATGACAGATAGATTTCAGGTAGGAGTAATTGCATCAACACACGGACTTCAGGGAGAAGTTAATGTTTTTCCCACTACAGAGGACCCAAACAGATTCAAAAAACTGAAGAAGGTGACTCTTCATACCCAGAGAGGTGAGGAACTTGAACTTCAGGTTCAGAGTGCCAGATTTTTCAAAAAGTTTGTTATTGTTAAGTTCAAAGAATTTAATAATATAAATGATGTTGAGAAATTCAGGGGCTGTGAGCTTACAATAGACAGAAAAGATGCTCTTAAGCTTGAACCGGGAGAGTATTACTGCGCGGACCTCATTGGCCTGGATATCGTAGACGAGGAAGGAAACGTTTTGGGAAAGGTTTCCGATATAATCCAGACCGGTGCCAATGACGTTTATGAGATGACAAGGGATGGAGATCAGGAAAAAGTATATATTCCTGCAATAAAAGACTGTATAAGGGAAATCAGTATCGAAAAAGGACAGATCATTATTCACGTAATGGACGGACTGCTGTAAATTTATGAACTGAAATCAGCAACTAATAGTGACTTTTATTTATAAATGAATTATAATTGTTCAGTAAAAGTGTGAAAAAATAGCTTTTTATTCTAAATTTTGGGTGGTGTTCTATATGGTAGATTATACTGAGGGTGCTGGCTATCAGTACCATACGCATGTTAAGCCGGGAGATGTGGGCCGTTACGTGCTTCTGACCGGTGACCCGGGCAGATGTGAATCTATTTCTAAATACTTTGATAATCCCGAGTTTGTAGCCTATAACAGAGAATATAATACTTACACCGGTACTTTGTGCGGTGAAAAAGTAAGTGTTGTATCCACAGGAATTGGAGGCGCTTCTACAGCTATTTGCGTAGAAGAGCTTTATAAGTGTGGAGCGGACACTTTTATTCGTATGGGCACCTCAGGCGGAATGCAGGAGGATGTAATAGGCGGAGATGTTGTTATTGCTTCAGGAGCCATCAGGGCAGAGGGAACCTCCAAGGAATATGCTCCAATCGAGTATCCTGCAGTTGCAACCTTTGATGTAGTAAGTGCTCTTGTAAGTGGTGCCAAGAAGACCGGGGCCAAATATCATGTTGGTGTTGCTCAGTGCAAAGATTCTTTCTTCGGTCAGCATGAGCCGGAGACTAAGCCTGTCGGACAGGATCTTTTGTATAAATGGGATGCATGGATAAAGTGTGGTGCCCTATGTTCGGAGATGGAGAGTTCAACGCTCTTCATTGTAGGAGATTATCTGAGAGCAAGAACCGGAGCTATTCTTTTAGTTGTTGCCAATCAGGAAAGAGCCAAGAAGGGATTACCAAATCCTCAGGCACACGATATGGATATCGTTTTCAGAACCAGTATCGAGGCGCTTAAAGAGCTCATAAAACAGGATAAAGCCTAAAGGGTTTTATTATATATTTTTTATCATTTTACTTACGGAGGGAAAAAATGAAAAAGAAATTATTCGCAGTTCTTATGGCTGCAACAATGGTAGCTTCACTTGCAGGTTGTGGATCTACTGATGCATCAACAGCAACAACAGATTCTGCTGCTACTTCAGCAGGTGCCGGCATGAAGGTTGCTATGGTTACTGACTATGGTGATATCACAGACCAGTCTTTCAACCAGTCTACATACGAAGCTTGTAAGGCTTTTGGTGATGCCAACAAGGTTGACTTCACTTACTATAAGCCGGAAGGTGATTCAGATGCTGAGCGTGTAGCCATGATCGACAAGGCAGTTGCTGATGGTTACAACGTAGTAGTTATGCCTGGTTATGCTTTTGCAGGTGCTATCAAAGAGACAGCTGAGACTTATCCTGATGTTAAGTTTGTTGCTCTTGACGTTTCTGAGTATGACCTTGAAGGTGATTCTTCTGATTTCAACAACAAGACCTTTAGCAATGTATTCTCCGCAGTTTATCAGGAAGAGCTTCCTGGATACATGGCAGGTTATGCAGCAGTAAAGATGGGCTACACAAAGCTTGGTTTCCTTGGCGGTATGGCAGTTCCTGCAGTTATCCGTTATGGTTATGGTTTCGTACAGGGTGCTGATGCTGCAGCTGCAGAGCTTGGCGCAAATGTAGAGATCAACTATGCTTATGGTAACCAGTTCTATGGTGATTCTGATATCACAGCTGCTATGGATACATGGTATCAGGGGGGCACAGAAGTTGTATTTGCTTGCGGTGGCGGTATCTTCACATCTGCTGCTGAGGCTGCTTCTAAGACAGGTGGCAAGGTTATCGGTGTTGACGTTGACCAGGCTGCAACAATCGACGGAAGCTATGGCGCCGGCATGACAATCACTTCAGCTATGAAGGGACTTCAGGCTACAGTTAATACACTTCTTTCAGCTATCAGAGATGGCAAGTGGGATTCATACGCAGGACAGATCCAGAACCTTGGTCTTGTTTCAGCTGATGATATGTCTCAGAACTACGTTGGTCTTGCTGATTCTACAGTTTGGACTGATTCTTTCAAAGAGGCTGATTACAAGGCACTTGTTGCTGATATGGTAAGCGGCAAGGTTAGTGTTTCAAATGATTCTTCAGCTGAGCAGCCATCTGCAACAACAGCTAAGATCAATTTCCAGGGAAATATTAAATGATATATGTGAGAGCGTAAGCGGAGCAATCCGTATATCATTTATTTTTGACTTAGGTCATTTAGGGGCCGGTGGATTCATAGTCTTCCGGCCCTTTTCGTAGATAGAGATTAATTGAGCGAAGTTAATCTATCTATAATACTAGACGGGGGTAATACCTATGGCAGGAAACAGTGAATATGCTATTGAGATGCTGAACATTACCAAGCGCTTTCCGGGTATCATTGCCAATGATAATGTTACAGTTCAGCTCAAAAAAGGCGAGATCCATGCACTTCTTGGGGAAAATGGTGCCGGAAAATCTACGCTTATGAGTGTCCTCTTTGGCTTATACCAGGCAGAGGAAGGCATTATCAAAAAGGATGGTGTCGAGGTTAAGATCAATAATCCTAACGACGCCAATGATCTTGGAATAGGAATGGTGCATCAGCACTTTAAGCTTGTCCAGTGCTTTACTGTATTGGACAATATCATTCTGGGTGATGAGACAACAAAACATGGCTTTTTACAGAAAGAGGAGTCAAGAAAAAAAATCCTTGAGCTCTCTGAGAAATATGGCCTTAAGGTTGATCCTGATGCCAAGATTGAAGATATCACTGTAGGTATGCAGCAGAGAACAGAAATCCTCAAGATGCTTTACAGAGATAATGAGATACTTATTTTTGACGAGCCTACCGCAGTACTTACTCCTGCTGAAATAGACGAGCTCATGGACATCATGAAGAATCTTGCAAAAGAGGGCAAATCCATCCTCTTTATTTCCCATAAGCTGGCTGAGATTATGGCTGTAGCTGACAGATGTACAGTTCTCAGAAGAGGAAAATATATTGGAACTGTAAACATTGCTGATACAAATCAGGATGAGCTCAGCCGAATGATGGTTGGACGAGATGTTCAGCTTGTTGCCACAAAAGAAGATAAGGAGCCGGGAGAAGTTATTCTTCATGTGGAGGATATGACAGTTCCATCCAAGCTTCATCACAATAATGCTGTAAAAAATGTATCCTTCGATGTAAGAGCCGGAGAGATTGTCTGCATCGCAGGTATTGACGGAAATGGTCAGACAGAACTTGTTTATGGTCTTTCCGGACTTGAAAACTGCACTACCGGAAAAATAACCCTTAACGGGAAGGACATTACCCATGCTTCCATCAGAGAACGCTCCACCAGCGGTATGAGTCATATCCCTGAGGATAGACATAAACATGGTCTTGTTATGGATTATTCCCTTGCATATAATCTGGTACTTCAGAGATACTTTGAGCCTGAGTTCAGCACTAAGGCTGGTTTCCTTAAGAAGAATGAGATAAACAGGTATGCTGACAGACTTATAGAACAGTATGACATCAGATCAAGCCAGGGCGCTCCAACAATTGCCAGGAGCATGTCAGGTGGTAACCAGCAGAAGGCAATAATTGCCAGAGAAATTGATAAGAATCCGGATCTTCTGATTGCTGTACAGCCCACAAGAGGACTTGATGTCGGAGCTATTGAGTACATTCACAAGCAGCTGATATCCCGTAGAGATGAAGGACATGCAGTACTTCTTGTATCTCTCGAACTTGAAGAAGTTATGAGTATTTCCGACAGGATTCTCGTTATGTATGAAGGAGAACTTGTTGGTGAATTTGATCCAAAGAATACAACACCTGAGGAACTTGGACTTTACATGGCAGGTGCAAAGAGAAAGGAGATTGGAGCATAATGAATCAGCCAAAAAATTCTAAAATCCTAAAATTCCTTTCAAAGCCAGCTGTTCAATCAACTCTGGCGGCTCTGTTATGTATTATTGTAGGTCTTTTGATAGGTTATATTGCGCTACTTATCATAAATCCTGCCGGCGCAACTCAGGCTATCGTTACGATACTGAAAAACTACTTTACTTATCCTTCAAAAGCAGCAGCCATGAAGTATCTTGGCAATACCCTTGTTAAGGCAGCGCCTCTTCTTATGTGTGCTCTTTCAATACAGTTCTGCTATCAGGCAGGTCTTTTCAATATCGGAGCAGCAGGACAATATGTAGCAGGCGCTGGTGCAGCTCTGTTTTGTGCATTAGCTCTTCATTTGCCATGGATAGTTTGCCTTCTGGCAGCTCTTCTTGCAGGTGGTATATTTGGAATAATCGTAGGATTACTTAAATCTTACCTCAATGTAAATGAAGTTATTTCAGGTATCATGCTTAACTGGATTGGACTGTATACCGTAAATATGCTGCTTTCAGGAGTAAAAGAGGTTGCCAGCCCATATACAGTTAATGTCGCTACGGAAAATCCAGGAGCGATACTGCCATCCCTTGGACTTGATAAGTTCTTTTCAAATAATAAATACGTAACTATTGCAATTCCGCTCGCAGTCATTATTGCGATCCTTCTTAAAATTGTTCTTTCTAAGACTGTGTTTGGCTATGAGATAAAGGCTACAGGTATTGCTAAGGACGCTGCAAAATACAGCGGAATGAAAGAGAAGAGAAATGTTATCATCACACTGTTTATTGGTGGAGGTCTTGCGGGACTTGGAGCTGCATTCCTTTTCCTCTCAGGTTATGAGCAGTGGTCTGTAACCCAGTCATCTGTTCCAAGCATGGGCTTTAACGGCATTGCGGCAACCTTCCTTGGTGGGCTGGATCCTATAGGAACAATTTTTGCTTCATATTTCATTCAGCATATAACCAGTGGTGGTTCCTATCTGGATAAAAATATTTATCCTTCACAGATTTCTGATTTTATTTCTGCGATAATCATTTATCTGTGCGGTTTTGTATTGTTCTTTAAGCTGTATCTGAATAACTATCTGAGAGTGAAAGCTGAGAAGTCCATAGAAAAAACAGGCACCTTAGCAAATAAAGAGGAAGGAGGTAACAAATAATGGTACTACTTCTTCAATATACACTTTTATTTGCATCTGTTCTTATTCTTGTAGCTCTTGGAGGCTGTTTTTCCGAACACTCAGGCGTTATAAATCTTGGCCTTGAAGGAATCATGGTTATGGGAGCATTGGGAGGAGCTCTTACCCTTAAGTATATTTCTCCGAATGTGCCTGCTATCGTAATTGTCCTTGCGGTTTTAGCGGCAGCCATAATCAGTGGTATGGTTTATTCTGTTCTTTTGGCAGTTGCCTGCATCAATCTTAAAGCGGACCAGACGCTTGTCGGAACTGCACTTAATATGCTTGCTGCAGCTGCAGCTACTGTTATTGTTAAATCAATAAATATCGCTGAGAATCCGGATAATGTATCTTCAACTGTTCAGTATGTACAGACAAAGAAAGCGCTGGTTGTAAGCCTTGGCTCATTCCAGTTTAACTGGTTTATGCTGGTAGCACTTATTGCACTAATAGCTGCTTATGTGGTATTATACAAGACCAGGTTTGGACTTCGTCTTATGGCCTGCGGTGAGCATCCTCAGGCTGCGGACAGTGTAGGTATTAATGTTTATACCATGCGCTGGTCCGGAGTTCTTATATCCGGAATGCTTGCAGGAATAGGTGGTATTGTATACATTACAGCAGGAGTATCTGAGTGGAAGTTTGAAGTAGGTGTAGCGGGCTTTGGTTTCCTTGCTCTGGCGGTTATGATCTTTGGTCAGTGGAAGCCTCTGAACATTGGACTTGCAGCGCTTTTATTCGGATTTTTCAGAGCTTTGTCTAATGTATACTCCGGCTTTGACTTTTTGGCAGCTCTTAATATTCCGGGCTCCGTGTACAATATGATGCCTTACATCATTTCGCTGATAGTTCTGGCATTTACATCTTCAAGCTCAAGAGCGCCTAAGGCTGAAGGCATACCTTATGACAAGGGATCGAGATGAGTTTTTTAGAAAAGAGAATTAGCATGGAAGAAAGTAAGATTAAAGAACTGATTAAATATGCACTTGATATGAGGAAGATTAGTTATACGCCTTATTCGCATTTTAATGTTGGCGCCGCTCTTTTGGGTAAAAATGGTAAGATATATACAGGATGCAACATAGAAAATGCCTCATTTACTCCAACAAACTGTGCTGAAAGAACAGCTTTTTTCAAGGCAGTCAGCGAAGGAGTAAAGGAATTTGATGCCATAGCCATAGTTGGCGGCCCAGATGGAGCAGAACCGGAAGGCTTTTGCCCTCCATGCGGTGTGTGCAGACAGGTTATGAGTGAATTCTGTACGGATTCTTTTGTTATCATCTGTGCAAAATCAGAGGATGAATACGTTGTAAACACTCTTCCTGAAGTTCTTCCCGACAGATTTGGACCGAAGGACCTTCTGGATTGACAGCATACGCAAAAAATCATAATATACGCAATATTTGAGCAATGCCGCATTCTTTATGAATAGAGCATTGCTCTTTTTATTACTATAATTATTCATTAAGAAAAGAAATAGGAGGTACCTGATATGGGGAATTGGGGCGACGAGAATGATTATGAAGCAAAAGCTATAAAGGATTACGAGGGGAGATTTACAGTCAATTTCAAGAAAATCTTTATGGATGTGGATGAGATAAATGAAAAGACCCTGGAAGTAAATGACAAACATCCGAAAGATTCACTATTAAAGCTCTGGGCAGGAACAATGGTGGGTATGTTTATTTTTATGCTCTTTGCATATCAGTTCCTGGCATTTGTAATGATTCCGTTTATGGCTTTTTATCTTATTGCACTAGTAAGAGTTTATAAATGCTGGAAGAACTTTAAATATAATCCCATTACTTTCTGGCTCATGAGTATAGGAGCTCTGATCGTTTTATTTGCGGCATCCAGAGTTATTCAGTTTGCAATTGAAAATGTGCTGCTGTAAAAAGGCGTTCACATGGAAAAGACAAATTTCAGGAAAGTACTTAGCGTATTATTCCTTTTGGCGGTTGTGGTAATGGTAGGGATATATGTTCCGAAAAATTTAATAATTAAAGAGGATAGTGAACAAATGGCAATTTCTGAAGAAAAGTTATTTCATGAAAACCCTATAATAAAGACAATTTACACTGCAGATCCGGCACCTTTTGTATATGGAGATACACTTTATCTGTATACTACTCATGATGAGGACGTACTGGAAAATGACTTTTATACCATGAAGGACTGGAGATGTTTCTCTACTAAAGATATGGTCAACTGGGAGGACCACGGTGTGATCTTTTCCCTGGATGATATCGGCTGGGCTGATTCAAGAGCCTGGGCACCTCAGGCAATTGAGAGAAATGGAAAGTTTTATCTCTATTGTCCCGTACATAAAAGAAATGGTGGTATGGCTATTGCTGTTGGGATTTCTGATAGCCCTGCAGGACCTTTCAAGGATCTTGGACATCCACTCGTAGATGAGGGCGACTGGAACGATATCGACCCAACGGTTTTCATTGACGATGATGGTCAGGCATATCTTTATTTCGGTAACCCGGAGCTTAGATATGTTCTACTTAATGAAAATATGATATCTTATGACAAGGAAGTTGGCGTTGTTAAAATTCCAATGACAGAAGAAGCATTTGCCAAGGGAAGTCATGACACAGGCACATCCTATGGAGAAGGCCCCTGGTTCTATAAAAGAAATGGACTTTATTATATGGTCTATGCAGCTTTTGGTGTAGGTAAGACTAATGAGCACCTTGCATATTCAACGTCTGTTTCGCCAACAGGCCCCTGGAAATATGGTGGAGTCCTTATGACTGAGGATGGCGGTGTATTTACCAATCATCCCGGTATCGCTGATTTTAAGGGACATTCTTATCTCTTTTACCATACAGGAGAGCTTCCGGGAGGAAGCCTGTTCCACAGAAGCGTATGCGTGGCCGAGTTTAATTACAATGAAGACGGTTCAATAAATCCTATACCAAAATGTAATGGAGTTGAAAAGATTGATTGACATTTCCTTTTACTCTATGGTATAGTATAGTACGTTGTGATAATCAGACGGTCCTCTGTTACAGAAACTATGTATTAAGAACGTCCATAGAATAGGAGAAATAAATATGAGTACAATTATCGAAGAGCTCGAGAAAGAGCAGCTGAACGCAAACGCACCTGAGTTCCACACAGGTGACACAGTAAGAGTTCACGCTAAGATCAAGGAAGGAAACCGAGAGAGAGTACAGGTTTTCGAGGGAACTGTTAAGAAGATTCAGGGCGGCAGCAACCGTACAACTTTCACAGTAAGAAAAGAGTCTTACGGTGTTGGCGTTGAGAAGACTTGGCCACTTCACTCACCTATCGTTGAGAAGGTAGAGGTTGTTAGACGTGGTAAGGTTAGAAGAGCTAAGCTTAACTACCTTAAGGGTCTTACAGGTAAGAAAGCTAAGGTTAAGGAGCTTGTTACCAGATAATATGTGTTTTAGAGGCAGTTACTTTTTAGTAATTGCCTCTTTTCATATCAGTATTCAGTGGGGAATCTTATGCGAAGAAAGAAGAATACGCTTACCTTTCATCAAAAGAAACAGATAATTACTCCAAAGCTTATAAAAGAGATCCTGTCCTGGGTCTTTCTTTCTATCATAACAATATTTGTGGCCTTCCTTTGCGTCTTTTTCTTTGGAATGCAGATAAAGGTTATCGGAGATTCCATGGAACCGTCAGAGGTAAGCGGACAGACTGTTTTGGTAAACCGGTTGGCTTACAAGATATTCAGTCCCAAACAGGGAGATGTCATAGTCTTTTTACCCAATGGAAATGCCAACTCCCATTATTATATTAAGCGTGTAGTGGCTACGCCGGGAGACAGAGTTCAGATAAATGACGGGTGCCTGTATATAAATGGATACTTAGCTACTGAAGATGATGAGAAGTATGATAAAATGGAAGATGCAGGGATAGCTGCCAATGAGATAAAGCTCGGAAGCGGCGAATATTTTGTTCTTGGGGATAACAGAAACAGCAGTGAAGACTCCAGAAGTGCCAATATAGGTATAGTTAAGACAAATATGCTGATTGGCAAAGTATGGTTTAAATTTGGCTATGAAGATGTTTCAGGGGGCTTTGTCATTAACTAAATTTGAGAAAAAGGTGATCACATGAATTTTCAATGGTATCCCGGACACATGACTAAAGCAATCAGAATGATGCAGGAAAACATCAAACTGATTGATATTATAATTGAGCTTACAGATGCGAGGATTCCTGCTGCCGGCAGAAATCCTGATATTGATGAGCTTGGCAAGAATAAATACAGACTGGTTATTCTTAACAAGGCAGATTTGGCTGATCCTTCAGTTACCAAAAAATGGCGCGAATATTATGAGAGCCAGGGGCTTTTTGTTATGGAGATGAACTCCAAGACAGGAAATGAGGCTTCAAAGGTAAAAGAAATGGTGCAGAGTGCCTGCGCAGAGAAAATTGAAAGGGATAAAAAGCGCGGAATTGTCGGAAGACCAATCAGAGCAATGGTTGCCGGAATCCCTAATGTAGGCAAGTCCACATTTATAAATAAACTCGCCGGAAAGGCTTCTGCTAAAACCGGAAATAAACCGGGCGTTACTAAGGGGAAGCAGTGGATTACCATTGGCAAGAATATGCAGCTTCTTGATACCCCCGGTATCCTTTGGCCTAAATTTGAAGATCAGACCATTGGCCTTCATATAGCTCTTATAGGTTCTCTGAATGATGAGAACATTGATACTACTGAGCTTGCCTGTGAACTTATCAAAATTCTAAAAGAAAACTATCCAAATGCTATTATGGAGAAGTATAATATAGATAGCGAGGCACTTTTGGAACTTGAACAGGAACAGTATGCCACTAAAGAGAGCGCTGTTCTTTCCGCAATTGCAATTAACAGAAAGTGCTTTAAGCAGGGAGCGGCTCCTGATATGGACCGAGCTGCGGCACTTCTTCTTGATGATTTTAGAAATGGAAGACTGGGGAGAATTTCCTTAGAGCGGCCATAAGTTTTTTCCAAAAAACTAACAAGGAACGGTTGTGTAATGAATAAAGTATTAAAAGAGATACTTAGCACTATAGTTTATATTGGAGTTGTATTCTTACTTACATTTTTATTTATTACTTTTGTCATGCAGAGAACCGAGGTAAGCGGCAATTCTATGAATCCTACGCTTATAGACAGGGATTCTCTTTTGATAGAAAAGGTTACCTACAGATTTGGGGATGCCAAGAGATTTGATATCATTGTATTTCCTTACAGGTACGGCAATGACGAGTACTTTATTAAGCGAGTTATTGGACTTCCCGGCGAAACCGTAAGGATAGATACAGAAGGTAATATATATATAAATGACCAGCTCCTTCAGGAGAACTACGGAGCGGAGGTTATTCTTGATCCGGGAGTTGCTATAAATAGCATAACTCTTGGGGAGGATGAATATTTTGTAATGGGGGACAACAGAAATCACAGCATGGATTCAAGAGATCCGTCCGTGGGCAATATCAATAAAAAAGATATTCTGGGACATGCATTTCTTCGAGTATACCCATTTTCCACTTTTGGGGGTATAGAATAATGACTTCAATTTCTGATATCAGTAAATTGTTAAAAGAAGCAGATGGTGAGAAAGCGCTATCTGCTTTTATATCTGATTTTTCAAGTGATGAGAGAGGTGGAGTTCAGAAGCTTGTGGCTTCTGCAAATAAAAAGCTTTACGCACTTCATGCAGAATACGACAGAATCAATGAGATGAAGAAATATGAGAGGGAAAATAGCTACTATGGCCTTTTGTGCGGCATAGATGAGGTTGGAAGAGGCCCTCTTGCAGGTCCTGTGTATGCAGCAGCTGTTATTTTGCCTACAGATTCTGATATTCTGTACCTAAATGATTCCAAGAAATTATCCGAAAAAAAGAGAGAAGAGCTTTATGATGTAATCATGGAGAAGGCAGTTGCAGTGGGAATTGGCTTTTCGACAAGTGAACGCATCGATGAGATAAATATCTTGCAGGCTACCTATGAGGCTATGACAAAGGCTGTTGATAGCCTTGAAGTTACGCCGGGAGCTCTTTTAATAGACGCTGTGCATATTCCGCAACTAGAGCGCTTTAAGCAGGTTTCCATAATAAAAGGAGATGCCAAGAGCGTTTCAATTGCTGCTGCCAGCATAGTAGCCAAGGTTACCAGGGACAGACTTATGTGCGAGTATGACAAGCAGTATCCTGAGTATGGTTTTGCATCAAATAAGGGATATGGAAGCGCAGATCATATAGCAGCCCTAAAAAAGTTCGGTCCCTGCCCTATACATCGCAGAAGTTTCATTGGGAATTTCGTATGAATAGCATTTCTTCCGTAACACAAACCTATACAAAAGAGCAGCTGAATGGAAGTAATTCTAATGACTTAAATCTTCAGCCAAAGGAAATACAGGTCAAAACGGGTTCTACCATTCAGGGTACTGTTGTGTCTGTTACTGATACGGAAGAAGGGAAAATTGCGAATCTTTCAGTGGGAGATGGTCAGATTCAGGCTAAGCTCTCAGATTCAATGGGCCTTAGAGAAGGACAGACCCTTAATTTTCTTGTTCGTGGAAGCGGAGAGAGCGGCATTACAATTTCTCCTTTATATGAGAATACATCGGCAGATCAGAGCACTCTAAAGGCACTTACTGCTGCCGGTATAGAGATCACAAACGATACCATACAGATGGTAAAAGAGATGATGGAGACAGGTCTTTCCATTGATAAATCATCTCTTCTTGAAATGAGTAAAAATCTTAATATGCATCCCAACACAAGTATTTCCACTATGGTTGAGATGAAGAGTCTTAATATCCCAGTTAATGACAATAATATAGAGCAGTTTGGCAATTATAAAAGCTACGAGCACCAGGTTCTTAGCGACATGACAGAAATAATGGATGCTTTGCCAGGAGCTTTTAATGAACTTGCAGAAAGCGGAAATCTTGGGGGTGCTATAAATCTTTACGGCGAAGTTCTTAAGCTCTTTGCGGAAAATGCCGGAATGGCCACTGAGGCAGCTGCTACCGCAAAAATATCTGAGATGGCTAACCAGGAGGCGGCAAATTTAATTGATGCTGAAGTGGTAAACCCGGAAGTATTAAATTCTGAAGGTGAAGGTGCCAATGCAATTCCAGAAAGCTTAAAGACAGTTAATCCTGATGTTAAAGCGGCACAGGATTCTCCGGAAGAAAACGCACAAAGTCCAGGAACGATTGTGCAAGGATATAAGGGAGAAAATACAGCTCCAAATGCGGAGATGAAGCCTCTGCAGAATCAGGCTGCAGGTGAAAGTGTGCAGAATAGTACTTCACAGAACAATCCCCAGAATGCTCAGATAAACGCAAAGACTTTCAGTACCTCCTTCCTTGATAATCTTCGTAACTTAAATGTGTCAGAGGAGGCAATTGAATCCCTGGCCAAGGACCCGGGACTTTTGTTTAAAGAGCTTGCAAAAAGCTTTAATGAGGCTGGTATGTCCAATCCCGTGGAGATTGCTGCCTGGAAAAAGCTCTTTTCCTCAGAAGAATACAATAAGCTCCTAAAGGACAATATAGAGTCCCAATGGCTGTTAAAACCGGGTGATGTGGAGAAAAAGGAAAACATAGAAAATCTTTATCAGAGACTTGGAAGTCAGGCTAAAGCTCTGGCAAATGCCATAAATAATTCTCCTATGGCGAATTCTTCTCTAGGGCAGGCTGCCAATAATCTCAGCAATAATCTGGATTTTATGAATCAGCTGAATCAGATGTTTCAATATGTTCAGCTGCCATTGCAGATGACAGGTCAAAATGTTCATGGAGATCTCTATGTTTATCAGAACAAGCATAAGAAGCTGAGCGAAGACGGTTCAGTTAGCGCTGTGCTTCATCTTGACATGGAGAATTTAGGACCTGTAGATGTTTTTGTAAAGCTTCTTGATACGAAGGTTACCACAAATTTTTATGTTTCTGACGGAGAAATTCTGGACCTCATAAATGAGAATATCCATATTCTTGATGAAAGGTTGAATAAACGGGGCTATTCCATGCAGGTATCACTAAAGCTCCACGATGATATGGACGGACAAGATGCGGCAGTAGATGAGATGTTAGAGGTTTCGAAAACTCCGATTCTTTCCACAGCATCTTTTGATGCAAGAGCATAAGGGCACGGATGGCAGATAACAAACAAAAAGAAAAAGTAAAAACCGCGGTGGCTCTCGGCTACGATCCTAATGAAGACGGAGCGCCTAAGGTCATAGCTTCTGGTAAAGGTGCACTGGCAGAAAAGATCATCGAACAGGCAAAAGAAAACAAGATACCTGTTCACACAGATGACAAACTGGCAGAGACTTTGTCACGCCTTGAAATCGGAGAAATGATCCCGCCGGAGCTCTATGAAGTTGTTGCGGAGATTCTCGTTTTTGTGGATGCCATGGATAAGATAAAAGCCAAGGATAAATCAAGAAAATAAAATTTTTCTTTACAACCTATTTTGAATGTGATATTTTATTATTCGTTTCATCGACAAGTCAAAAATCTGTTTGACCTATCATGGCATTTCGCCAAGTATTTTTCCTGCATAGAATTATAAGGAGGAACCCAAAATGTGAATAAAAGACGTATTGGCGGATTTTATGAAGATCTGGCCTGTAATTATATAAAGCAGCAGGGCGGAACGATAATAGAAAGAAATTATCGTGCCTTTAGGGGAGAAATTGATATTATCGCCAGGGATGAGGGGTATATATGTTTTGTTGAGGTAAAATACCGGACCGGTGACAATTTTGGTTATCCGGAAGAAGCTGTTACTTTTTCTAAGAAAAGACAGATATGCAAAATTTCTAAGTTATATCTCTATGCTAAGTATAAATCTCTTGAATTTCCAATAAGATATGATGTAATTGCATTGTCCGGAAGTGAGGCTGCGATTACAATTAAATGGTACAAAAATGCCTTTGATTATGTTTGATTATATTGGGGAGAATGTAAGCATGTCAGAAATAAAGATTAAGCGAACAGGTGAACAAAGAACCATGGAACTTGGAGAAAAGAACGGAGTTTACTACCTGTTTTTTCCAAGACTAAATGAACTTGGCATTGTAGAGCATCTTTTTAGCACAAGGCTTGGAGGTGTGAGCAAGGGCTGTTATGAATCCATGAACTTAAGTTATACCAGAGGAGATGAGAAGGAAGCGGTTGATGAGAATTACTGCAGGATTTCTGAAATAATGGGCCATGGTCATAATCTAAAGGATTTTGTTTCAACCTTTCAGACCCATACGACTAATGTGAGAGTGATAACAGAGGAAGATAAGGGCAAAGGCCCATACATCCAGAGGGATTATACTGACATTGACGGTCTTATCACCAATGTGCCGGGCATAATTCTTTCCACATTCCATGCAGACTGCCCTCCGGTGTATTTTGTTGACCCGGTTCATAAGGCTATTGGACTTTCTCATTCAGGATGGAAGGGAACACTGGGTGAAATCTCGGCAAATACTCTTAAGCTGATGCATGAGAATTATGGAACCTGTGCAAGGGACTGCGTTTGTGCAATAGGTCCTTCGATATGCGGAGACTGCTATGAGATTGGCGAAGATGTGGCTTGTAAGTTTAAAGAAAGATTTTCGCAGCAAGAGATCGATGAAAACAGGATACTTATTGAGTATCCAAATGATAAATACAGATTACATTTGTGGAATGTCATAAAGCTGACTCTTCTTAAATGTGGCGTAAAGGAAGAAAACATTATAGTTACGGATGTATGTACCAGATGCAATCCGGATCTTTTGTTTTCCCACAGAATACACCACGAAGACAGAGGAAATCTTGCGGCATTTCTATGTTTAAAGTGATGGTGAATTATGGAAAATATTTTAATATGTGATGATGATAAGGAGATAGTAGATTCAATAGAGCTATACCTTGAACAGGAAAATTTCAGGGTTATAAAGGCCTACGATGGCTTTGAAGCATTAACAGCACTTAAGACCAATCAGATACATCTTGCTGTTATTGATGTAATGATGCCAAACATGGATGGAATAAGGCTTATAAAGGAGATAAGGAAAAAGAGCGCTATTCCTGTCATATTTCTTTCGGCAAAATCAGAGGATGCGGACAAGATACTTGGTCTTAATCTTGGGGCAGATGATTATATGACAAAGCCTTTTAACCCATTGGAACTGATTGCCAGAATAAAAACTAATCTCAGAAGATATATGTCAGGTGATGAGATCAGCAATCTGGGAATCTATTCTGTCGGAGGCCTTGTGCTTGATGAGAACTCCAAATCCTGCGAAGTATATGGGGATGAAGTGAGGCTGACACCGATTGAATTCAGCATTCTCTTGTTTCTTGTAAAAAATAAGGGCAGTGTCTTTTCAATCGAGCAGATCTTTGAAAACATCTGGACAGATTATACCGATGGCTTCAGGTCCGATAATACGATAGCCGTTCACATCAGACATATCCGTGAAAAAATAGAGATCAATCCAAAGGATCCTAAATTTTTAAAACTTGTATGGGGCGTAGGTTATAAGATTGAAGATGCAGTATTTAATTAAACGCCTTATTAGAAGCAATAATATTTTTATCAGAATTCTTATTCCGTATTTTTCTTTTCTTCTTCTAAATTATCTTTTGTTCAGAATTCAGTTCCCAGGCATAGTAGTAGCAATAATCCTTGATCTGTTTGTGGCACTTCTTTTATATAAACAGAGTAAAGAAAAGGAGCAGATACTTAAGACAATAAGCCAGATAAATGAAGGGGAGCTTTTTGCAAAGGCAGCTACAGACTGTCTTTTTGCTGAGAATATTACTCTGGCTCTTGCTGTTAACTCTATCGGGGATGTGATCAAGACTTCAGTTGAAAAGAGCATTAAAGATGAGAAGCTTAAGGCAAGTCTTGTGACAAATGTTTCTCATGATATCAGGACACCTCTTACATCTATAATCAACTATGTAGGACTTATTAAGAGGGAAAAGACTGACAATCCAAAGATAGAGAGATACGTGGATATTCTCGAGGCAAAATCAAATAAACTAAAAATTCTCACTGAAGATCTGGTGGAAGCATCAAAGATAAGCTCGGGAAATATATCGGTTGAACTTACAAAGCTTAATTTTGTTGAAATGATAAACCAGAGCATAGGTGAATACTATGAAAAGTTTGAAGAGTGCAGTCTTTGTGTAAAATTCAAGTGCAAAGAAAAGCAGATATTTATAATGGCTGATCCACGACATCTTTGGAGAATTATTGAAAATGTATTTGGTAATGCGTGCAAATATGCATTAAAGGGAACTGTACTCTGGCTGGAACTTAGGACTGATAGAGAAAATGCTGTTTTGACTGCAAAAAATGTTTCCTCAAAAGAAATAAGTGTTGAAGCTGAGGAACTGTCAGAGCGATTTATCAGAGGAGATGAGTCAAGAACAACCGAAGGTTATGGTCTGGGGCTTTCTATAGCAAAAAGTCTTACAGAAATCCACGGTGGGGATTTTTCTGTAAGACTTGATGGTGATCTTTTTAAAGCTATTATCAAACTACCTCTTTCCGGAGATTAGTCAAAGAGTTCAGTAGGCTTTTTACATCCTGAATTATATTTGCCGACAATCTCATGGATCTTGTCGGTTGGCATGTTAACAGTAGACATCGAAGCATCATGATTCAGGAAATCGATGATGGTAGCCAGGAACTTGCCCATATCTGCAATGATGAGATAATCCCTTGAAGTTACTTCCTCATTCATATAGGTGAGGTTAGTGGTTATTACTGCGTCGAAAAAGCCCTTTTCATATCCTTCATCAAACTTCTTCATGCCGTCAGTGAAAAGACCAAAGGTGGTGCAGATGAATACTCTTTTTGCACCCATATTCTTAAGCTGTTTGGCTGTGTCGATCATGCTGGAGCCGGAGGAAATCATATCGTCGATTATGATAACATCTCTTCCGGAAATGTCTGAACCAAGGAATTCGTGAGCAACGATAGGATTTGTGCCGTTAACTACATGAGCATAATCACGTCTCTTGTAGAACATACCTGTATCTGCTCCGATAACATTGGCAAAGTATACAGCTCTGTCAAGGGCTCCCTCATCAGGAGAAATTACCGTCAGGTGGTCCTTGTCTACAATAAGATCGTCAAAGTGTGAGAGAAGAGCCTTCATAAACTGGTAAGAAGCAAGGAAATTGTCAAAACCTCCAATTGGCTTGGCGTTGGAAATCCTTGGGTCGTGGGCATCAAAAGTTATGAAATTGGTTATTCCCATGTCATGAAGCTCTTTAAACATCTGAGCTGCATCAAGAGATTCCTGACCGGTTCTTTTATGCTGTCTTCCTTCATACAAAAAGGGCATGATGACATTGATTCTTTTTGCCTTGCCTGTAATTGCACCGATTACTCTTTTAAGGTCCTGATAATGATCATCAGGAGACTTGTGGTTTATGTAGTTGTACATCTTGTAAGTGATGCTGTAATTGCAGACATCTGTAAGAATATATACATCATTTCCTCTTACAGAATGATTGATAGTGGCTTTGGCTTCGCCACTTCCAAATCTGTCAAGATCATAATCTATCAGATAGCTATCTTTTACATAGCCGTGAAATGCGGGATCATTTTCAGGCATCTTGTAAAGCTCATGCCTGAACTGTGAGATATACTTATCTACGCTGTTACCTAATTCTTTTGCTGATTCCATTACAATAAGGTTAAGTGGAGCTACCGGAATAGTGCCTTCGAGTTTGTGAAAATCTGGCATAATAATCCCCTTTATTATTAGATGTGAAAAGAATATAATGACATACCTATATCATCATATATGTTTTAACATTAGATTTACTGACACGTCAAGGAAATTCATGTATAATGTGGTAGTATAGGGTTACTGTTCAGACAGAAATGCGCACTAAGCTGCGCATTTCGTGAGAACTTGATGCAGGAGTGAGCGCATTCCTTCGACGAAGTCGAATTGGAATGAATGCGCGAATTGGTTACTGGAGCGAGCTGCATGCGAGTGAACAGTAAC
>JAFPVA010000225.1 GCA_017413105.1 Butyrivibrio sp. | reverse complement strand
TGTTCACTCGCTTGCAGCTCGCTCCAGTAACGAATTCGCGCATTCATTCCATATCGACTTCGTCGAAGGAATGCGCTCACTCCTGATTCATTTTCTCACGAAATGCGCAGCAGAGTGCGCATTTCTGTCTGAACAGTAACTACAAATTCATTTGTTCGCAAAAAATCGCCTTGAAATATATGATTTCAAGGCGATAGTTTAATTATGAGAGAGAGTGGGTTATTTACGTTCCTTTTTCTTAACTACATTATAAATGACTGACAAATTAATGAGAAGTGAGAAAATTTGTAAATTTGCTCATTTTTGAAATAAACATTCACACTTTTTGAAAAAAAGGGGTATAATATATCCTAATTGAAATATATGTCTATATTTTATGTTTTTACGAGGAGGAAAAAAGATGGCAAAAGTTAATGCTAAGGTTGAGCTTCAGTTTGGTGACAAGGCTGTAAATCAGGATCAGCTTGTTGCTATGGCAAAGGAAGCATACGGCAAGAAGGATATCAAGAACCTTGATATCTATGTAAAGCCGGAAGAGGGCAAGGCTTACTATGTTGTTAACAATGACATTACCGGAAGCTTTGATCTTTAATTTTTGAATTTTGAATTATATCAGTCAGGTTATGGAGAGCGGGAGACATGTTGATGGTTCCCGTTCTTTTTTTGCGCGAATTGGTTACTGGAGCGAGCTGCATGCGAGTGAACAGTAACGTAGCATGTGGGTCGCACGACGAGTAGATAGGCTTCCTAATTTTGACACAATAAGCGAATATGGTATAATTCATCTTGGGTTATTGACATGTTCTGCGAATTGCAGATAGCGTGCCTGACCGGAAAGGCATTATATAATGGAAAAAGAAAAGCTTGCGATCTTCGGTGGTGAGCCTGTCAGGAAAAACAGACTTTCCTACGGACATCAGTGGATCGATGATGAAGATATTGAGGCGGTGACAAAGGTCCTCAAAGGGGATTATCTTACCTGCGGACC
This sequence comes from Butyrivibrio sp., assembly GCA_017413105.1. Classification (GTDB taxonomy): domain Bacteria; phylum Bacillota; class Clostridia; order Lachnospirales; family Lachnospiraceae; genus Butyrivibrio. The sequence goes on along the minus strand of JAFPVA010000225.1, from coordinate 4,896 downwards.
TACGACAGAGGCTCTTGAGAAAAAAATCTGTGAAGTCACCGGGGCTAAATATGCTGTTGCTGTGTGCAACGGAACAGCAGCACTGCACTGTGCATGCATAGCGGCTGGTCTTGGAGAGGGAGACGAAGTTATCACAACTCCGATTACCTTTGCAGCAAGTGCCAACTGCGCTGTATATGTGGGAGCCACTCCTGTTTTTGCAGATGTGGATCCTGAGACCTACAACATAGATCCGGACAGCATCGAGGCACATATTACAGACAGGACTAAGGCTGTTGTGGCTGTTGATTACACCGGCCAGGCAGTTGAACATGACAGAATAAGAGAGATCTGCGACAAGCACGGTCTTACACTTATAATAGATGCAGCTCACGCCATTGGAACTAAATACAAAGGCCAGGGCGAGGGAACTTTGGGAGATATGACCTGCTTTAGTTTCCATCCTGTAAAGACCGTAACTTCAGGTGAAGGCGGCGCCATAACTACTAATGATCCTGAGCTTTACAAAAAGCTGTATCTTGCTTCCCATCACGGAATTACCCATAATGAGTCCGAGTACAAGGGCGGAGAGCCGGAGGGACCTTGGGTTTACGAGATGCAGACTCTTGGCTACAATTACAGAATTACAGATTTTCAGGCAGCTCTTTTGATAAGTCAGCTAGGTAAGCTCGATAAGTTTTCAAAGAGAAGGCGTGAGATCGTAGAGAAGTACGATAAGGCATTTAGTGAGATTCCGGAACTGATAGTACAGAAGGAAATCCCGGAGTCAGATACCACAAGACATCTGTACATCTTAAGGCTCAATCTGGACAAGCTCTCCTGCAGCAGAAGAGAGTTTTTTGACGCAATGAGAGAAGAGGGTGTTCAGTGCCAGGTACACTACGTTCCGGTTTATTTTTTCCCATTCTACGAGGAGCGTGGCTACAAGAAGGGCCTTTGCCCGGTGGCTGAGGAAATCTACAAGGGAATCATGAGTATTCCTCTTTATCCGCTGCTTACTGATGAGGACGTCGAGGACGTCATTAAGGCGGTCAAGAAGATTGTGGCATGGTATAGGAAGTAAAATGCGTAGTAGAAAAAGCGCTGAGGTAAAGTGATTATAGAATACTTAGAGATAAGACTAAGTAATAATATAAGATTAGAGCGGGCTCGTTGAGCCGGGTAAAGGAGTTTAAATGAACAGTATTATTGATAATAAGACGATTCTTGTAACGGGAGGCACTGGCTCTTTTGGCCACTGCTTCACAGAGTACATTTTGAAGAATTACAACCCTAAGAAGATCATCATCTACTCAAGAGATGAGTTCAAGCAGTATACAATGTCAATCGAGCCCATCTACAAAGAACACGCTAAGCAGATGAGGTTCTTTATTGGAGACGTAAGGGATGAGGCAAGACTTGAGAGAGCCTGCGAGAACGTAGATTACATCGTTCATGCTGCAGCTCTTAAGCAGGTTCCTGCTTGCGAGTACAATCCGGATGAGGCTATCAAGACAAATATCAACGGTGCTCAGAATGTTATCAATGCAGCTCTTAAGACAGGCGTTAAGAGAGTTGTAGCTCTTTCAACCGATAAGGCTGTTGACCCGGTTAACCTTTACGGCGCAACCAAGATGGTTTCCGACAAGCTCTTTATCGCAGCAAATGCTTATGCCGGCACTAAGGACATCAACTTCTCAATCGTTCGTTACGGCAATGTGGCAGGAAGCCGCGGTTCTATCATTCCTCTTTTCAAGAACCTTGCAGAGAGAGGAGAAAAAGAGCTTCCTATCACAGATTACAGAATGACAAGATTCTGGATCAGCCTTCCAGAGGGAGTTGAACTGGTGCTTAAGGCTCTTGCAGAGGCAAAGGGCGGAGAGACCTTCATTAGCAAGATTCCTTCCTTCAACATCAAGGATCTGGCAGAGGCTATGTATCCCGGAATTGCTACAAAAGAAATCGGTATCAGACCTGGCGAGAAGCTTGACGAGGTTATGGTTACCAAGGAAGATGCTCCTAATACCTACGAGTATGACAAGCACTTTATTGTATACCCACAAGTTTCATTCTCCCATGAGATTCAGCCGGCTCCAGGCGGAAAGAAAGTGCCTGAGGGCTTCTATTACAGCTCAGGCAACAACACAGAATGGATGAGCGTTGAGGAAATAAGACGCAGACTTCCTGAAGCTGTTGAACACTAAAAAAATAAGCGCTGCAAATGCATGTTATGAGTGCATTTGCAGCGTTTTTTCATTCTACTTCAATTTTACCCGTAAATACTGTGGTGGCAGGGCCTTCCATGATGACAGGAAAAGCAGGATCTCCGTTCCAGGAGCAGGTTATGTCTCCGCCAAGAACATGGACGGTTACGGTATTATCTGTATGTCCGTTTAGGATGCAGGCTACCGTTGTGGCGCAGCATCCTGTTCCGCAGGCAAGTGTTTCTCCTGTTCCTCGCTCCCAGACACGCATGTGAACATTTCTTTTATCATCAATGGTAACAAATTCGGTGTTGGTGCGATTCGGGAATACCTTATGGTTTTCAAATAAAGGTCCGATTGCTTCAATGTCAAAGTTTTTCAGATTTGTCCCCTCGGGAAGGAAAACAACTGAGTGGGGATTTCCCATGGACACGCAGGTAATGCGCCATTCCTTTCCCGCTACGGTAAGTGGAGCATCTATGACAACTTGTGTTACGGGTGGAACGAGGGGACGGTTCTTGCGTTCCACATCAGCAACTGAAACGAGGGGTGAAACGAGGGGACGGTTCTCTCGTTCCACATCAGAACATGGAACGGAGGAACCGTCCCCCTGTTCCATATCCGTAACTGGAACGGAGGAACCGTCCCCTCGTTCCATGTTAACGGGAACCTTGGAAGCCTCAAGAATAGGGGCCCCCATATCAACTTTGACTGAAGTTACGAGGTCTTTTTCATCAACTGTAAGGTCGATGTATTTCTTCTGACCGGCGCTGACTATGGTAAGCTTCTTTTTATCTGTAAGTCTGTTGTCATAAACATATTTGGCAACACATCTTATGCCGTTTCCGCACATCTCAGAGTGGGAGCCGTCTGCGTTATACATTTCCATCTCAAAATCAATATCCGGGTCATCAACAGGATTTATAAAGATCAGTCCGTCAGAACCAATCCCGAAATGTCTGTCGGAAACCTTTCTTGCCAGATCAGATTTTTTTTCCTGAGGAACAAGCTCTTTTCCCCCATCAATGTAGACGTAATCATTACCGCAACCCTGCATTTTGGTAAAATTAATTTGCATAAAAAATCGCCTCCCGGTCTATCAATCTTATCAATTATCACGATATCCAATTAGATTGTAAAAATTTGTATACAATAATACAAAAACATTGTAATATATTGCTAACAAAAAGAAAAGAGGCAAAAGGAGGAGTGAAATGTACAGACCAAACGAGGATTATTTAAAGCTGCCGGGAAGCTATCTTTTCAGTAATATAGCAAAAAAGGTGAATGCTTTTCAGGAAGCTAACCCTGATAAAAAGATCATAAGGCTTGGAATAGGGGACGTGACGCAGCCTCTTTGCCCGGCTGTTATTGAGGCATTGCACAAGGCGGTTGATGAACAGGCAGATCCGTCTACTTTCAGAGGCTATGCACCGGACCTTGGCTATGAGTTTTTGAGACATGCCATGGCTGAGAATGATTTCAGGAGCAGAGGCTGCGATATTGCTGACGATGAGATATTCATTTCCGATGGAGCTAAGAGCGATTCAGGAAATATTCAGGAAATCTTTTCCCGCGACTGCAAGATTGCGGTGTGCGACCCGGTTTACCCTGTATATGTTGACTCAAACGTAATGGCAGGCAGGACAGGCGAGTACGATGCAAATACCGGCGTGTGGAGCGAAGTTATATATATGCCATGTACTGCGGAGAACGGCTTTGCGCCGGAGTTACCTGAGAAAACACCGGATATAATCTATCTGTGCTTCCCTAACAACCCCACAGGAGCAGCCATAACAAAGGACCAGCTTCAGGTTTGGGTTGATTATGCAAATAAAGTTGGTGCAGTAATTATTTTTGATGCCGCTTATGAAGCTTATATTTCAGATGAGGATGTACCTCACTCCATCTACGAGTGCAAGGAAGCAAAGACTTGCGCTATCGAGCTTAGATCTTTTTCCAAGAACGCAGGTTTTACCGGACTTAGACTCGCTGCTACTGTCATTCCTCATGACCTGAAGGTAAAGTTCGAAGGACAGGAAGTTGAGATGCACAGACTTTGGGCAAGAAGGCACGGAACCAAGTACAACGGAGCGCCCTACATCGTTCAGAGAGCCGGCGAGGCATGCTATTCACCTGAGGGAAAAAAGCAGCTTAAGGAGATGGTGGATGTTTACATGAAAAACGCTTCCTACATCCTTAAAGGTCTTGCTGACGCCGGATATGAGGTTTATGGCGGAAAGAATTCACCTTATGTATGGCTTCGCACACCAAACAACATGACCAGCTGGGAGTTCTTTGATTACCTTCTGGAGAAGGTAAATGTTGTCGGCACACCGGGATCAGGCTTTGGACCAAGCGGAGAGCATTATTTCAGACTTACTGCTTTTGGCAGCTTCGAGAACAGCGTCGAGGCTATCGAGAGAATAAAGAAGATGTAAGTTGGTGGAACGGGGGGACGGTTCTTGCGTTCCATTTTACGCAATGGAACAAGGGGACGGTTCCTCCGTTCCGTTGTACACAACCTATATGAAACGCAAGAACCGTCCCCTCGTTCCACCCATCGTCTACTTTTTAGGGTAAATATAGATTCGGAAAAATAAAAAAGGAAAAGCACCTACTTTCATGTTAGGATTAGATTTGCGAGAAAAAATCCAAGAAAGAGGTGCTTTCCATGTATAACAGTATATTACAGTTTATTGAGAATGATATC
>JAFPVA010000224.1 GCA_017413105.1 Butyrivibrio sp. | reverse complement strand
GATATCATTCTCAATAAACTGTAATATACTGTTATACATGGAAAGCACCTCTTTCTTGGATTTTTTCTCGCAAATCTAATCCTAACATGAAAGTAGGTGCTTTTCCTTTTTTATTTTTCCGAATCTATATTTACCCTAAAAGTATTTATGCGTTACAGTTCACACCAGGAATTGCTGCATTGCCGGTGTGAACCCATAGCACGCTCACTCGTCCTTATCAGCCTTCAAAATGCTTAATCTTTCACTTCGGGCATTATAATAATATGCGTTGTCACTTAGAACATCCTCATCCATCACCACTGTATCATTCACCTCTTTGATGATAGCTAAAAGACATCCGATGTCCCCTATCTCTCCTTCTGCCGGGACTGATATCATCTCATGGACAGATGAGGGAATGAGAATAAGGTCAGATGAAGACATCTCTGCTACTTCCTTAAGTACTCCCGGGAAAAACGCAGCTGAAGCCCCATTAACACATTTATCATTGGTGATCACAAACATGTTATTCAAAAACATATCAAAGGGCACTCCAAACTTATCTCTGGAAAAGTCCGCCAGATTTTCAATCTTTACCCCGGATACCGCTCTGGCGCTCTCGTGTATGTTCTCCCAAAGCTCATCCTCTGATATCTCCCATAATTTAAGATGTTCATTCCTGATAACAATCATTCCTTCTCCGATGCTATTGTTTGATATCTTACAAATCGGAACTAGTGCCAGGTCTTCAAACTGTCTGTAGGGAACGTCCTTCAGCATCTCCTCATTCTTACCTTCATTTACAAGCTTAAAGGTAAGAAATTCAGCCACCTTTGAGAAATCTTTAAAGAACTCCACCTCTATTTCATGCTTTATACTCTTGTTGTAACATTCAACAATATACTCCGGGAGAAACCTGATATCATCCCTCTCTAAAGCCTGTTCATAAAGGTCGTCAATATATATTGCAGGAGCAACCGGGTCAAAAAGCTTATGTACAACGATTGCATGGCGAACAGAGCCATTGTTCTTGATCATCTCCTTGAATTCAACAGAATAATTTTTCCCCAAAAGGTCTATTACCTTGCCTGCTATAAGTTCCCCAAAATCCTCAATTGTTATTTCCTTATAAAATTCCATATTTTCCTCCGTTTTTATGACAAAAAAAGACAATAGAAGCGCCACATATAATGGCATTCCTATTGTCTTAAAAAGTCTCTTTATTCTAGTAAAACTATATAATGATTTTTACTGTATAATGTGTCAGATATGTATAACTGTCAGATCAAATTTAGAGTTCTATTAAACTCTTGAAAGATACTCACCTGTTCTGGTATCAATCTTGATAATATCTCCCTCGTTAACGAAGAGAGGAACTGCTACGTTAGCACCTGTCTCAACAGTTGCAGGCTTTGTAGCACCTGTTGCTGTATCACCCTTGAATCCAGGCTCAGTATCTGTGATAGCAAGTTCAACGAACATAGGAGGCTCAACAGCGAATACGTTGCCGTTGTAAGACATTACCTTACAAACCTCGTTCTCCTTAACGAACTTGAGAGAATCGCCGATCTGGTCTGATGTAAGACCGATCTGCTCATAAGTCTCTGAATCCATGAAATTGTAGATATCTCCATCCTGATAGAGATACTGCATATCCTTCTTGTCAATTCTTGCTGCAGGGAACTTCTCTGTAGGACGGAAAGTTGTCTCCTTAACACCACCATTGATGATGTCCTTAAGCTTAGTTCTTACAAAAGCAGCGCCCTTACCAGGCTTAACATGCTGAAATTCTATAATCTGACATACATTGCCATCGATCTCGATGGTTACACCATTTCTGAAATCACTTGCAGAAATCATAAAATATCCTCCTAAATTACTTCATATAAACAACTACGTTATTTTAAACTATCCTTATGGATTTTTCAACTATTTTTTTCCGCCGTGATAATTATAGTCGAAAATCTCCAAAGGTGCTAGTTCCGGCACTATTTTTTACAGAATTTTTATAAGCCTGAAGCCTTGCTTCATTATAGCTTACTGCTTCTCCAATCCTGTTATGTGAGTTAATGCTGTTCTCAATCTCTGCTCCAAGGTCTGTACCATGAAAAGCAGCGTTTATCTGAGCAGAGGCATCCACATTCTTAAATGCACTATTTATCCGGCTCTCAAGATCCAGCCCTTTAAATGCCTGATTTATCTGGCTTTCAATGTCGACACTGGCAAACCTGCTCTGAATCTCAGAATTGATGGCACTTGCCATGGTATTGTCAGCTGTCCTTGTTACCGGAGCAACTCCTCCATCTGCCTTTGCGGTCTGTCCGGCTGTCGCAGCGTTTTTACCTGATTCAGTCTTATTTACAGTAGTCTCACCTCTTAAAGCTGAGGCTATGGATGTGGACAATTCCGTATAATCTATTTTTGAACTGCTCTGGGTATTCAATAGATCCGGCAAGGAAGATGCCATCAGGGAATCAAGTCCTGTATCCGACAAGGAATTCCCGGTGGTGTCAAAAGCTGATGATGTGGCAAGACTGCTAAGACTGGTAGCCGCACTAAGCACATCCCCATCCGTCATTGCATCCGTAGCTGAAGCCGTCGACGCCGTATCACTCACCGCCTTGTTTAAGTATTTTTGAAAAATACCCGCAAGGCCTGAAGTCTTAGCTGATGTCTCCCCTTCAGTCATGAGCTTGTTTACATCTGATATGGAGTATAAATAACTGTTAACAGCACTTACTATGTTTGAAACATCAAATGCCATCTCATCCCCCAAACTATCCCAAAATCACTTTTTTGCAAAAAAACTCAGTATTAGTAGTTTTTGTAATTTAGTACAAAAGCTTTACACATTAACATAATATCATGATATGACCGGTCCGACAAACTCACTTAAGCATGCGCATTCCTGTATCATATTCCAGTTACTGTTGCTTGCCTATAGCTCGCTCAGTAACAAATTCGAGCATTTATTTTTGTTTGTACATTGGCATCAGGTTAAGCTTGTGAATGTTGATCACATGAAGTCTGTCAATCTTCTTTCTTTTCTCTTCATCCTCACAGATGCCGGTAAAAATGTATCTGTCGAGCTCATCATAGGTAAAGCCAAGCTTATCCTCATCAGACATTCCGGAAAGGCCGTCTGATGGAGTCTTGTGAGTAAGTTCCTTCGGCACTCCTAGAGCATCCCCTATAAGTCTCATCTCTGTAACGGTAAAATCTGAACAAGGGCTGAAATCTCCTGCTGCATCGCCGTACTTTGTTGAATATCCCACATAATCCTCTGAGCGGTTGCAGGTATTTGCCACTCTTCCGCCGCCGGGAACAGACTGGGCAACAGCGTAAAGAGTTGCCATCCTGATTCTTGGAGGAGTATTGATGATCGCATCCTTGGCAGGCTCAATTCCTGCTGTTTTCAGCATCTCTTTTGCAGCTTCCACAGCAGAATGAATATTTACAAAGTAGCTCTTTATCCCAAGAAGCTCCACTACTCTCTTGGAGTCATCAATGTCCTTCTGCTCTCCGTCAGGCATCAGGACTCCTATAACACGCTCTTTTCCCAGAGCACGCACAAGAAGATGAGCCACAATGGTGGAATCCTTGCCTCCTGAAATTCCAATTACCGCATTGGCTGTCGGCCCATTCTCAGCAAACCACTGTCTTATCCATTCTGTAACTTTTTCAATTTCCTGTTCAGGATTAAAATCCTTTAACCATTCTGCCATATTTATAATCCTCACTTCTATGAGCGCCACACTTAAGTTATATCACCCTTGGATCCGGCTTCTTACCCTCCCGGATACTCCTGATCATCAAAGCTTTAGATCGTGCTGCATTCTCCAGTCAATACATCTTAACAGATAATCCTCGTACTCAGGATTCTTGCACATTCCTTTGCCCTTAATATCTGAAATTTTGGCAACATCCATTCCGTTGCATCTTGTGGTCTTCATTACTATATTGAGAGCCGGAACCTTGGTATCGTTGGCAATATAGGTACCTATACCAAAGCCGATCTTGGCTCTGCCTGCAAAATGCTCATAGAGTTTTGTTGCTCTCTCAAAATCAAGGCTGTCACTGAAAAGAAGAGTCTTAGTCTTAGGATCGATACCTAAAGACTCATAGTGTCTGATCATCTTCTCGCCCCATTCAACAGGGTCTCCTGAGTCATGACGGACACCGGAGAACAGTGTAGCATAGGTCAACTGGAAGTCCTTTAAGAAGCAGTCGGTTGTAATTGTATCTGTGAGCGCTGTTCCGTTCAAGATACCATACTCTTTTACCCAGGCATCAAGAGCATACCAGTTGGAATATGCCGGATTGTGCTTGTGATTGCCCTGTCCGGTGCACATGATCCACTCGTGGGCCATGGTTCCTACGGGAGTTACGCCATATTTTTTTGCCAAAAAGACATTTGAAGTACCAAGGAACTTTGATGTGCCAAGCTCTGACTCTTTTAACATCTTTACTGCAAGATCCTGAGCCTCTGCGGAAAGTCTTCTTCTAAGACCAAACTCACTAAATACAGAGAGCTTGTACTCACCGCTTGCAACCTTTTCTATCTTCTCTGTAAGTCTTTCCTTGAAGCTGTCAAGGAGCTCGTCGTAGTTGTACTGCATTCTGAAATATACTTCATTGACGATTGCCAGAGTCGGAATCTCGTACATTGAAGTGTTGAGCCAGGTGCCCTTTGTCTCGATTGAAAGGCCGCACTCAGCATCAGTTCCTATTTCAAAATCCTCGTATCTTGCCTGCCATAATCTTAAAAAGTCCACGTAGGAGCCTTTGATCCAGATGACGTTCTCAAGATATGCCAGTTCCTCTTCTGTAAATCTGAGTTCGCAGTAAGCCTTGATCTGTCTCTTGATCTCCTCTACCATCTCAGGAGTGAAGTGCACGTCAGTGTTTCTGCACTTAAAAGACCAGGTGGTCTTGTAGTCACTGAACTGATGATAGATGGCCTGCCCCATTGAAAATTTGTACGCATCTGTCTCAAGGAGCGATGTAATAACGTTTTCCATTGCTTTGAAATCCCCTTATTTTATATTTAAAAAACTATAAGAATCGTTTTTTGCTTCTATAAACTCAATAATACCCTCTATAGGAGTCCACAATCTGATCCATGTATTTCTCCGGATTATCCCGAATCATTGTACCACTGATCGGCCTGTTTCGCTTGCAGAGATGAACTTTGATACTCTGTGGCGTATTTTCCAAAAGCTCTGCGTAGTCCGGCTCAGATGTAAAATATGTGATCTCATCCCGGGCCAGTATCAGTTCTCTCTGGAAAAGATGAAGCAGCATTCTATCAACCCAGTAGTTCCAGACCTGCTGCTGATCCCAGTGCTTTTTTATCTCAGGATCGGTATCGATGAGCTTTGTCACGAACACCTTCTCATCATCAGCAAATTCTTCTGACACAAGTTCATAGCGCTTATCTAAAGGATACCTTGGATATCCTCTGTCACCCTCGTGGCCGCAGCAGATGACAATAACTTTATCCATCTCATCTTTAGCTATATTGATGACGTCCATATGCCCCATATGCATCGGGGCGAACGTACCAAAAACAATTCCTACCTTCATGTTTTCATACCTTACATCTTTTTAATTGCATATCCGGCAGCAATGCTTGGATAATTCTGTAACTGTACTAGTTCTTTCCATGAATAAAATCCATAGCCTCCAGATATCCTTCAAGTCCATGGCCGTAAATCTGCTTGTTGCAGGCAGGTGCTGTCACTGAAATCTTGCGAAACTCCTCCCTGGACTGGATATCAGAAATGTGAACCTCCACCTTAATGATGTGCTCAACACTCTTTAACGCGTCATGAATAGCATAGCTGTAATGGGTATAAGCTCCGGGATTTATCACGATGCCCTCAGTGCCGTTAAAATAGGATTCCTGGATCTTATCAATGATTGCCCCTTCGTGATTGGACTGAAAGAGCTCAACTTCATCACCATCCGCTGAAGCCTTTTCTTTTATCATATTGCAGAGATAGTCATAGTCCTGATTCCCATAGATTGCCTTCTCTCTTATGCCAAGGAAGTTTAAATTAGGGCCGTTTATCACCAAGATTTTCATCACAGTTCCCCTTTGCTTTTTTCTCTAAAAATCTATTGAATACTATAGCACAGCCCCATTATTGCGGCAATAATTCTGTCAGATGGCAAGATGGCAATTTTCTATATGATAAAAACCCTCCTTACCGGATGCCAGTAAAGAGGGTAAATATCATTACTTATTTTTATGACGTCTTACATATTCTTCTATAAATACGCCTGCAATTGCAGCAATGCCAAAGATTAGCCATCCCCATGCAATAGGCTTTTCTTCAGCCATAGAAGATGCTGCTATAGGAGATGCAGCTTTAGCTGTTTCAGTTTCTTCAATCTCGATTTCGGTTTTTGGAGTCTCAGATGTTTTCTCAGGTTCCTTGGTTTCTTCAATCTTCTGGTTTGCTACTTCTGCATCGTTTTTATTGTCATTATCTGACTCTGGTGTCTCATCAACTGCAGCTTTTCTTGATGTCTTCCTTACTTCGCCGAGTACTGCCGCATCCGTATCATCTGCTGCTAATGGAGTAATTATTTGTGTTTTTTCTTTCAAAACATCATAGATTTTATTATTTATCGGTGGATCATTCACCTCATCTTCGCTAACGCTATTATCAGAAGATCCATTATCAGAAGACTTGTTATCATTATCTGTTATAGTAACAGGTTTTGAGTTTATCGTAAGCGTACCTGCCACAGTAGTGACAACATAGTTCTCAGTAACATCCACTGTTCCATGCATGATCTTGTAACCGGCAGCAACCGGATTGTTTCCGATTTTTGTATCAAAAACATTTGTAGCAGAACCATTAGCACTTGCAATCAGACTATCGCCTGTAAAAAGAGATCCCTCCGTAAGTGTTACTGTGCTATCTGTCAGAGCTGCGCCATCATAGGTCTTGGAAGCGCTGGCTGCTGTGATAGTGATAGGATTAGACGCCTTCGCCATGGTCAGTTTGCCATTTTTTGTGGTGACCGAGTAGTTTCCGGCAATACCGGATGTAAAGCTATAGGATGAGACGGCATTTACTACCTGCCCTTCACTTGGGAAAGTAATTGAACCGGTAACTGTAGCATCAATGGCATCACTTCCTACCAGACCTGAAACCTCAAAGCCTGTATGGCTGTGTGAAGTACCATCATAAGTAAACTGCTTATCCTGAGCCGTTATGGTAACTGCTTTTGGATTTATGGTAAGTGTACCTGCTACAGTAGTGATTACATAGTTCTCAGTAACATCCACTGTTCCATGGATGATCTTGTAACCGGGTGCTACATGGTTATTTCCGGCTTTCGTATCAGAAACGTTTGTAGCAGAACCGTTTGCTCTGGCTACCAGCCTGTCCCCTGTTAAAAGAGATCCGCTTGTAAGTGTTACATTACTATCTGTCAGCGGAGTTCCGTCATAGATCTTGGAGGCACTTGCTGCTGTGATGGTGATAGGGTTAGATGCTCTCGCCATGGTAAGCCGTCCATTTTTAGTGGTAACTGAGTAGTTTCCGGCAGTTCCGGTTGTAAATCTGTAAGCTGAGACGGCATTTGTCACAGAACCTTCGCTTGGGAAAGTAATGGAACCGGTAACGGTAGCATCAATCGCATCACTTCCTACAAGCCCCGAAACATCAAAGCCTGGATGGATGTGAGAAGTTCCATCATAAGTAAACTGCTTATCCTGAGCCGTTACAGTAACCACTTTAGGATTTATCGTAAGCGTACCTGCTTCAGGTGTAATAACATAGTTATCCGTAACATCTACTGCGCCGTGCAAGATCTTGTAGCCGGCTGCAACAAGATTATTTCCGGCCGAAGTATCAGAAACATTCGTAGCAGAACCGTTTGCTCTGGCTACCAGCCTGTCCCCTGTTAAAAGAGATCCGCTTGTAAGTGTTACATTACTATCTGTCAGCGGAGTTCCGTCATAGGTCTTGGAGGCACTTGCTGCCGTTATAGTAATTGACCTTGAGGCTTTCGCCATAGTCAGTTGACCATTATTAGTGGTAACTGAGTAGTTGTCTTCTGAACCGCTGGTGAACCTGTAGGACTGAACCACGTTAGGAACAGGACTCTCATCAGGTAGAGTGATAGAACCTGTTATGGTTACATCAATCACATCATTTCCCATAAGACCTGAAACATCATAGTATGGCCAGCTCTGTATAGCACCGGTATAGGTAAATGTCTTATTTTGAGCGGTAATGGCAAGATCTTTAGGATTTATGGTAAGCGTACCTGCTACAGTAGTAACATCATAGCAATTCGTAACATCCATTGCGTCATGCATGATCTTGTAGCCGGGTGCAACAGGATTATTCCCGACTATCGTATCAGAAACATTCGTGGCTGAACCATTAGCAGTTGCAACTAGACTATCACCGGTTAAAAGAGAACCGCTTGTAAGTGTTACTGTACTATCTGTCAGAGCAGTGCCGTCATAGATCTTGGAAGTACTGGCAGCTGTTATGGTGATAGGAATATCGGCATTCTCCATAGTAAGAGATCCGTTAACTGTGGTGACTGAGTAGTTGTCTGCTGAGCCGATGGTAAAACTGTAGGCCTCAACTTTGTTAGAAACAGGACTTTCAGCAGGATAAGTGATAGACCCTGTTATGGTTGCTGTAATTTCATCATTTCCAACAAGCTCTGTTACATCATAGTAGGGCCAACTCTGCGTGGCACCGGTATAGGTAAAACTGTGATCCGCTGCTGTAATAGTCACATTTTTTCGGGAAATGGAAAAATCTTTGGTTGCGGTTTCACCCTCATATGCAGAGCCGCTTATGCCTGTTGCCACAACGCGGTACTCCCCGGCATTTTTAACGTTTTGTGAAGATATATCAGACCAACCGGTTCCATCATATTTCTGATAGCTTATTGTATAATCAGTATTTACTCTCAGTTCGCTGCCTATAACCTCATCAGTAATCGTGGGGATAGGATTGTACACATTTCCGTCATAAGTGTGACTTGAGATATTGCCATTAATTGAAATACTACCGGCAAAATTTGCCTTCAATGTAGTTTCTGCAGCCGGAAATGAGTAGGTGGCGCTATTGCTAAGCAGTGTGCCATTGGCATCTGTCCATTTCACAAAGTGATAGTTTGTAGCCGGAAGCGCTGTAAGGCAGGCATCTGTTCCTGACTTAAATCTAAATTTAGCAGCTCCGACTTGTTCTATATATCCACTTCCGGAAATAGTTCCACCATTAGTCGGATTAACATCAACGGTAACAGATACAAAACCAGCGAGAGTAACATTTGAGGGAAAACTAGCACTTAAAGTTCCCCAGTTTAAACCATTATAATAGACGGTGGTAAGATCGTTGCAACCAGAGAACGCTTCATACCCGATAGTGGTAAGTGAATCAGGGAATGTTATGCTTGTAAGACTGTCGCAACCTACGAACGCATAATCCCCGATAGTGGCAAGTGAATCAGGGAATGTTATGCTTGTAAGACCGCTGCAATAATAGAACGCCCAATCCCCGATAGTGGTAAGTGAATCAGGTAAAGTTATGCTTGTTAGACCACTGCAATAATAGAACGCTCTATCCCCGATAGTGGTGAGTGAAGCAGGTAAAGTTATGCTTGTTAGACTGCCGCAACCCAAGAACGCTCCATCCCCGATAGTGGTAAGTGAATCAGGTATAGTTATGCTTGTTAGACTTCTGCAATATTGAAACACAGCAATCCCCATAGAGGTAATTGAATCAGGTAAAGTTATGCTTGTTAGACCGTCACAAAGCAAGAACGCTCCATCTCCGATAGAGGTAAGTGAATCAGGTAAAGTTATGCTTTTAAGACCGCTGCAACCAGAGAACGCATAATCCCCGATAGTGGTAACACCACTACCGATATTTACAGTTTCTATATCTGACCCTTGGCCATACCAGGGGATATATCCAAAGTCTATCCAATTGTCCATAGCCCCATCACCATCACCTGTTTTGGAGATGGTCAGAGTATTTCCAGATATAGTCCAGGTCAATCCATTGCCACAGGTACCGCTATATTCAGCATCATCGGTGACTTCAATCTCGTATGTAATATCTTCAATTGTTACTTTCATCCACTCATCAGAAGAAAAAGCCTGATGAGAATAGATAACCCATTCATCATCTTCTTTTGATGCAGAAAAAAGCTCAGAATTGCTGACATAAACATCTTTCGCATTTCCAACAAGCCCTACAGCAGACAGTATTTCAGACAGAGAAGTCCTTTCGCCGCCACCAAGGGTGTAACTAAGGCTCCCATAAGTAAACTCCACCGTATAGTAGGAAAAGCCGTCAGATTCTGCTGCGGCAGTTTCTCCCGAGATTTCCACCGAAAGCTCTTTTGCATCATGATCTTCATCTGATACATGATAGATGCTTACGTCGAGGTTAGGATCAGCAACCTCAGTCATACTAAATGAAACCTTGACGCTCCTGCCGTCTTCGGGCTGGAGTTCGTTTCCGTCTTCATCCAGAACCTTTATGTCAAAAGAGTAGGTGCGGGCAACATTCTGATCACCGCTTCGCTTCTCACTGATTGCTCCAGATGTCTCTGATGAAGATATGCTTTCAGCAAAAAGCTTTGCTCCTGCAGGGAATACACCTTCTTCGGCTTCTACAGTAATGGTGATGTCGCCGACAGATGTGCTTTCGCAGAAGGCAGGAAATTCCTTCTCATTTTCCTTATCCTTTCCCTTATCCTTATCCTTTCCCTCTTCACCTTTTTCCTTGTTTTCCGACTTTGATTTAGAATTGGCTTTCAGATCAGCTTCCTCGGTTGCATCAGACAATGCTTTTTCATCTGCTTCCGAATCTATACCGGATTCAAGTCCTTCACCAGTTTCCGAATCCTTGTCGGATTTTGATTTTTCACCGGGTATAGCTTCTCCGTCAGCTTTCGGATCTACTCCGGGCATAGCTTCTCCGTCAGCTTTCGACTCTGCGCCGGGCATAACTTCTCCGTCAGCCTTCGACTCTGCGCCGGGCATAGTTTCTCCCTCAGATTTATGCTCTTCATCGGGCGTAGGCGCTCCTTCTGGTTTTGTTTCTTCAATTGGGTCCGGTTCTACCTCAGATGCAGTTTTTTTATCAGATGAAGGAGAACCGTCAGAGTTCTGTCCTTCATCAGAACCGGCATTAGCGAGAGAATCTTCTTTTCCGGTGTCTGATTCCGTGTGATTTGGATCTGATGTAACTTCCTTGACAACATCTACAACAGATTCCTGCTCAGCGTGCTCTGCAATAATATCATCACCCTCAGCATAGCCCGTAACTACAAAGCTATTCATGAACAGAGTCAAAGAAAGCAGGATGGTAAAAAGATATCTACATACTTTTTTCATTTATAGGGCTCCTCCTAAATTTAATAAAATACCCTTCACTTATATAGATACCAAAAATCGAAAAATTCCCAAGGTAAAACAAAAAAAACATTGCACAAAATTCAGAACTTGATTTTGTGCAATGTTTCTATTACTTGCTCAGATCCAGGTCACCCTGAGATTGCGATACTCTGCAACCATAGGCGCCTGCTGCCTGAAACCTATACAGCCTCCCGTAAGGATATCCCCGTAGGTATTGCCGTCATCAGTATATTCCAGTATCTGAAGGTCATTGATTCCAAAGACAATCTTTCCCAGCCTCTTAATGACGCACATCCTGTACCATCCGGAATTCCCGGAAGCATCCGGAATTGGATCCGCCCCTTTCGCTACCAGGTTATGTCCATAGCTCTTACGCAGCTTGCAGATGTGGAATAGCTTATCTTCCTCTTCTTTTCTCCGAAAGTATGACACATGAAAAGCATTGATATCCCCGCTGTGGTACTGCTCATATTCACCGGTCCTTGGTAAAAGAGCTTCATCAAATATTGATTTGCCATTCATTCCCTTCGCGGCAAAATACAGCTCGCAAAGCCCCGGCTCTTTTATCGGCCTAAATTCCCACTCTATAGCTATATCTGATGGAAAAGAATTCTTGCACCATAATACAAACTCTTTTCCTCCCTCCGGGCTGCGGTCTTTGCATCCGATCCGCATCGCTCCGCTGTCAAAAGAAATGTCTGCATCCCCCTCCAGGACAAAGCCTTCCAGATCCTCAGGCCATCCCAAGGGATTCTCATAAATTAACTTCCCCATTTTCCCCACCAACCTGTTATTTCTTAAACCACATCTCAGAGATCCGTAATTATAAAGGAGCACATGAGAATGTGATTCAAGAATATATGTATATAATAACAATTCTGGGGCGTTATTGCATCATATTATCATCTGTGCTGCTCGCTCATCCACTGCCACATGTTAAGACCGTTATCCTCACACTGATTGTTGAAGAAGTAGATCCATGACCAGTGCCCCATGAACTGATATGCGTTGCCGTCCTGACCCTTGTAAGTATCTGTTGTGTCATGAACGTCCTCGAATACGCTTGTGTGAACGTTTGCATTAACTGCCTTAAGTCTTGCAAGTGTAGGCTCTTCAAACATCTTAGGATCAACTGTTGTATCATTCTTTGCATAGACGAACCAGGTTGGAAGATCCTTGATGGCTTCAATCTGCTCATCCTTAATTCCAGCATCTGCATAAGCCTCGCAGATTGGATAAGCTGCTGCAAAGAAATCAGGATAGTTCATGATCATGTCCATTGTCATGTAACCACCGTTTGAGCAGCCACCGATGATGATCCTGTCAGTATCCACATTCTCATGATTTACAACATAGTCATCGATAAGTGCCTTAAGGTCTGTAAGGTAGATTGAATCAGTACCCTTGTTGTCAGACCAGTTGCCCTCTTCATCGTACTGCATCCAGAATGTAGGGCACTGAGGCGCAAGAACAAAGGCTCCTCCCATTACCTCCTGGAACTCATCGCTGTAAAGAGCTGTTACTTCATTTCCAAGAGTATTAAGTCTTGGATCATTTCCGCCCTCTCCTGCGCCGTGAAGCCAGATTACAAGAGGGTGCTTAGCTCCGTCGTCTTCAGGTTCAAAAGAAGCGTAATTAAGCTTAAACTTCTCTCCCTGAAAAACGCATGTAACATCAGTCTTTGCAAGCTGTGGATAAACAGCCTCGTCAAAATTGATCTCTTTTGCAATGTTTACTTCTGTAACTTCGCCGCCTTCTCCATTTGCAAGAGTTGCGCCCTCAGCGAGAGTAACAGTCAGATTATATGGCTTGCAGATTGTGTTGTTTCCCATAAAAAGATCGTAGCAGAAAGGTGAACCTGCATCCGGGCTATACTCCAGCTCAATAGCTACATATTCTGAATCCTCACTCTTTTCCCCATTCTCATCGCAGGTATAGGCCCCTAATACTTTTCTTTCTGTATCTGCTTCAATATGCTTCGTAGGATCCTCTGTGGAGCCCTGGGCAAGCGCCATCCAGTTAAAGCTCTCCTTGGTCTCAACTACCGCAAAATCTTCCGCTGATACAGAATCAGCTTTTACCTTGCCATCAAACTTAACGATTGTCTTTGTTACTGCAGGTCCCCAATCCTGACCTACAACAACTACCTTTTGACTACCCTGTAATACACTACTCACGTTTTCTTCCTCTTTTTCCTGCTCTTTTTCCTGCTCTTTTGCAATTTCCTGTGTAGTAACTGCTTCAGTAGCAGCGCTGTCTGTAACCATAGTATCACCTGGCTGGTCATTTGTCTTGGCACTTGCTACTGAACATGCCACAACCCCCAGGGCGATTGCGCCGCTTAAAAATGTTGCTATTGTCTTCTTTTTCATAATTACCCTTCCCTTCTCTAAAAAAGTTCGTCAGATGCTCAGCTCCTCAGCCATCCTGTAAACTCTGGTTGCGTTCTGCTGAATCTGCTTTCTTTCAATGCTTCCATCCTTTAAAGCTGCAAGCACACGGTCAAAATCTGTCTGGCATCCTGGCATAAACAGGTCCCCTCCTGCCTTTACCACTTCAGGTGCCAAAGCTCCGCGATACTTATTCTCAGGTGATGATGAAAGCGCATCAACTACCCAGTCAGTCATTACGATGCCTTCAAAGCCGTACTCTCTGCGAAGGATATCCTCGATGAGCCCCCGATGCTCTGAGGTGTGCTGTCCGTTCAGCAGATTGTAAGATGTCATAACTGCCTTTGGCTGAGCCTTCTTTACGCAGATTCCAAAGCCCTTGAGATAGATTTCTCTCATGGCACGCTCGGAAACACGGCTGTTGCTGTTGTATCTGTTGGTCTCAGCATTGTTTGCTGCGTAGTGCTTGATGGTTGTGCCGCAGCCCTTATGCTTCTGAACACCCTCTGTGATAGCTGCTGCCATAAGACCTGCAACCAATGGATCTTCTGAATAGTACTCAAAGTTTCTTCCGCAGAGGATACTTCTGTGAATATTAAGCGCAGGAGCGAGCCAAAGCTGTACATGGAATCTCTCCATTTCTTTTCCCACGATATCACCGTATTCTCTAGCAAGCTCATAGTTAAAGCTCTGTGCTATAGCCGTCCCTATCGGAATCGCTGTAGCGTACTGCTCTTTGATTACTGTTCCTTCCTTAGGGCCTGCATTCTTTGCTGCTTCCTTCATGGCTGCAATCATTTCCTCGTCCATGAAATCCATGAGGCTTCCAAGAGCTGTGCCAAGGCCGTGAACTCCGTTCTCATCCTCGTAGCACTCCTTTGAAAGACGAAGACCTGCAGGGCCGTCAGCCATAACCATGCTCTTTATGCCCTTGTCCTTATATCTTGTGGTGGTCTCACCTGCAGCGCCTGCAACGGCAAAGGCTGCGTTTCCTATAACGCTCATACCTTTGTTATCCGGATTGAACGCACCGATGTTCATGAATGTAAGCTCTTCATCTGAAAGGCCTGCGATTATATCATCCACCGGATAATCTACGTCATATTCCACTGCAAGAGCCTTAAAATCTGCTGCAGGAAGAGCTATTCTCTTCAAATCCACGATTTCAGCACTTGCAGAATCCTCGTTTTTCTCAGGCACATAGTCCTCAAATCCCGGCTTACCAAGGCAGTTCCTGGTCTTTAAAGTTGTAACCATCTCTGAAAGTGTGATAACTCCTACAGGAACCACGTCTCTGCTGCTGTTTCCTACATAAACCACGTAGTCGCCGCTATCAAGAATGTAGCTTTCGCTCTCCTCATCGTAGGAAGCAAGGTCAGAGAGTTTGAATACTGCTTCAAGCTCCTCGCTCTCCCCCGGATTAAGCTTCTTTGTTTTTGCAAATGCAGCAAGGTCCTTTGCCGGCTTATCAAGCTTTCCTTCAGGGCAGGCAACATAAACCTGCATAACTTCTTTTCCGGCAAACTCTCCCTTATTGGTAAAAGAAACCTTGACTGTAATTTCTTCCTTGTCATTTGAAATAGTCTCACCGGACATCTCAAACTCTGTATAGGACTTACCATATCCAAATGGGAAAAGAGGATCCACATCAGTGCTGTCAAAGTATCTGTAACCTACATAGATTCCCTCAACATAATTAACCTCATCCTTGTCACCGAAATCACCGATGGAGCTGTAATCCTCCCACCATGCCCATGTAGTTGTGAGCTTTCCTGAAGGATTTGCCTTTCCAAGAAGGATGTCAGCAAGAACATTTCCTGTCACTACCCCAAGCTGTGAAATAAGAAGGATGTTTCTAACCTCCATGACAGGTGAAATATCCACAGGACCTCCAACGTTGAGCACAAGCATGAACTTCTCAAACTTCTTGTTCAGAGCAAGGATGTCTCTGATCTCTGAATCAGTAAGGAGCACGTCACCTTTTTCTACTACTCGGTCACTTCCCTCTCCTGAATTTCTTGAGAGCACGTAAATTGCTGAATCGCCCTCACCCTCAAGCTCGATGTCGTACTCAGGCTCAAGCATTGTCTTGCCCATGCTGTACCAGAGAGCAGGAACTCCGATTGCTGCTGCCTCGTCTTTGATCTTCTGAACGAACTCACCGTGCTTTACCTTCTTTGCCTCGTCAAAAGCATCAAGCCAGGCATCTGTAGTGATGGTAAATCCTGCCTCTGTAAGTCCCTGATAAACATTTACTGGAAATCTGGAATTTACTTCACCGGAGCCTGTTCCGCCCTTAATAGTCTCTCTCACGCCATTTCCAAATGCCGCGATCTTTCCAGCCTCTTTCAAGGGAAAAGAGCAGTCTCTTTTCAAAAACAGAGTGCATTCATCTGCTGTTTCACGCACAAAACCCAAATGTTCAATCTCGTATTTTTCCATCATAACCTCCCATAGTTTTCATCAAATTTTGTTTTATCAAAAAGTTGCTTGCAACTTTTTGCGCGCTGGTGTGCGCAAGCTTTAGCTTGCATTTACATTTGCACACCAGTCGCATCCATAGCGGAGCGTTTTTGTTGCCCAAATTTATTTTGGGCAACAAAAAGGGAACTGTCTCGAAACTGCATGATTTCGGAGCCAGTTCCCACACATTTAATTTATTAGCATTAAGTTTTAAAGATCAGCTCAGCTCTGTGATTCCGCGCTTAAAGGCGTCCTCCATATCCTTTGTAACTATTACCTTCGCTGACTTGATCTCAAGTCCTCCCTGAGCAAAGTAGAACTTCAGATAGAAATTACCGATGAAGGATGGGAAAAGATCTATCTTAAGTGTCTGCCACTCTTTATCCATTCCTGTAAGAGTCACGGTCTTGACCAGCATCTTGTCCTGGAAAATGGTCATTGGAAGCTGTGCCACATCAGGCTGATTATCAGCTCTTACCACCATTTCAAGTTCCATGAGGCACTTCTTTGGAGCAGAAAGAAGGAATGTTGTTGTAGCACCCTTTTCTACCTTGATGGCCTTGGTATCAAGCTCTGTCACATCAGGATTCATCTTTACCTTGATCATATCCTGAAGGGACTGATCCTCAGCTGACACTGCATCCTTAAGTTCTTTATCCAAAGCTGATTCCTTGCCCAGCATATGCTGATATGCGGGAGTCTTAAGAAGGAATCTCAAGATATTTGCTGCATTTCTTGCAAGCTCTTCTCTTGTGATCTTTCCTTCCTTAAGAGACTTTTCAAGGTTATCCTTGTTGGAGTTGTTCTCAGAATTGCTGTTGACCATGTTGAGGTCATTCTGAGCTCTCACCTGGGCAGCTACATTTGAGTAATCTCCGGGAGCTCCTGCTTCGTCATTACCCATTGCCCACCAGTCAGTCATCAGGATTCCGTCAAATCCCCATTCATTTCTGAGGATTGTTGTGAGAAGATCATAACTGCTGGCTGTCCAGATTCCGTTTACAGGGCCGTAGGTGCTCATGATTGCACGGGCCTCTCCTTCCCTTACGGCAATCTCGAAGGCCTTAAGATATATTTCTCTTAATGCTCTCTCAGACATAACGTTATTAACTGTATGTCTCTTAAATTCCTGTGTATTTCCTGCAAAGTGCTTTATAACACCTGTAGTATCGTACTTGTGAAGACCCTTAAGCTGTGCTGCCACAAGCTTACCTGTAAGGAACGGATCCTCTGAGAAATACTCAAAGTTTCTGCCGTTAAGCGGGCTTCTGTGGATGTTCATGCCGGGACCAAGAAGAGCATCGATTCTGTGTCTTCTAAGGTCCAAAGCCTCCCAGTTAAAGAGCTTCTCATTTATCTCTTCATTGAAAGTGCAGGCAAGACAGGTTCCGTTAGGAAGTGCAAAAGCATGTGTTCCGCAGTCCATTCGGATTCCGCTTGGTCCGTCAGCGCATCCGCCAACAGGGATTCCAAATTCCTTAAGTCTGTCAGTAACACCGCCGTAAGCTCCGGCAATTCCTGCTGTTACCTTAGGTGAGCACATTCCCTCACCCCTTATCATATGAATCAGGTCGAGGTTTGAAAGCTGAGCGATGAAATCCTCTAAGGAAACCTTCTGAGCCTCAACATCTTTTAACTTATATCCCTTATCTCCGGTATATTTCTTGGCCTTAGGGAGTCTCTCAAGTCTCTTTTTGTTAGGATCAAGAGTGCGGAGAGGAGCATCCTCGTAAACCTTTATAAACTTTCCGTTCTCTTCTCCGGGAATCAGACGCTCAAACTCCTGAACCGGTGCATAGGCTTCCTCGCACTGCTCAATGACTTCTGTCTTATCCAGGGTAAAGCTTCCGACTTTTACGGCACTTCTTACATCGCTGCCTGCAAAGAATGTGTATTCACCCGCTTCGCAGACATAGGCTGACTTATGGCCTGTAACACCACCATCGTCATAGGATGAGATCCAGTACTTTGGAATATTAAAGCTGATTGTCTGGCTCTCACCGGTCTTCAAGATATCTGTCTTACTAAAGCCGCAGAGTGCTCTTACAGGCTTTCCAAGGGCCCCCTGAGGAGCCTGTACATAAACCTGCGCAACTTCTTTTCCGGCTGTTTTTCCGGTATTTGTAACCTTTACTAAAAGAGATACGCCATCTTTTTTATTGTAGGAAAAAGAACCGCCCTCAACCTCAAAGCTTGTATAAGAAAGGCCATATCCGAAGGGATAAAGAACTGCATCCCTGTCAAAGGTCTCAAAATAGCGGTATCCGATATAAATATCCTCAGTCTGATAGTTCTTTTTATCTGAACCAAAGTTCTCAGTGGAGGAATAATCCTCGATATTTGCTGCTATTGTATCTGAGAGCTTTCCGGAAGGATTTACAGTTCCTGTCAGCACGTCAAGAACTGCATTTCCACCTTCCTGTCCACCCTGCCAAACATACATAACCGCTGAAGGGTTTATCTCTTTTACCCATTTCATATCTATGATATTGCCCACATTTAAAAGAACTACCGTGCGCTTAAAGGCCTTGCATACCTTTTTAAGAGCAGCCTTCTCCTCATCTGTAAGAAGATAGCTTCCGGGCTCGTTCTTGTTGTCCTGATCTTCACCGGCTGTTCTTCCGATAACGAATACAGCTGCTTCGGACTCCTTGGAAGCCTTTTTTACCAGAGCATCTGTAAGTGGCATTTCCTTCTGGAACCAGGGCTCTGCTGCCCATCCCTGACCTCTGTCAAAGGGATTCTCTTCTACAAATTTCTCGTAAGCTTCTCTAACTGCCTTGTTTATGGAAAGATCCTTTGAAGCCGCAAGAGCCTCGTAGATTCCAACCACGTAATCAACATTTACCATGCCCCCTGAGCCGGTTCCGCTCTTGTAGTAATTCATCTGGCTTCTGCCAAACACTGCCACCTTTGTCCCCTTCTCAAATGGCAGGGCATTGTCATCATTTTTCAAAAGAACTATGCCTTCTGCCGCAGCAGCTCTTGCAGTTTTCTTAAACTCTTCAATGTTCCAGGTCTTTCCCATTTTCTTCTCCTTAAATTCGCGTTTGAAATCCCGTGGTATATCTGTCAGGATTTTTTAGTGCTGAACATTTCCGAAATCAAACTGGCTGTACTTGGTGAAAGCCTCTTTTCCAAGGGCGATCAGCTTGTTATCGAAGTTGTGTCTGCACTCACATTCTTTGTCTAAAACAAGTGTTGCTTCATCATTTTCCTTTGAAGCATCCCACTGTGGTATTTTATCATTATTTGGGTTTCCTGTCTTCGCAAATGACATAACTGCAGAAAATACCTGCTCTTCGAGCTTATCAGAAACGCCTTCAACGTTAGCAGAAGGAACCCTCTTTATGTTGTGGAAAACGAATGGAATGTCGCTGCAGTGCCATGCAATCTTACCATTCTGTACCGGAAACTCGTATGCAAAGAGGTATGAATATGTCTCAGCCTCGCTTCTCTTTGAAGCCTCTGCGATAAGTTTCTTGGTGGGAGTTCTGAAGATGCAGTCAAGAGCAAAGATATCTGCAAGGTTCTTTCCCGGATATGCCTCTTTGTACTCAGCGATAAGCTCATCCGCATACTCCTTGAATCTCTCTTTGATCTTCTCTGTAACCTCTGCCTCTGTAACCTCTGCCTTATTGAAAGGAAGTGGCATGAAAGCAAACTCGCCCATAACAGTACCGATCATCATAGGAATTGTCTTAGCATGCTCTGTAAAGCCTGTGATATGAGGCTCGCCCAGGTAGTAATCATTTACCATTGGAGAGCATCCCTTGTATACGGCAGGATCCTGGATCCCCGCTGCTACTTTCTCATAAGCTTCAACAAGCTGTGGATAAGGAAGTGTCTCAAGCTTTTCAACCTCATCTTTTGTAAGGCCAAGCTCCTCAAGCATTCCGCCAACAATTGTCTCGCCGCCTGTCTTGCCATTGCCCATGAAATCAGGGTCAAGAACGCCACTCATAACAATTGCTTTATGGAAAAGTCCGTCAGCTGCAGGGGTCTGCATAAGGCTTGTAACCTTCATTCCGCCGCCTGACTGGCCAAAAATTGTAACATTCTCAGGGTCACCGCCGAATGCTGCGATATTCTCGTGAACCCACTTAAGTGCTGCTACAAGGTCTGCATTTCCGCAGTTAGCAGAGTTCTTGTACTTCTCGCCAAATGGCTCGAGATCAAGATATCCAAGGATATTAAGTCTGTGGTTAACATTTACAACAACCACGTCACCGTTCTTTGCCATCTCGTCGCCTTCGTAAGCAACCTGCTCAATTGCTGATCCGGCAAAAAATCCGCCACCGTGGAACCATACCATTACAGGCTTCTTGCTGCTTGAATCAAGATCTGTTGTCCAGATGTTAAGATTCTGGCAGTGCTCATCCATTGGCCAGTAAGCATGAGGAACATAGAGCTCTCCTCTTGGATCATCCTGGTGCATCAGATTGCAGACTTTGCCGTAGCTGGTTGCATCAACAACGCCCTCCCAAGGTTCAACATCTTTTGGCTGCCGGAAACGGTCTGCCTCAGCATAGTGAACTCCCTTAAAGACATATACCCCGTCATAAAAATAACCCTGCAGTTTTCCTGCTTTTGTGCTTACAATTGTAGAATTGTCACAACAAAACTTACTCATTTTACCTTCTCCTCTCGCGTTTATAAAAATTTTTTATTACTAATTGACCTCAATAACAAGTGTCAGTTTTTTTCTTTATGTCACATTTTTTACTAAAATCGCTTCTTATATATCCTTTGTCTTACGAATTAATGCCCCTGAATTAACCTTTCACGGCACCTACCATTACGCCGGATTCAAAGTACTTCATAACGAAAGGATAAACCACGATCATTGGTGCACTTGAAACGATGATTACAGCATATTTTACCAGCTGCTTGTATGCATTTGCATCGGATACAGCATCCAATGTTGACATACTTGCTGCCGAATTGGCGTCATTTACAATAAGAATCTCTCTAAGTACCAGCTGAAGTGGGAAAAGCTCACGATTCTGAAGGTACATGGAAGCCTGGAACCATGAATTCCAGTGTGCGATTATATAGTAAAGTGCGATTGTTGCAGCACTTGCTTTTACCAGTGGAAGAAGAACCTGGAAAATAACTGTAAGGTCTCCTGCACCGTCAAGTCTTGCTGATTCCTCAAGAGCCGGTGGAACTGTCTGGAAAGCTGTCCTCATAATGATGAGGTTGTAGGTTGATACACATGCAGGAAGAATAACTGCCCATCTTGTATTAAGAAGTGAAAGCTTCTGCATGATGATATATGAAGGAACAATACCGCCTCCAAAGATCATGGTGAAGGAAATCAGCATCATGATCGTGTCCGCAAAGAGCATGTCTCTTCTTGAGAGCACGTAAGCTCCGATGATCGTTACTACCATACCGATAACAGTTGATGCTGCAACATAGATGATTGTGTTTCCAAAACCTCTTATAAGATCCTTGTTATTAAATACCAGCTGGTATCCTGTGAAGTTGATGCCGTGTGGATAAAGCACAAGGCCGCTCTTTGTGTTAAGCCAGTATGGATCACTTATTGATGAAAAGAATACGTGAATTACCGGCAGTATAAAGATAATTGCCAAAACAGTAAGAAATGTATAGTTGAAACCAACAAATATCTTTCTTGGTATGCTGCTTTTTATTTTATTTTCTTTCGGTGTAACGAATGTCGCACTCATTTTTTTATTCTCCTTCAAAGATAATGCTATTGAATCCATTATTTTTTTACCCCAATTTCCCTTCCTGCTAAAAAAGACATATCAGAACAGTGATGTCTCTGTGTACTTACGGCTAAGCTTGTTAGTAGTAACGATAAGCACCAGGTTGATAAGTGAGTTGAAAAGACCTACTGCTGTAGAATAACTGTAATCACCATCCATAAGACCTTTTCTATATACATAAGAAGCAATGATGTCAGCAGTATCATAGATCTGTGAGTTGTACATAAGAATTGTCTTTTCGTAACTGGATGCCATCAGCATACCTACACGAAGGATCAGCATGATGATGATTGTCTGGCTGATTCCCGGAAGTGTTACGTGGATCAGCTGTTTCCAGTGACCTGCTCCGTCAATCTTGGCTGCCTCATAGAGCTGTTTATCAACTCCTGAAAGAGCTGCTATATAAAGGATTGTTCCAAAGCCAAGTCCCTGCCAAAGATCCGATGCGATGTAGATAGGTCTCCAATAAGAAGCAACACCTAAAAGGTTCTGTGTCTTTCCTGTAAGAGCTGTCATCATTGTGCCGAGTACTCCTGAAGTCTTACAGAAATCAACAACGATACCACAGACAACTACCATTGAAATAAAGTAAGGAAGATAGCTGAGTGTCTGAACTGTTTTTCTGAAGTGCTTGTTGGCAATATCATTAATAAGAAGTGCCAGAATAATTGTCAGCGGAAATCCTATTATAAGGCTCCATCCGTTAAGTAAGATCGTGTTCTTTATAAGTCTCCAGAAATAGAAAGATCCGAAGAAGTCTGTGAAGTTTTTCAGACCTACAAATCTTTTAACAAGGCTCCCGAAGATACCAAGCTTTGGTTTGTAATCCGAAAACGCCATCAGGATACCTGACATAGGCAGATAAGCAAACACTACATAAAATAAGATGAGCGGAAGCACCAGAAGATATCTTTTCCAGTTTCTTCTCATGTCTTTGGCGACGGCTTCCCTGGTGAATTTTTTCTCTTTAATCATTGTAACCCTCCAAATTTGAAACTAAAAGACGGTGCCTCCCCCAGGCATCGAATATTCAACGTCGCTCATAGTTCTGAACATTACGACAAGCCAACTTAATAGTTGTCTTGTCTCCATAGAACTAAAATCGCTCCTTTTGAATATTCATCTGCCAGGTGTTCGTCACCTGTTCTGTGAGTCTAACTTTAAGGCAAATGAATATTAAAAAACAGAACCAAGTTTTGACTTTTGGTGTTTGTTTTTTGTTGTTTTTGAGGGGGACAAAAATTGATATCAACGGATAATATTTGTGAAAAAAATCGGACAGACCTAGATCTATCCGATTTTTTAGTTTTAGTGGAACGAGGGGACGGTTCTTGCGTTCCATGGTACACAATG
>JAFPVA010000223.1 GCA_017413105.1 Butyrivibrio sp. | reverse complement strand
CTGAGAACATCTGGATGAAACGACGATATGAGTCGTAAACGAAACGCTCGAAAGCTGGATCAGGATTGCCCTTGATCATAGCTGCTACAACGTCATCGTTAAGACCAAGGTTAAGGATTGTATCCATCATACCTGGCATTGATGCACGAGCACCTGAACGAACTGATACGAGAAGAGGATTCTGAAGATCACCGAACTTCTTGCCGTTGAGCTCCTCCATCTTCTTAACGCCTTCCATAGCCTGAGCCATGATCTCGTCGTTGATCTTACGTCCGTCCTCGTAGTACTGTGTGCAGGCCTCTGTTGTGATTGTGAAGCCCTGTGGTACTGGAAGACCAATGCTTGTCATCTCAGCAAGGTTAGCGCCCTTACCACCGAGAAGGTTACGCATTGTCATGTTACCTTCGCTAAACATATAAACCCACTTGTTTGCCATGTTTTCTACCTTTCTTACCGATTTTCACGGTAACCTTTCATAATATACGTTTATTTATAATTACTGTGTTCTCTCACCGGACGCTTCCGCCATGATACATACGTAATCAGGTCTCCACCGATTTTCTGCGAAAATCCAATCGACCTGATTACGTATGTATCATAACGGCCGCTGGCATCGGTAAAATGCACAGGAATTATCAAAAAAGTTTAGTTACGTGCTTCCGGGATGAAGCTGTCAAATATCAGGATGTCAAATGTGTCCTTGTTGTCCTCAAGCTGCTGCTGGGATTTGATAGTCCATGCTGCAGTCAAAGCTCCGAAAAGCGATCTGCAGATTCTAAGTGATAAGCAGCTCTTGTACTTGTGGTTAAAAGCTATAAAATCTGGTCTGCCTAAGATATTAAGCAAAAGATTTGTAAGGATGAAATACAGAATCCCCTTGAACTCCTCCGGCTTGTCTCTGTGAAAATCATCAGAGAGCTGGCCTCTTAATACTTCCGGTCTGTTCTTGCGATACCAGAAGACACCCAACGGATTAAAGGATTCAATACAGTAAACACCCTTATAATTGCTTAAAAGCTTGTCAACCGCCGGACAAACCGACAAATCCTTAAGCTCTATCTTGAGCTCAACTATCAATGGAACCTTGCCATCCACAAGCTTAAGGAAATCCTCAAACTTAGGAATGCGTTCAGCTGAATTCATAAGATGAAAACTCTGAAGTTCTTCGTACGTGTAATCAATGACTTTGCCCTTTACTTCTGCATCAGCCGGAGCCATACCATCATCATACCTGGCCACTCTTGCAAGAGTGAAGTCGTGGAAGATTACCGGTACTCCATCCTTCGTCAGCTGAACATCACATTCGATTCCATATCCCGCATCAACGGCCTTTTTAAAGGCAGCCATTGAATTCTCAGGTGCATTGGAATCGTTTTCATGAAGGCCTCTATGCGCATATAACACTCCGAGAAAAGGATCCCTTGAAGGTCTGCCGAAGATTCTGGGCATTATCATAAAAAGATAAAGTAAAGCCAAAACCACTAGAATTTCGCATAAAACCTTAAGGAAAATCATCAAAATCACTTCCTACTGATAATTTTTTAACTAATCCGTTAGATATTGTACAGTGTTCTTTTACAATAAGCAACACAAAATTAAATAAATTTACACACTTAATCTTTTTTTCATAAAAAAAGACCAAGAATGCTAAATGCGCACTCTTAATCTTTTTTTGATTTACAGATTTGTATATCCCATCAAAAACTCATCTACTTCCTTGGCGCAACCTCTGCCTTCCGATATTGCCCAGACCACAAGAGACTGGCCTCTGTGCATATCTCCTGCAGAGAAAAGCTTCGTCCCATTTATATGGTAGGACTCTTCTCCTGTCAGAACAGTTCCTCTTGGGCTTCTCTTTAGTTCAAACTCCTCAGCTACTGCATCCTCGCAGCCAATAAAGCCCGCTGCTATAAGAAGAAGATCACACTTAAGTGTCTTTTCAGTGCCCTCTACCTCCACAAGTTTTCCATCTTTAAAGGTTACCTTTACAGTCTCTATCTGCTTGATATTTCCTCTTTTGTCTGTAGTAACGGATTTTACGGTGGTCTCAAACACTCTTGGGTCTTTTCCGAACACTGAAATAGCTTCCTCGTGCCCATAATCTGTCTTAAGGACCTTGGGCCACTCAGGCCATGGATTTGATGGAAGGCGCTCTAGTGATGGCTTTGGCATCATTTCCAGAGCCGTAACACTCTTTGCTCCAAGACGCATAACTGTTCCGATACAGTCATTACCTGTATCACCGCCGCCGACAACTACAACATTCTTTCCTTCAGCCTCGATGTAACCGCCATGTTCTTTTAATGATGCTACAGTCCTGTCCCTTGAAGCCATGAGAGCCTTTGTAGCTCCCGTAAGGAAATCTACGGCGTAATACACGCCTTTTACTTTTCCGGGATCTGCAACATTTAAAGGTCTTGGCTTTTTTGCACCGCAGCATAAAATGACAGCATCATATTCTGATAGAAGCTCTTTTGAACGTTTATCTCTTCCTATGTTAATACCGGTAAAGAATCTGACTCCTTCTTCTTCCATCAGCTTCTGTCTTCTGTCAATTACCCTTTTATCCAGCTTCATGTTGGGAATGCCGTACATAAGAAGACCGCCTATGTGATCTTCCCTCTCGTACACATCCACATTATGACCCCTTTTGTTAAGTTCATCAGCAGCTGCAAGACCTGATGGGCCACTTCCTATGACAGCAACCTTTTTTCCGGTTCTGATCTTTGGTTTTCTTGGCTGAATATATCCCTTTGAAAAAGCTGTTTCGATCAGGTATAGCTCATTGTCATGAACAGTTACTGAATCACCATACTGACCACACATACATGCTTTTTCACAAAGAGCAGGACATACCCTTCCTGTAAATTCAGGAAAATTACTGGTCTTATAAAGTCTGTTAAAAGCATGTTCTTCATGTCCTTTATAGACCTCATCATTCCACTCCGGTATCAGGTTATGAAGAGGACAGCCTGTTACCATACCTCCTAAATTTATAGCGGACTGGCAGAAAGGAACGCCGCAGTTCATACACCTTGCGGCCTGTTCCATTCTTTCATCCCTGTTTAAATAGGTGTGAAATTCCTCGAAATTAAACAGTCTTTCCTTTGGAGGAATATCGCTATTACTTACTCTTTTATAATCGAGAAATCCGGTTGCCTTACCCATTTCATCTTACCTTTCAAGCTTTTATTCGAATTTACGCCAGTTCCTTGAATGCCTCAAGAACCGCTGTGTCATGATCGATTCCCTGTTCCTCAAACTTACCTATCGCTGTCAGCATCTTCTGGTAGTCATTTGGCACTATTTTCTTGAAATCCTTAATGCAGTTCTCAAAATCAGCAAGGATTCCCTTTGCCAGTTCAGAACCGGTTTCCTTTTCATAATCCTCAAGAATCGATTTAAGTTCCTGAATATCATATTTTTCAGTAACTTCCTGAAGAGATGCCATATCTTTGTTCATACGAAGGTAAAGAGTGTGCTCCCTGTCAAGTACATAAGCAATACCGCCGCTCATACCTGCTGCAAAATTCTTACCAGTCATACCGAGAATAACTGCTCTTCCACCTGTCATATATTCAAGACCATGATCGCCGCAGCCCTCTGAAACAGCTACAGCTCCAGAGTTTCTGACGCAGAACCTCTCTCCTGCTATTCCGCACACATAGGCCTTCCCTGCAGTCGCTCCATATAGAGCCACATTACCTACAATAATGTTTTTACTGGCTTTGTAGGTTGCCTTCTCAGATGGTAAAACAATAAGCTTTCCTCCGGATAATCCCTTTCCAAAGCCATCATTAGCATCTCCGTAAAGCCTTATGGAAACACCCTTTGGTAAAAATGCGCCAAAGGACTGACCGCCACCGCCGTTTGCAGTAACCCTGATGCTGTCTTCCGGAAGGTTGTTCTCGAAGTCTGCAGTGACCCTGCTACCAAGCAGAGTACCAAAGCTTCTGTCAGTACTTGAAACCGCAGCACTTATGCTTATGCCTTCCTTACTGCCTGTAAGGTCAGCTTTCTTCTTTTCGTAAGCAGGAATAAGAACTCTGTGGTCCAAAGTACTCTCAAGCTTAAAGTCATATTTATCAGCAGGATTAAAGTGAGCATCTTCCCTTCCTGCATATTTTGAATCAAGAATTCTACCAAGATCCAGTTCCATCCTCTTATTGAGTCCCGGAATCATTCTCTGCTTAAGGCACTCTGTATGTCCTACCATCTCTTCAACAGTCCTAAAGCCAAGCTGTGACATGATCTCACGGAGCTGCCTTGCAACGAAGAGCATAAAATTCATGACATATTCTGGTTTGCCGGAAAATCTCTTTCTGAGTTCCTCATTCTGGGTTGCGATTCCTGCAGGGCAGGTATCCTTTGAGCATACTCTCATCATCATGCAGCCAAGGCTTACAAGTGGCGCTGTGGCAAAGCCAAATTCCTCGGCTCCAAGAAGCGCTGCTATAGCCACGTCTCTTCCTGTCATCAGCTTTCCGTCAGTCTCAAGAACTACTTTGCTTCTAAGTCCGTTTTCCAACAGGCACTGATGAGCCTCGCTGACACCAAGTTCCCAAGGAAGACCAGCATGATGAACTGATGAATAAGGTGCTGCTCCGGTACCACCGTCATAGCCTGAAACCAGAACAACCTGAGCTCCTGCCTTTGCTACACCGGATGCTATAGTTCCAACTCCGGCCTCTGAAACAAGCTTTACAGAAATCCTTGCCTTATCATTGGCATTTTTAAGGTCGTAAATAAGCTGTGCCAGATCTTCTATAGAATAGATATCATGGTGTGGAGGAGGTGAAATAAGTGCCACTCCCGGAGTTGAATATCTTGTCTTTGCAACCCATGGATAAACCTTCTTTCCCGGGAGGTGTCCGCCCTCACCGGGCTTTGCGCCCTGGGCCATTTTTATCTGTATTTCCTTGGCACTCAAAAGGTATCCGCTGGTAACACCAAATCTTCCTGATGCCACCTGTTTAACTGCACTGTTTCTCTCAGTACCGAATCTGGATACATCCTCACCACCCTCTCCTGTGTTGGATTTTCCACCGAGACGGTTCATTGCTATTGCCAGAGTTTCATGAGCTTCCTGTGAAAGAGATCCATAACTCATGGCACCTGTCTGAAATCTCTTTACTATTTCCTTCTCGCTTTCTACCTCTTCCAAAGGAATAGGATCTTTTGCCGGAACAAAGGAGAGGAAGGCTCTTAAGGTATGAGGTCTGTTCTCATCATCCACCATTTTGGTGTATTCTTTGAAGCGCTCATAGTCACCTTCTCTGACAGCTCTCTGCAAAGTAACTATGGTCTTTGGATTGTACATATGGTCTTCCATTTTGCTTCCGGACCTGAGGTTGTGGAATCCAAAGGAATCAAGGGTTGTATCACAGGCAAGTCCCAACGGATCAAAGGCTCTGTTGTGCCTCATCTCCACATCTTCCCCAATCTGCTGTATGCCAACGCCACCTACTCTGCTGGTGGTACCTGTAAAGTACTTATCAATAACCCCTTTTGATAAGCCTATAGCTTCAAAGATCCTTGCAGACTGATATGACTGCAAAGTTGAAATACCCATCTTGGCTGCGATCTTGACCACACCACCAAGAAGAGCTTTATTATAATCAGCAATTGCTGTGTGATAGTCTTTATCAAGAATTCCAATATCTATCAGCTCTGCGATGCATTCATGAGCAAGATATGGGTGTATTGCACGAACACCAAAACCCAGAAGGCATGCTATCTGATGAACATCTCTAGGTTCACCGCTCTCCAAAACCAGTGAGACAGCTGTACGTCTCTTGGTCCTGACCAGATGCTGCTCTACAGCTGAAACTGCAAGAAGGGAAGGAATCGGCATATGGTTTTCATCAACACCTCTGTCTGAGAGGATGATAATATTTGCTCCCTCTGAAATCTTGCTGTCTACAGCAACATCAAGCTGTTCCAGGGCTCTTTCTACGGGAGTGTTCTTGTAGTACAAGAGAGAAACCTTTGCAGACTTAAAGCCGTCCTGATCAAGAGCTGCAATCTTCATAAGATCAACACCTGTAAGGATAGGGTTATTGATCTCAAGCACCTTACAGTTATCACTCTTTTCCTGCAAAAGATCTCCATCTGAGCCAAGGTAAACCGTTGTATCCGTAACCACTTTTTCCCTTAATGAGTCAATAGGCGGATTGGTAACCTGTGCAAAGAGCTGCTTAAAATAGCTAAATAGCATCTGACGATGGTTTGAACAAAGTGCCAGTGGCACGTCTGTACCCATGGAAACTGTAGGCTCTATGCCGTTTGTTGCCATAGGCATGATCTGGTCTTTCACATCCTCATAGGAATAGCCAAAGACTTTGTAAAGCTTATCCCTGATCTCCTGTGTATGAGTAGGGATCTTTTTATTTGGAATATTAAGTCCATCTAAATGAAGAAGATATCTGTCAAGCCATTCTCCATAGGGCTTTGACGAAGAGTATCTCTTTTTGCATTCTTCATCAGAGATTATCCTTCCCTGCTTGGTATCAACTACCAGCATGTGCCCCGGTGAAAGCCTTGATTTCTCAAGAATATTTTCCTCCGTGATATCAAGGACACCAACTTCTGAAGCCAGTATTAGTCTCTTGTCCTTTGTAACATAGTATCTGGAGGGTCTTAACCCATTTCTGTCAAGGGTTGCCCCGAATATCTCACCATCTGTGAAAAGGACTGCAGCAGGACCATCCCAGGGTTCCATCATAGTTGCATAGTAATGATAGAAGTCCTTCTTTTCCTGACTCATGAAGTCGTTGTGCTTCCAGGGCTCAGGAATTGTGATCATCATGGCAAGAGGAAGCTCCATGCCGTTCATATACAGAAATTCAAGAGTATTATCCAGCATTGCAGAGTCTGAACCTGACGCTGCAATAACCGGATATACCTTCTCCAGCTCTTTTTCCAAAATCTTGGAGGACATGGTCTCCTCTCTGGCTAGCATTCTGTCGCTGTTACCGCGGATTGTATTGATCTCACCGTTGTGAGCGATCATGCGGTACGGATGAGCACGCTGCCAGGAAGGAGTGGTATTTGTTGAGAATCTGCTGTGAACCATGGCTATAGCAGTTCTGTAGTCAGGGGACAACAGATCCTCATAGAAGTTCCTGAGCTGTCCAACCAGGAACATACCTTTATAAACAATGGTCCTGGATGAAAAAGAGCAAATATAGGTGTCTTCGGAACTTTTTTCATACTCTCTTCTTAGGCAAAAGAGCTTTCGGTCGAAATCTATTCCTCTTTCAACATCCTTCGGGCGCTCAATAAAGCACTGGCTGATGTGCGGCATACATTTTACAGCAGTCTCCCCAAGAATCTCAGGGTGTATATCCACATCTCTCCAGCCAAGGACCTTAAGGTTTTCCTTTTCAGCAATGACCTCAAGCATTCTCCTTGCAAACATCCTCTTCATGGAATCCTGCGGAAAAAAGAACATTCCGATTCCATAATCTCCGGCATTTCCAAGAGAGATACCTATCTTCTTGGCCTCTTTGCAAAAGAATCTGTGAGATATCTGAAGGAGTATGCCTACGCCATCACCTACTTTTCCCGTAGCATCTTTTCCCGCTCTGTGTTCGAGCTTTTCCACGATAGAGAGAGCATCGTCAAGGACTTTGTTATCCGGAGTTCCATCTATATTGATGACTGCGCCTATTCCGCAGGCATCCTTCTCATTCATCCAAGTTTCCATTGTTTAACCTTCTTTTCAAATCTTTATCTCAGTGAGAACAGCATCTGACCATAGGTAGGATAGCTTAAGTACTTATCAGGTATCATGTTCTCTGCTTCATCAGCATATTTTCTAAGTTCGTCCATATCCTTCAGGATTGTTTCCTTATAATAGGAAGCCTGATCAAGAAGATCTTCCTTTGTCTCAGCAACCTTTGTGTCCTCGAAGAGTTTAGCAAGAGCCTCACTCATGTTTGAACTTGCACTGTCAAGGGTCTTTAAGATGCCTGTTTCAAGAGAACCACCTGCTTCTCCGAGAATTTCCTTCTTCTGAACAAGTTCCTTTGTAAGATCCTTTTCATAAGAAATGATGCCCTCTGTAAGATCTTTTCTTACCATCTCCTGCATTGTCAGGGCTTCTATGTGAATTGACTTTGAGTAATTCTCCAGAAGAATGTCGTATCTGGAATGAATCTCTTCCTTTGTAAAAATTCCGTGCTTTGTGAAAAGCTTGATGGATTCATCTGAAATCCAGTATGGCATAGCATCAGGAAGGGACTTAAGGTTTGGAAGGCCTCTCTTTTCAGCTTCCTGTACCCACTCATCAGTGTATCCGTTTCCGTTAAAGAGAACTCTCTTGTGTGCAAGAAGCTCTTCCTTAAGAACATCCTTAAGCTTTTCTTCAAAGCCTTCTTTATCAAGCTTTGAGAGTTTCTCATAAATCCTGGAAAGCTGCTCTGCTACTGCTGTATTAAGGACGATATTTGCGTTTGCAACTGATACTGCTGAACCCGGCATACGGAATTCAAACTTGTTTCCTGTAAATGCGAAAGGTGAAGTTCTGTTTCTGTCGGTGTTGTCCTTTGTGATATGAGGAAGGACTGTTGCACCCATTCCCATTGTGATCTTTCCGGTCTCAGCAAAATCTTTTCCCTCTTCTATGCACTTAAGTACTTCAGCCAGCTCATCGCCTACGAAGATTGAAATGATTGCAGGCGGAGCCTCGTTGCCGCCAAGTCTGTGGTCGTTTCCTGCTGATGCTACAGAGAGACGAAGAAGTGGTGCATATTCATCAACTGCAGCGATAACAGACATAAGGAATACCAGGAAAGGAATATTCTGGCCGGGATGTTTGCCCGGATTAAGGAGGTTGATTCCTGTATCAGTGCAGATTGACCAGTTGTTATGCTTACCTGATCCGTTAATTCCTTCGAATGGCTTCTCGTGGAGAAGACATGCGTAATTATGCTTGTCTGCAACCTTCTTCATAACTTCCATCGTAAGCTGGTTGTGATCAACAGCAATGTTGGCTGTCTCAAATACCGGAGCCAGCTCATGCTGTGAAGGAGCTACCTCATTGTGCTTTGTCTTTGCAGGGATACCCAGCTTCCAAAGCTCCTCATCCAGGTCATGCATATATGCAGAAACCTTTGGCTTAATTACACCAAAGTAATGATCCTCCATCTCCTGACCCTTGGAGGCAGGCGCACCGATAAGTGTTCTTCCTGTAAACAACAGGTCTTTTCTCTTCTTATAGAAATCCTTATCAATAAGGAAGTATTCCTGCTCAGAACCGATTGTTGTATTTACTCTGTTTACATCTTCATAGCCAAGAAGCTTCATAACCTTAACAGCTTCATTTGAAAGAGCCTCCATTGAGCGAAGAAGAGGTGTCTTTTTATCCAGTGCCTCACCGCCATACGAGCAGAAAGCTGTTGGAATGTATAATGAACCGTCTTTGATAAATGCAGGTGATGATGGATCCCAGGCTGTATATCCCCTTGCTTCAAAGGTTGCACGAAGACCACCTGATGGGAAACTTGATGCATCCGGCTCACCCTTTACAAGCTCTTTTCCGGAAAACTCCATGATAACTGAGCCGTCGCTTGTTGGTGAAATGAAACTGTCATGCTTTTCTGCAGTAAGTCCGGTCATTGGCTGGAACCAGTGAGTAAAATGTGTTGCACCGTTCTCTACTGCCCACTCCTTCATAACCGCTGCTACACAGTTAGCAACATCAAGTTCAAGATGTGTGCCCTTTTCAATTGTTTTGTGTACTGCCTGATAAATATCCTTTGGAAGTCTCTGTCTCATTACTTTGTCATTAAAAACAAGGCATCCAAATTCTTCTGTAAGTTTGCTGGCATCGATCATATCTTTCTCCTCCTGTTTACTTATATTTCTTTTCCTTTATAGCTTTACTCTCCGCTGGCACCATAGTTACTGAGTACTCTTGCGGATGGATCTGTAACATTACAGCCTTCCCAATCCTTGTTGGGCATCCAGAAGTCAACTATCATTTCTGACTGTCCCGGATAATACTTTTCAAATATTTCTCTGTAGAGCAAAGACTCTTTTGTAAATGGTGTTGCATGTGGATAATACTTTTTCTTTGTTTCGAGTTCCGCATAGGTGTAGGTTCTGTCTGCAAACTCCATCAGGTCATCTCTTAAGGAGTGTCCCACTGCATCTGAAAAAGCTGCCTTTTCTCTCATAAGGATTGAATATGGAATGAACTCATCTTTTTCAAAAGCATGTCTTAAAAGATATTTGCCTATGCCGTAGGTGTTGAGCTTCTTCTCAGGGTCAATGCCCATTACATAATCCACAAAATCCAGATCCCCAAAAGGCACTCTAGCTTCTAATGAATTTACGCTGATACATCTGTCTGCTCTGAGCACATCATACATATGAAGTTCTCTTACTCTCTTCTCTGCTTCCTTCTGGAAAGCCTCAGCGTTTGGCGCAAAATCTGTATATTTGTAACCAAAGAGCTCATCGGAAATTTCTCCTGTAAGGACTACCCTGATGTCAGTGTTCTCATGTATCCATTTGCAAAGAAGATACATGCCGATTGAAGCTCTAACTGTGGTTATATCAAAGGTTCCAAGAGCATGGATAACAGGATCCAATGCTCCTATAACATCATCCTTTGTGATAATCACTTCGTGATGATTGCTGTGGATATAGTCTGCCACTTCCCTTGCATATTTAAGGTCTATGGCATCTATGTCCATTCCTATGGCAAAGGTCTCTATAGGCTTATCACTAAGACTTGCCGCAACACCGCATACCAGTGATGAATCAAGACCTCCTGATAAAAGAAATCCCACAGGTGCATCTGCATCAAGACGCTTTTTGATTCCGTTCAAAAGCTTGTCATGTATGTTCTGACATATAACCTCTACGTCCTCTTTCTGAGCACCATGGTCATGTGAAGCCATATGAGGTTTTGTCATATCCCTGTAGCACACAAACTTGCCATCCTCATAGTAATGTCCCGGAGGAAATGGCTCTATTCTGCAGCATACACCAACAAGGTTCTTAGGCTCTGATGCAAATACAATTTTTCCCTGTTCATCATAGCCATAGTAAAGAGGCCTGATTCCAATGGGATCCCTTGCAGCAACAAAGCTGTTCTTTTTGGCATCATAGATGACGAGTGCAAACTCAGCATCTAATAGCCCAAACATTTTTGTGCCAAGTCTCTCATACAGTGGAAGGATTATCTCGCAGTCACTGTCACTATTAAAGCTGTAGCCCAGAGATACCAGATATTCTTTTAAACTCTTGAACCCATAAAGCTCACCATTACATACAACCGCGTTACCATTCAAAGAGAAGGGCTGCATGCCCTCCTCATTAAGTCCCATGATCGATAGTCTGTTAAAGCCCATGAGCCCTGCCGGTACCTTCAGGGTCCGGCTCATGTCCGGGCCCCTGGAACTGGTTCTTTTTAATAGCTCTTCAAATACCTCCTGCGAAATATCGCTGCTGGCGTATGTAAGAATTGCACACATGTTTCTTTTTCTCCTTCAAAAAACTTTATGTCCTCATTCAACACTTAAATGTATATTTTAATTCCAGTTTGCAAGAGTAAATTCTAGAGGTCTAGAAGTAACTCTTACACATATATATTTGCCATATTGCTCTTATGATATTTATCTCTATATAATGTTCGGGCAGCTGATTGCCTGCCTGTG
>JAFPVA010000222.1 GCA_017413105.1 Butyrivibrio sp. | reverse complement strand
TCGGGCTGGCATGAGGAATGGAGAGAGGAAGTCTTTAAAAAGATAGCAGAGAATCCTCAGCACCAGTTTCTTTTTCTTACCAAACGACCGGATCTTCTGTCTTTTGAAACAGATCTTGATAATGCATGGTTTGGCGTTACAGTTACGAGAAAGTCTGAGTTATGGCGTATTGATGCACTGCGGAGCAATGTGAAGGCAAAAAAATATCATGTTACCTTTGAGCCTTTGTTCGATGATCCGGGTAAGGTTGATCTTACAGGCATTGACTGGATTGTGGTGGGAACCATGACAGGTGCAAAGAGCAGGACTGTTAAAACAGATCCCGGGTGGGCTTATTCATTGACAAAACAGGCTCATGAACTGAACATTCCTGTATTCTGGAAAGAAGATCTTGTTCCGATTATGGGAGAAGAAATGATACAGGAAATGCCGGATGCTTTTAACAAAGTGCTGGAGGAACAGAGGATATGGAACAACCAGCAAATCCTACACACTTAAGGTTGTAGCAGTTGCAAACGCATAAAAGAGTAAGAACCGATTTTGAAAATCGGTTCTTTTTTATTGGTATTTGTAGAGTAGCAGAAAGGTTAGATCAATGTTGTGGTGTTTGTTTCCACCCTTTCTAGTAAAGAGAGGAGCTGATTGCGTTCATCCTCTGTAAATCCTCTAAAACATATTTCTTCAAGCTTGTCGATTCTTTCAATCAAAGAATCGGCTATTTCTTTTCCCCTTTTTGTAAGGTAAATTTTGTATGCCTTTTTTCCACCTGAAACGTAACAGATTTCACGTCTAATCAAGCCCTCTTTTTCCAAGCGAGTTAATTGAACGGTCATTGTTGAGGGCTTAATACTGCACAATTGTGCAAAGTCCTTCTGGATAATTCCTTCGTTGAAATCCAAAATATATAGTATTTTTGGCTGGGATTCTGTTAACCCATAGTCTTTGAATATTTGTCTACTGGCTTCTCCATGTGCAGCTGAAGCACCAAGTAAGGCCATGAATAATTTATCGTATTTCATATACAACTCCCATAACGATTAGATATCTAATTATTATATACCTTATTGACCAAGAATTGACAACCGAAAAGAAGTGAAGTAATATTTAGTATACTAATTAGTCATC
Source organism: Butyrivibrio sp. (assembly GCA_017413105.1). GTDB lineage: Bacteria > Bacillota > Clostridia > Lachnospirales > Lachnospiraceae > Butyrivibrio. The sequence goes on along the minus strand of JAFPVA010000222.1, from coordinate 12,347 downwards.
TAACAATGAAAAGGCGGAGATTTTTATTATGAAAAAATGTATGATTGTAATGCTGGCAACGAGCCTTTGTTTGCTGGCAGGTTGTGGCAAAACCCAAACTAGTTCCAAGGAGGTTGTGATGAAATCGGATTATGCTGTTAATACAGAAGAGGTGACAATTCCAAGCGGTGAAAACAGCTTATATGGAACACTTTACAAGCCAGAAACAGATGCCAAGACACCACTTATTATTATGTGCCATGGGTATAATGGTGTAGGCGATGATTTTAAAGAAGAGGGAGAGCTCTTTGCTAAAAATGGAGTAGCAACTTATACATTAGATTTCTGTGGAGGTTCTACCCGGTCAAAAAGTACTGGAGACACAAAGGACATGACCATTTTCACAGAAAAAAATGATCTATTGAGTGCATACAACTACTTTAAGTCACAGGAATATATTGATTCTTCGAATATCTTTTTATTTGGAGGCAGTCAAGGTGGTCTGGTAACTACATTGGCAACAGAGGAATTAGGTGATGAAGTGGCAGGAATGGCTCTTTATTTTCCTGCTCTATGCATAGCTGACAATTGGCGAGAGACTTACCCAGATACAGATATGATTCCTGAAAGTGAGGAATTTTGGGGAATGACATTGGGAAAGAACTTTTTTGAGTCAATTCATGACTTTTATATTTTTAATGAGATTGGCTCTTATCCAAACAATGTGCTTATCCTTCATGGTGATAAGGATAAAATAGTACCTCTTGCATATTCAGAGAAAGCTGCTTCTTTATATAAGAACGCAGAGCTTATTGTAATGGAAGGCGAAGGCCATGGATTTCAACCTGAAGCAGGTAAAACTGCCAGAGAAGATGTGTTGGAGTTTATAAAAGATAATATTAGATAAACAAATTGGCTCACCATTAATTTAAAGGGTGAGCCTCTATTTTTATAGTATTGAGGTTTTGTAGTCGTTTTTTCATAAATACCAGGCAACAAAGGCTGACATCGACTGCATAAATGAGGCAGGAACAAGCATTATAAATGCACAAACCTTCTCAGCAACACCGATACCAGCTGATTCTGTCAATCCTATTGCATTTACGATAGCCAATATAACCAGGAAGGATATTCCTACAAGTAAATCCTGCACAGCTATAGGCGTTCCTAAAAATAAAATTCGTTTAATTATTGCACCGTTCCAATGAATGGAATCCCTGTGGAATTCAAATGGTAGCGTCTTTTTTGAAATTAATATTTGACAGTTAAATCAAATGCCTCTGTCGGAGCGTGCATAATTCCAGCCAGTTGAGGTGAAAATACGGGGAGAATAACTGTAAGAATTATTCCTATGGATAAAAACATTAATAATCCGCGGCCAATGATATTTCCGCCTTCATGAGCCTTCTTCTCACCGATTTTCTGGCCAAGATATATTGTCATAGAAAAATATGTAGAAACTGATTACAGTTTTATTATTGGCCATGTCCCGGTCCAGAGAGTTGCAGGGCTTGACCAGAAACTTCAGGCATTTCATGAACAGAATGTTCTGCTCAGAGATGGCGGCTGTTCATACCGTCAGGACGGAGTACTTAGGGTCGTGCACGCCCTACTATATTATGAAAATCCTATTTTTGTAAATCATGCTGTAGTGTACAATTATTTGTAGTAAGCTACAACTATCTTACTGAGTAATGAGGTTGAACAATATGGTGATAATAATAACTGGAGCGTCTCATACTGGTAAGACATTACTGGCACAGAGAATGCTTGAAGAATATAAATATCCATATGTATCGATAGATCACTTGAAAATGGGTCTTATCCGCAGCGGAAATACCAACCTTTCTCCAGAGGATCCTGATGATGTTCTTACAAGTTATCTTTGGCCAATAGTCAGAGAAATGGTGAAAACAGCGATAGAAAATAATCAGAACCTAATAATTGAGGGGTGCTATATTCCCTTCGGTTGGAGAAGCGACTTTTCTGATCAGTATCTTGAGCATATCCATTTTTTGTGCCTTGCATTTACAGATGGCTATATTGATAAGCACTTCTCTGATATAAAAGCGCACGGATCAGACATAGAGGTGAGGCTCGATGATTCATATTGTACAGTAGATAATCTAAAGGAAGATAACAGTAGAATTATCAGCGGATTCAAGAAAGCAAATGTGCGTGTCACACTGATTGAATCAGATTATGAGAGGGTTATTGATTCCTTGATCATAGAGTTGAAGGCGTGATAGAGAAAATGGATGAGAGATTAAGAAAGCAGCTTGATTTTGTTTTGGAAGTAGATAAGGAAAAGAACATATTCAGACAGACCCATCTGTCTGGTCATGGCAGAAATGAGAATGATGCAGAACATGCCTGGCACATGGCGTTAATGGCATATCTTTTGAAAGAGTATGCTAATGAGTCTGTTGATATAACAAAGGTCATGCTTATGTGCCTGATACATGATGTGGTGGAGATAGACGCCGGCGATACGTATGCATATGACGCTGAGGGGCTTAAGACACAAAAGGATCGGGAGAATAAGGCGAAGGAGAGAATTTTCTCACTTCTTCCTGACGATCAGAAGGCAGAGCTGATTGCGCTTTTTGATGAATTTGAGGCATATGATACACCGGAATCAAAGTATGCGCATGCTATGGACAATCTTCAGCCGCTTCTGTTAAACAACAGTAATGGCGGGGGTGACTGGAGGGAGCATGGAGTGACAAAGGACCAGGTCTATGGAAGACAGAGTAAAACAAGGTATGGCTCTGAAAAACTGTATGAAGAAGTTACAGATAAACTGATACAGGAGCATATTCAGAAAGGAAATATTAAATCATAAACAGATGAAGATAAGAAAAACGACAGAGACTGATCTGACCAGGGTAATGGAAATATATGCTTATGCCAGAAGATTCATGGCAGAGCATGGAAATTCAAATCAGTGGGGGCCAACGAACTGGCCACCGAGGGATTTGATAGAAGACGATATCAGAAAAGGTTGCAGCTATGTCTGCGAAAATGAGGATGGCGATGTTGTCGGTACATTTTTCTTTGACCAGGGAAAAGATATTGAGCCAAATTACAGGGCAATAGAAGATGGTGAATGGATAGGTGGTAACAAATATGGAGTGGTGCATAGGATAGCATCTGATGGTTCGGTGAAAGGCATAGGCTCATTTTGCATAACATGGGCGCTTGAGCAGTCAGTGCATCTTAGAATCGACACCCATGGTGATAATAAAGTGATGCAGAGTATGCTTGCTAAGCTTGGGTTCACTCATTGCGGGACAATCTATGTTGATGAGGATGAGTATCCCCGGATGGCTTTTGAGAAGGTGATTGTGCAATGAACGATGTTGTAGTACATGAGCTAAAATACTCCAATACTAACACATATCTCATAAAGGGCAGCAGGGGGATAATGCTTTTTGATACCGGATGGGCCGGTTCTTTTTCTGCTTTCTGCAGTGCAATAGGAAAATTGGATATCCCAGTTCAGAAGATTGATTACATCCTCATATCACATTTTCATCCTGATCATATGGGAATAGCCCAGGAGATAGCAGAGTATGGACCTGTAATAGTTGTAATGGATGTGCAGCGGGAATATATCCATACGGCAGATGGTGTTTTTGAAAAAGAAAAGAACGATGCGTTTATTCCTATTGTTGATGATAACGTAAAGTGTATACGGATAGAAGAAAGTCGTGACTTTCTTGGTACAATAGGTATAAATGGAGAAATCATTCCTACTCCCGGGCACAGTGATGACAGCATTTCATTGTGGATTGATTCAGGAGAGCTATTTGTTGGAGATCTTAATCCTCTGTATGAACTTGATTTTCACAAGGGAATGAAGATTGAAAAAAGCTGGAACAGATTACTGAAGCTTAAGCCAGAGACTGTTTATTATGGTCATGCAAAGACTGCTAATGTGAGTATGGAGAAAGTGCCTCCAAGGGCGACTGATGACCTATATAAACTGGTCTCCATGGTCATAAAAAATATCGATAGAGGCGTAAATCTTGATAAGATTCAGAAGAAGACAGGAGCAGACAGCACTTTCATTGAGGATGTGGCAAGAATGTATCTAACACACCAGAATGTAGGCGTGCAGGGAATTCTGGACAGAATAGAAATCAAAGGGCGATGAGGAGAGCTGTTATAAAAAAAACATAAATATACTAAAATACGTTGTTTCAATTTTTTTTTTATTAGATAATTATTCTCGTAGAACGCTTATTATTTGCGGTTTGTACTTGAATAAGGGAGTTAAACAATGGGAAAAAACATAAATAATCTTGTGTCTATACCTGAAAAAATAGCAAAACTTGCAAAGGAGAATCCGGATAAGACAGCTATTATTGCATGTGACAGAATACTGACCTTTAGAAATCTGGATGAACTTGCTAACAAGGTTGCTTATGGAATTGTTGTCACCTGTCCTGAGTTAAAGGAGGGAACCCCTATTGGTCTTTTGTTGGACAGAAAATCCTATGTTTTCCCATTGGAAATAGGCTTGGTAAGAGCTGGCCTTGCATATATTCCCATGACAGATGAATATCCTGATGATAGAATCAGTTACTGCATGGCAAATGCAGATAGCCCTGTACTTATCACTACCAGGGATATCCTTAGTAAAAAACAGAACTTATTAAGTGGAAATTTTAAGATTCTGTTTGTAGATGATGTTTTGACTTACGAAGGTGATTCTGTAGATCTTCCTAAAATAGACATGGACAGACTTTCGCATATTTTCTACACTTCAGGTTCAACAGGGACTCCTAAAGGAGTCAAAAATACTGTAAGGGCTGATGCGGAATTTGTAACAATTACAGGCGACAGTTTTCCATTACATGAATTATTTACATGTCCCGTATGGATGACACTTACACAGATTTCTTTCGTAGCATCACTACTTGATTATGGAGTATTAAGCAATGGAAACAGCATATTTTTTGCTAAAGAAGAGCTGTTTAGAAATATCTCTACTTTAGCTGAAACTATGCTTGAATATGAGGTACAGGGTATTTTTGTAACCCCATCCTTCATGCAAAATCTTTTGCCTCAAAGAGCAATAAAACCCGCATTTGCTATATTGGATATAGTCCTATTAGGGGGGGAAAAGCTTGATGTTCAGATTTTAGAGCCGTTATTTGCTTTAAATCCAACAATTCATGTAATTAATTCATATGGCCTTACGGAATCAAATTCCGGTGTCTTTAGCAGATTAGTGACAATAGAAGACAGAAGTGACAGTATAGGCTTTATAAATCCAATTGTGGATGCAGTTATTTTGAAAGAGAACAAAGAGGAAGCTCCTGATGATGTAGTTGGAGAACTTCTTTTAAGCGGAAACATTATTACGACCGGATATCAAAAACTTAAAGAACGCAATACAGCTTCCTTTGTTGATATTGATGGTAAAAGCTATTTCAGAACCGGAGATCTGGCCATCAGAGACAGGATGGGAGAATTCCATATTGTGGGCAGAAATGATGACATGGTCAAGTATCATGGTCAGAGAGTGGAGCTTGGGGAAATTGAAAGTCAGATAAGGCAGGTTGAAGGAATTATGGAGTGCAAGGCACTCATGAGAAATAAAGGTCAGGAGGATTTCCTTGTTGCTTTTTATACAGCAGAGCACGAGATAAAAAATAAGGAAATAACTGAATTTCTCAAGAGGAATCTTCCAGTATATATGGTTCCAAATGTCTTTGTACGGCTTGATGAGATGCCGCTTAATCAAAACAAGAAGCTTGACAGAACAAAACTGATGGAGATGGAGATCATATTCGACGGCAAGGAATACGAGGCACCGGACACAGAAATCGAAAAGCTTCTATGTCGAATTTTTGCTGAAGTTCTTGGGAGCAGAAATTATAGTGTGACAGGGAATTTCTTTGACTATGGAGGAACATCGCTTTCAGCGTCAAGGCTCATGTCAGTGCTTGAGGAGGAAGGCTATTCGGTTTCTTATGGCGATATATTTGCAAATCCTACACCCAGACAACTTTCTGTTTTTATTGAAAATAATGCCAGTAATATAGGCGTTCCTCCTATGGACAGAGAGGAATATCCTCTCACTAAAACTCAGCTTGGAATTTACCTCGAAGGTATTACCGGTGGTAGTAAGGAGACCTATACAACACAATATATGATGGAGGCTGATCCGGATATAGACGAAAATCAGCTTATATCAGCAGTCATGGCCTTGTTTGAAGCTCATCCAACGCTAAAGTACCATATTAAATGCAGAGAGAACGAGCTTCCATACATGACCCTTGTTCCCAATATAAAGATTGAAGTTCCGGTTTTTGAGGGAGAGAGGGCAAAAAGAATAGATTTTATCGAAAGCTATATGCCGGTTGTCAGGGTGCTTGACAATCTGCTGTTTAATTTTGCTGTATATAAAACAAAAGAATGTTGTTATCTCATACTTAAGAGTCATCTCATTGCTGTTGACGCAACTTCATTGAGCCTTATCATATCAGATCTCAACAGAGCACTTGGAGGCAGAGAACTACTAAAGGAAGAATGCTCAATTCAACAGGCTGGTATGTATGAACAGAAGCTTATTGAAAATGGAGCCCACAGGCACGCTAAGGAATATTATGCAAATCTCTTTTCAAAGATGGATAGCATAGATGCTCTGACGGGAGATATTAATAAGCCCCTTACCCCTGGTGTCAGTGCAAATTATAGATATGAACCGGGAACTCTTAAGACTGAAACAATAAAAGCATTCTGTTATAAATACCAGCTGTCCGAAAGCTCACTTTTTATGGGAGCAATGGCATTGCTTCTTGGCAAATACCTGTACGCAGAGCATGTGTCCTTCTCTACAGTTTATAATGGAAGATCTCTGAAAGAGATGGATAATACCATTGGGACTTTGATCAAGAGAATTCCTGTCTATGGCGATATTTCGAAGAACATAGAGGTCAAAACATTCCTGTCAGAAATAAGTAAACAAATCTTCGCCAATATGGGTAATGATATTTACTCTTTTGACGAGATCTTGAAAACATGCCCGGTAAATGAAGATGTTGAGCTTATTTTCCAGGGGGATATGTTCACGGATAATATGGGAATAGCGGCAGGGGAACAGAGGCTAAAAAGCGATTCTTATTTCATGGAACATTATCACACAGGTATGGTCACAGGCTGTATGTCCATTCAGCTATTTGCAACGAACGGTCTGTATAACATGACTATTGAATATAGAAATGAGAGATTTTCAGAAGGATGGATAAATAAATTTGCAGAGCGTTTCTTCTTTATTGTCAGCCAGCTTCTTACCTGCGAAAAAATTGGTGATGTTGTTATGATGACTGAAACAGACAGAGAACAGACCACAGTATTTAATGATAAAGAAGTTGATATGTACTTCATGCCTGTGCACATACAGATCAATAATATTGCTCGCTTTATGCCGACTAAAAAAGCGGTAATATGTGCAGGTAAGTCTCTTACTTATGATGAACTAGACCTTTTATCTAATCAGATAGCTGTTTTTATTAATTCGAAAAATATTGGAGAAGATGCTCCTATTGGCGTTCTTCTGGACAGAAATATCTATGTATATGTAACGGAGATTGGAATTTTAAAGGCCGGGGGAGCTTTTGTCCCATTTATTCCCGAGTATCCTGATGAAAGAATTGATTTCTGTATGCAGGATTCAAATATTTCGTTACTTATTACAACCGAAGATATAAAGAAAAGCAGAACAGGACTTTGTGATAATGGATATGAGATCATTACTCTCGAAACGATATTTGAGGTGTCAGATTATGCACAGATAAAGCCTGATGAGAAGTTCAGGGATATCAAATCTGCCCATTCTAAAGAAAAAAATCTGGCATATTGCATTTATACCTCAGGATCAACCGGAAGACCCAAGGGTGTAATGATTGAGCATTCGAATATTGCCAATTATGTTCATAGAAATCACAAATCTATTGAAATCATGCACTATGCCAGCGAAAACAGAATTAATCTGGCACTGGCTTCATTTTCTTTTGATGTGTCAGTTGTGGAGGAATTCGTTCCGCTTTGTAATGGTAACACCGTTGTAATAGCTACTGAAGAAGAAATCCACGATCCAGAGCTGTTAGCAAGACTTATCACGGAGAATGATGTCAATGGTATTACCTGTACACCTACATATCTGTCAAGCCTTCTTAGTATTCCTGCTTCGAGAGCAGCCATTAAAAATATCACTTTCTTTGATATAGGTGCGGAGGCTTTTCCTGCCTCGCTGTACGAAAACCTTCGAAGTATAAGGGGCGATAGCGTTGTTTTAAATGTATATGGGCCAACAGAATGTACCATGGGATGTTCAGCCAGCCTTGTAGAGAATTCAGAGATTGTTACCATTGGTCAGCCCATGGCCAATACAGCATTTTATATATTTGATAAATTTGGAAATGAACTGCCAGTAGGTATCAAAGGGGAATTGATAATAGCAGGAAAGCAGGTGGGAAGAGGCTATGTGGGACTTCCCGAGAAGACTGCCGCAGCTTTCTTTATGTACAATGGTCTTAGAGCTTATCACAGTGGCGATTTGTGTGCTTGGACTTCTGATGGTGATATCCGCATTTTTGGGCGAATAGATAATCAGATCAAGCTCCGTGGATTTAGAATCGAACTTGATGAGATTGAAAGAGTAATGGATGAATTTGAGGGGATAAAGTCCGCTGCTGTTAAGGTAATAAAGACGGACATAACTGAATTTCTTGCAGGATATTATGTGGCAGAAAATGAGCCTGATATGGAAGCCTACAATGATTTTATTAAACAGAAGCTTCCGGAATATATGGTTCCTTCGATTATCAAAAGGATTCAGGAGATGCCACTGACCGTGAACGGGAAAATTGACAGAAAAGCTCTTCCTGTTCCTGATATATCCGAGCTCAGGGCAGAATATGTGGCTCCGGAAAATGAAATAGAAAGAAAACTATGCGCTGCTTTTGCTAAAGCTCTTTCTCTTGAGAAGGATTCTGTGGGAACTGCAGACGATTTCTTTGAACTTGGAGGAGACTCTCTAAAGGCTATGGCCGTACTTTCTGATGCAGCAATTGAAGGGCTTACAGCGGCGGATGTATTCCAGAAAAAGACTCCTAAAGAAATCGCTAAAGTTGTCTATGAGAAGACTTCCCTTGGCAATCCTGATGAAAGAGAAGCTAGTTCCAGAAAAAGACCGCATCCACTTTCTGCGATGCAGATCAAGATGATTGACTACCAGTTATTTAACCCGGGCTCATCAATGTGGAGCAATATGCATTTTCTGGCAAAATTTGGTAAGAATATAGATGCAGACAGATTATGTAAAGCTGTGAAAGCAGCTATATATAATCATCCTGGTTTAAGTATTGTATTTGAATACAATGAAAAAGCTGATCTTCAGCAAAGATATGACGAAAGCGTTTTGCCGGATTTTCAGGTTGAAAATGTGACAGAGGCGGATATGGAGGAGCTTAAGAAGACACTGGTGAGGCCTTTTAAAAGAATTCTTAACTCCTGTTTGTTCAGAACCAGAATCTTCCGTACAAGTGAAAATGTTTATCTGTTCTTTGACGTGCATCATCTTCTTATGGATGGTGGCTCCATTGGCGTTTTGCTGCAGGATGTTACAGATGCATATTTTGGACGTGAACTTCAGAAAGATTATTACTTTGTACTTCTTGATAATATAGAGAAAGCTAAGGAAAATGGCAGTTATGAAGCCGATAAAGCATATTTTGAGGAATATTACGGCAGTAATGCAAAAGATTACAAGATAATTCCAAAAACTGACCATAAGTCAAACAATAACTCTGCTGCAGGCAGAATAAAGAGACTTGCTTTTGATGCAGAACAGGTAAAAAAAGCAGAGGACTATTGGGGTGTCACTCACTCCTGTATGGCTATAACATGTGCTTTGATAGCATTGTCAAAACATGAAAAGACAGATAAGGTAATGTGTAACTGGATATTCAATGACAGGCTGTCACCTGAATCAGAGCATGCAGTAGGACTTCTTATTAAAAATCTTCCGGTTGGAGTTAACATTGATGAATTTGATAATATGAGAGAAATTCTACTTGATGTTAAACGTCAGATAGGTCAGGGTATAGCTCACTCGTCTTATGACTATTTCGTGGGATTTGATTCGGCGTTTAATTCTGATCCGATGGAGGTAAATCTTCAGTTAGGAATAAACGCAAGTGAACTTGATGAATTGTCACCTGAATTTATAGCTTTAGATGATCCCTTTTCGGCAGCAAGTGCCCGCCTGGAGCTTGAATTGCTGGAAAATGAATACGGTGATGGCGGTTTCGACGCAGAACTTGAATATGTGAAAGAAATCTATGATGAAGAAAACATATTTGCCTTCCATGACACCTATGTGTCATTGTTGGAGTCTTTGGTAAAAAATCTTGTACTTTGATTTAGAAAAAGGGGCATTTGATGGTCGACAATAAAATTCAGCTTTCTGATCATTTTACCATTAACAAGCTGCTATTATTCTCCTTGCCAAGCATTGGCATGCAGCTTGTGGATACCACATATCAGATTGCAGATGGTTTTTTTATTTCCAATTATATTAGTGATAAGGCTTTTGAGGCAGAGAATCTGATTTTTCCACCGATTCTGATAGTTATGTCCGTTGGGATTATGTTTGGTACCGGTGGCAGCGCACTGATCTCAAAAGAACTGGGGGAAGGAAGGAAAGAAAGAGCCTGCAGCTCATTAAGTATGTTAGTATCAGTGATAGCTGCTTTTGGGGTGATGCTTTCTGCTATTCTGTATTATCTTTTGCCTGCACTTAGTAACTTGGTTGGTGCATCAAAAGACATGGCTCCCGCCTGTATTACGTACGGACGGATTCTGGCATTCTTTATGCCGTTTCAGATGCTGTCCATAGCATTCCATTCGCTTTTGATCACCGCAGAAAGACCCGGACTGGGGCTGGGAACAACGATTTGCAATGCTGTAGTAAACATTATACTTGATTGGCTATTCGTTGCTGTCCTGGGCCAGGGTATGGAAGGAGCTGCACTTGCCACCGGCCTGGCCTGGTTTTCTAGTGGGATTATTCCATTAGTATTCTTTCTGAATAAAAAAAATCCGATTCATTTTGTCCGTCCAAAGATGGATATCAGAGCGCTTGGAAGGACACTGTACAATGGTGCATCAGAGATGGTGGATGCGGTGTCATATGCTATTGTAGCGCTGATCTTTAATCTGCAACTTATACGATGGATTGGCGAGAATGGCGTAGGTGCCTATGCAGTCAGTGAATATGTAGGCGGTATATTCATTGCTATTTTCTATGGCATCGCCATGAGTATTGTTCCAGCAGTAGGATATCAATTGGGCAAAAAAAATATTGAAGAACTGCGCAGTCTTCGCCGAAATGGCCTTGTGCTGATGGGAATCCTTGGTGCAATTATGAGCGGTGTTAGTTTTCTTTTGGCTGATACGGTATCACGGTTCTTTGTGGGATACAACGAAGAGCTGACAATGTTGTCTGTTCAGGCATTGCAGATTATTTCCATATCGTTCCTGTTGAACGGTATTACCACATACTTTTCTTCGTACTTTACAGGACTTAATCAGGGGTCGGCATCCCTTGCCATCGCAGTAGTCAAGGGGGTTGTCGGTCCCCTTATCGCAGTTTTTCTTCTTCCGCTCCTTATTGGCCCAAAGGGTCTGTGGTACGCCACACCTGTAGCAGAGGTTATGGCCCTTATAGCATCTTTTCTGCTGTTATTCTGGTGGATAAAAAAGGAAAAGAAGGGGGATCTGCCAGAACCTGATGATACTGTGGATGTTGACCACTGAATGATAGCAATTGAATGATAACAACTATCCACTGCTTAAATAAAATCATATATCACAAACACGTTCCCTGGTGACTTGTGCCAGCAGGGAACGTGCGTAATATACGCATTTATATTATTTTTGATCGCAGTTATTAAAGTTGCCACCAGCCGCATACAGTAGCCCTGAGCTTTCTACCGTACGCAGCAGGTAAACAGCAACTCGCCCTAGGAATGCCCAAAATAAGGCACTTAAGACAGTGAAAAAGTTCTCAAAGAGATAATCATTCTGCAGATGCAGGTTCGAAACCCCCGGATTTTATCTGGGGGGGTTTCTTATATTAATCAAGTAGTTCAGATATTCTACGGCCGTTCTAAATCTTCATCGTTGCCTTGTTCTTAATTATTACGGTATTCACGAGGTGAACAGTGGAACAGTTCCTTAAATGATTTAGAGAAATAACTGTTGTTATCAAATCCACATAACTCATAAATTGTTTGAACTGAGTAAGTGCTGCTTTTAAGCATATATGCCGCATTTTGCAATCTGAAATT
>JAFPVA010000221.1 GCA_017413105.1 Butyrivibrio sp. | reverse complement strand
TGAGTTCTGCACACTTCATTACAACACAACCTTCCCTCAGATGGCAAAGGCTGATGTAAATGGTGAGAACGAGCTTCCTCTTTATACATATCTTAAATCTCAGAAGGGATTTGAGGGATTCCAGGAGCATGAGTTCAAGGCACTTCTTGAGAAGATGTTTGCAGAAGCAGATCCTGAATGGGACAAGAAGCCTGACATCAAGTGGAATTTCACTAAGTTCATTATTGACCGTGAGGGAAATGTAGTAGCAAGATTTGAGCCTACAGCTGATGTAAAAGATGTTGAGGCTTGCATTACATCTTTGCTTTGATAAAAAAGTAGAATTCTGATAGCTATTTTCAGATGGGTCAAGAGACTTTTATGATCAGATGGACTTAGAGGGCTACGGCGACTATATGAAATATGTTGAATAAAGGTTTCTAATATGAATATTTCGTTTTTTACAGTTTTTTTGCAGGGTATATTGAGTTTTTTCTCACCATGTGTGTTACCGCTTTTACCTGTGTACATGGGGTACCGGAGAGAATTTTACGGCTTTTTTTGGCAGACTATATTGCTTTTTATGGGCAATGTAGTCTGCCAAATTTATTAAATGACAATAGTGTCAAAATAATCAATTATTCACGCGTCATCCCTTGCGCTGTGGAGCATAGGTGCGAGCATCTCTACAAGACCGTCTGTCTGTGTCGGGAATGCCCAGATCGTACCCATGATCATTTCCATAGTCATTCTTCCATTTATGATCATTGTAATGATGTTGATCATTTCGCCGGCCTGGTCACCGTAGAGCTCGGCTCCGACAAGGTATTTGTTCTTGTCGAGAATAACGGTAGCTTCGGCGTCAGTCTCATTTCTATATTCAAAGGCAAGAAGTTTTCCGTATTCCACCTTGGCAACGGTATATTTATCAGGTTCCTTCAGGGCCTGATTTACTGTAACACCGGCAGCAGCAATTCTTGGAAGCGTAAATACTACATTTGGAACAGCCGGGTACTGGATAGGCTGTGGTGCGCCAAGAATAGCGAGAGCGATGTAATTTGACTCGAAGGTTGCAGTAGGAGTGAGCCTTGGAATCATCTTATCAACCACGTCACCGCTGGCATATACGTTAGGTGCTGTGGTGCGCATATGGTCGTCAACCTTGATGCCTCTTGGGCTGTACTCGATTCCGGCATTCTCAAGGCCAAGTCCTTCGACATTAGCTCTTCTTCCTGTAGCAGCAAGGATGTAGTCCGTTGTAACTGTCAGGCCGGAAGCGGTCTTGGCGATATATTTCTCACCGTCTTTTTCTACAGAAGCTAAAGACTCACCAAAGTGGAAATCAACACCTGCAGCCTTAAGCTTATCCACAACTCTTGCAGAATATTCCTCGCTATATGCTAAAAGAGCTCTGTCCGCAAATTCAATTACGGTTGCTTTAACGCCGAACTGTGTAAGGAGCGAAGCAAACTCCATCGAAATAATACCTGCTCCAATGAAAGTAATATGCTCAGGCAGCTGTGGAAGATCCAATATCTCGCGGCTTGTATGCATATACTCTTTTCCAGGAATATCAAGCTTGAAGTCATTCTGGCCTGTGCAGACAACGATATTTTCTGCAGTAACAGTCTTGTCTCCAACTTTTACCGTATGCTGATCAACAAACTCAGCACTTTCTCTGATGATGGTAAAACCGGCATTTGTGAGCAGGCCTGTCATGGCATTTGCAAGAGGATCGATTACCATGTGTTTATATCCCATAAATTTGGGCCAGTCCATCTTAACATCGGCACTGAGTCCAAGATCCTTGTATCTTTCAAGAGCGGAGACCAGCTCAGCCGGTCCATCCAGGAGAGCCTTGGCATCGCATCCATAGTTGGTACATGTTCCGCCTGTCAAATCCCTTTCTGCAAAAGCAATCTTTTTCCCGGCTCCTGCAAGAATAAGAGCGCCATGCCATGCAGCATGACCAGTACCGATATATAGAACATCATAATCAAAATTAGCCATATTTTTACCATCCTTTCATCTGTGCTGTAGTGACTAAACATGCTAATTAGATTGAGCACAATTAAAGTACAATATATACCTTTAATAGTCAACAAATAAATGATAAAAAAATGATAAAAAAAGTGAGTGGGGGTGAGTCATTGGGGACGTTTCAGATTGACTCACCCACTCACTCAAAACGCCCCACTAAACAGTGAATAAATTATCCCCTCCAGCCGTTCACAAGTGATGGCATTTCTGTTCTTTACATAATGCTTGGCAATAGTAGTAAGTCCCGAAGCAATGAAATCCAGGGCAAGATCCCGGGGAATCTCACCGGCGTCATCATTGCTGACCTCAGAATCAGTGTAATGCTTAAAACCGCAAAAAAGAGTCTCCTGCAGGAGATAGGTTATGTTATTCTTTTCAAGAAGCTCGATGAAATCGCCCTTTTGAACAATAAAGGATGAAAATCCTTTACTGAGCTCAGAAAGAGTTGGTGTTCCGCAGCAATTACACTCTTTTTCCGGGTTAAAAGCGTATTCCTTGGACAAAATGAAGGCGACAATATTCTCTTTTGACGAGAACAGAGAATAGAAAGTCTGCCTGGAAACACCGGATTTCTTGCATATTTCACTGACGGTAATTTTGGAGTATTCTTTTTCTTTTAATAAATCATAGAAGCTCTCTGCGATGGTGTTCTGTGAACAAAGAGCTGTTTTATTGCATCCCTGGTACATAATCTTTTCCTCTGAGAGTTACATTGTTTGAGTGAGTCATTGGGGGCGTTTCGTGAGTCACGAAAAACTTAACGTTGACACTTGTCAATGTTAGTGCTATTATCATGTAAATATCTTAGACAAGTGTAAATGTTTTGTAAAGCGTTCAATGATGATCTGCTTTATTTTTTTACCAAAGGATTAGCACTCATCTCATAAGAGTGCTAACAAAAGGAGGTTAATTATGATAGTAGTTCCTGTATACAATAAACAGCTTATTTCAGAGGGAAACCTTTATTTTCAGACTGATGAGTTCAAGAACCTTGGCGGAAGAGCGGTTCAGGGTGAGAAGGTAGTTCTTTTGCAGAATAAGAGCTTTCAGAAGAGAAACGAGATGACGGAGGATAATTTTTATCCTATTGGCGCATCGGGAATTCTGAGTACCATCAGTCCGGACGGATACATTGTTGTCAAGGTAAATAACCGTGTGAATATCGATGAGATTGCCATTGATCAGAGGCGCAACATTGAGCTTAGCATTTCAAGAAGGCCGGATACGGAGCCTGCCAACCCGGAAAAAGAGATGGAGGTATTGCGAAGACTCAAGGAAGAAGTCAAGGAATTGTCTTCAAGATTCCAGTATGCGGGCTTTTTCAATATGATGATAGACAACATGAATACTGTAGGTGAGCTGACTGCGGCGGTTTCATACTGGATGAAGAACAGTAATGACGACAAGTACAGGATTCTAGCGGAAGACAGCGCTGCCACCCGTCTTGAGCTCATGGAAAAAGCTGTTGTTGAGTTCGTGGAAGTGGCCAAGGTCACCACAGATGCGGCCACAGCGCAGGAGCAGGAATATAAGGACATGTACCGTGAGTCCGCCATCAAGAAACAGATGGAATATTTGCAGAAAGAGCTGGATGAGATGCATCCCGAGAATCAGACAGATGTTCAGAAGTTCGAGGAAAAGATAAATGAAGCCGGTATGAATGAAGATGCAGAGAAAGAAGCCAGAAAGGTTCTGGACAGGCTTAAGCAGGAGGGCAAGAACAGCCCTGAAACCGGCATGCTGTATGACTATCTTGATTTTGTGACAGGTCTTTCCTGGAAGAAGCAGGAGGCTGAGTTCATAGACCTCTCGGAAGCTGAGAGAATTCTGGATGAGGATCATTACGGTCTTGATAAGGTAAAAAAGCGTATTGTTCAGCAGATAGCTGTTATGAATCTTAAAAAACAGCAGTCAGGCTCAATCCTTTTGTTTGTGGGCGCTCCCGGAACAGGCAAGACCAGTATTGGCAAGAGCATTTCAAAGAGCCTTGGAAGAGAGTACGTTCGTGTAAGCCTTGGAGGAATCAGGGACGAGGCTGATATCAGAGGACACCGCCGCACATATATCGGTGCCATGCCCGGAAGAATCATGGATGCCATAAACAAGAGCGGAGTAAGCAATCCTGTTATGGTACTTGATGAGATCGACAAGCTTTCCCAGTCCTATAACGGAGATCCCGCAAGCGCGCTTTTGGAGGTACTTGATCCGGAGCAGAACAACACTTTTACCGATCATTACATGAATGTGCCCTACGACCTTTCAGACGTAATGTTCATCTGCACCGCCAACAGCGTGGATACAATCCCTGAGCCGCTTTTAAACAGAATGGAAGTCATCAACTTCACAGGCTACACTCCTGATGAGAAGCTCAAGATCGCGAGAAAGCATCTTTTGCCAAAATCCATGGCATCTATGGGCATATCATCAGATAAACTTGAGGTGTCTGATGAAGTGCTTGAGACCATAATTGAGGAATATACGAGAGAAGCCGGCGTCAGAGGACTCAGGAAAAGAATTGATTCCCTCTGCAGAGGCGCTGCCGTACTCATATCAAAGGGCGGTCAGGACAAGCTCTCCATAACAAAGGACCAGCTAAGAACAGACCTTGACATGAGACCGGTTCGAAGAGAAAACGTTCCTGATAAGCAGAAAGCAGGCGTTGTGACAGGAATGGCCTGGACAAGCGTCGGCGGAGAAATCCTTTACATCGAGACACTGTTTACCAGAGGCAAAGGAAATATCATAATCACCGGTAAGCTGGGAGATGTGATGAAGGAGTCAGCGCAGATTGCTGTGAGCCTTGTGAAATCTCTTTTCCCGGAAAAAGCCAAAATGTTCGAGGAAAATGACCTTCACATCCATGTTCCGGACGGGGCAGTGCCCAAGGATGGCCCATCTGCCGGAATAACCATGACTACAGCAATAGCATCACTTCTTACAGGCAATGATGTTGACCCAAGGATCGCTATGACCGGTGAGGTGTCCCTGCGAGGCCTTGTAATGCCTATCGGCGGCCTTCCTGAGAAGCTCATGGCAGCCCTTAGAAGCGGTGTTAAGACAGCTTTTATTCCTTATGAGAATGAGCAGGATCTGGTAGACGTTGCGGATGAGGTAAAAGAGAACCTTCAGATAATCCCCGTTAAAACCGTTGAGGAAGTATTGAAAAGAACCGGTGTCATCGAATAAAAAGGTTATTTTGGAGAGATAATCTGAGCTTATTGCCAACAATAACGTTCATGTATTAGCCAGGATGAGCATCTTCCATTATGTTTTATTCAACAGGAAACGAAAAGAAAGGATGGCGTGAGAAATGCTTAACTTCAGAAATCAGAAATCTGAATACAGGTGTTGTCA